>NZ_JBHFQH010000015.1:0-108517 GCF_041949995.1 Virgibacillus sp. JSM 102003
CCACAAAAGAGCTAACAGGGTCTCCCGAGTTGCCGCACAATCTACTGTTAACATGCCTGGCTCACTGACCCCGGGGAAGTTCCACCTAGCTCGCCATTTTCACGCTACATGGAATGTTGTTTTCCAGTTTCCGCACACCGTCAACCTTCCCGATGTATCCCATTTCGAGGCTCTATCACTTTCAGGCCTATTAACCTCCCTGTCTACGCTTAGCACCATGCATCTCTGCAGGTAGCCCAAGACTCGGTATTGACGACTTGGCTGAAGTCTTACCAAGCAGGAGTATCACCTGCCAAATTGTACGCCCTTGCTCGGACGCTCACGGAACGAGGATCCGCTTCACCCCTTTTTAAGCCACTTTTCTTCCATTTAGCGGAACGAGGATTCATGTCGATGGAGCTCCATCACTTCACGTATACTTTCTCAAAGTCTCTGTGTACATTTTAACACAAAATATTCAGAATTCCCCCATTCAATATTAAAAGTTGTTCATTATCCAACTTCTACTAAAAAATGACTACCAATACTAATTTGATAGTCATTTACATATACTTTTGGGTTTTTTTCTGAACTTTACGATTTCCTGAAGTTTCCTAACACTTCAGCAGTTTCACTGATACTAACAAACGCTTTTGGGTCAACTTTTTTAATTAGTGACTTTACTAATGCCAGTTCATAACGGGTAATAACTGTATAGAGTACTTTATTTTCATTATTAGAATAGGCACCATACCCGTTCATAATGGTAATACCCCGGATCAAATTTGCGATAAGCTCATTCTTAAGCGCATCTCCCTGATTGGTTACTACCATCAGATTTAACTTTATATGGCGAGTGTGAATGCGGTCGATAACGATTCCGGTAATATATATGGACGCCATTGTATATAATGCCAGATCCCAGGAAAAGAAAAACCCGGAGATAAACACAACAATACTATTTAAACCGAAAATTAACCCGCCCAAAGGAATATCGTGTTTTTGGGTGACAACTAGTCCAATGATATCAGCTCCTCCAGTTGATCCATAAAATCTTACAATGAAGCCAATACCTACACCTACAATGACACCACCAAAGACTGCAGAGAGTAATGCATCATCCGTTACCTTTACGACAGGGATATACTGCATCGAAACTGAAGTGATAAAAACAGAAAATACACTGTTCAGAATAAATTGCTTCCCTAATCTCATCCAGCCGATAATGAATACCGGAATGTTCAAAATGACAAGCCAAATACCAGAATTTATCGGAGACAGCAGTCCAAAGATCATTGCAAGACCTGTAACGCCACCTGATAGTACTTCATGAGGAAGCAGAAACATATTAAATGAAAAACCTAATATAATGGAAAATACAAAAAGCACGGCAAATTTATATAGTTGATACATTAGCAAGACACTCCAATCAGTACGAAAAATAAACACTTAATGAAGTTTAGTGGCCAGGGAAATAAAAGTCAACATCGTTTTCAAAATACTTTTCCAAGCTGTTCTGTCTCCATATGATTGAAGTATTATGCAATTTAGTATAGTATAATTAAATTACATACTTTTCCAGAAAAGGTAGTGAATAATATATGAATTATAGTGCGTTAAAAGCTGAATACTATCCTCTTTTAGTAGAGGTTATATCAGCAATACTCAAGGAACACCACGATGAAATGAAATCTATTGATGAATTTAACTTGTTTTTTCATAACTCCCCAAACTACCTGAATGAATTAGCTGATACATTTACCAGACATTGTGAGGCATTCTTTTTACCAGAAGATGAATATCAAAGCTTCATAAAGACGTCTAATAAAGAAGCTTTCGACTTAGGAATAACATTTGCAGAAACCAATTATTTTACTGTCGAGCTAATTTTACAACTGACACATAGCACTCGTATGTGTTCTATTCGTAACATGCTCGATGCTCTAAGTAAATATAGGATACAGCCAAGTACATCTATAATTATTGAACGGTTCTTTGAATTAACAAACACCAGACAAAATTCCTTCTCTGAAGGCTATGTACATAAACAAAATGAAATGCTTAAAAAGCAAAGTATTACAGATCCGCTTACAGGACTTTACAACCGCAGATATTTTTACAACTATATCATAAAGGAAATGACAAAAGCCTACCGAACCTGCCACCCTATTACATTAATGCTGATTGACTTAAACAACCTTAAAAAAATAAATGATGATTATGGACATCAAGAAGGAGACAGATTGTTGGAACACTTTTCTCAAAGCGTTACGAAAGTCAGATCTAATTTTGATAGCGTATTTCGTTTCGGTGGGGATGAATTTGTTATCATCTTCCCTAATTGCAGTGAGGAAAATGCTGAGGAAATTGGAGCGAGATTAAATAATGAAATAAGTAATTTCAATTCCAATGTGTCACTTTCATATGGAACGATAAACTTACCCTTAGTTGAACAACCTGAAAAGCTGAACATAGATCATTACTTAAAAATTGCCGATGATAGAATGTACAAGTATAAATCACAACATAAAAATTCCATAGCAAATTAATAAGGCAGAGCTGCTGAAGCTCTGCTTTATAATTGCACAGGAAGTTATAAATTTTAAGTGCTGTGGGTAACTGGACTTCCGAATCAGCGACGTCCAGCTCCAGCGCCTAGCGCCTAGTGGACTTCCCTCCCTGTGTCTACGATAAGTCAACATCGAATCGCTTACGCTCTTCGTGTATCCTTTATCTCACACGGGTCAGTCCAGTCCATACGGCGCTGAACAGGCGCTTGGGCTTTTGTTCGTTAGAATCTGCTCAACATATACCTGTAACGGTCAAATGGAATGGAACTTTCATTGTGCTGCATAATAACAGATTGAGGTTTACGAACTGAGTGATATCGTGATTGTAGTGCATATTTTGCCAAATCTTTAAAAGAAGGCCTTATGATTAAATTTGTTAAATAGGCCGATTGTTTAGCCCTTGGTTTTCTTCGACTGTTCAATTTCCGAATCATTTTTCTTTCTGTCAGGATTCCTGGTCCATGTCCAAAATAAAGTCCATTCCCAAGAACAACAGCATTTTCTCCTCTTGAATAAGAGGCTCTTGGATCAAAATCGGGATTGATAAAATAAACTACATCTCCAGGTATGAATTTTTCGGAATAGTAGTTTGTTAACCCAAGATCTGTATCAGAATGCCAGCTGTATATATAGATGTCTGGGAATAATTTATTAAAAGATAATTCGCCGATAACATTTAAGACCGCATGATAATAAATGATGAGCATTGCCCCTGCACATTCAAACGCATATAGAGAACTATTTCTGTAAATATCTCTAATTGCTTCAGATGGTTCTACTCCTTGCCTAAGCTGAAATCCTCCTACTGGTGTTAAATGCCAGTATTGAGGGTTACAGCGTGAGTCTTCAAATACTGCGAATCGTGCCTTGCTTTGATTCATTGCCCTTGCACCCAGCATAATGTTCTTTCGCAATTTGAGTTCAAATGCCAGTTCATCTCGGGATTGATACGAATAAACAACCGAGGATTCATTCATCATATGAATAATCATTTTTTCATCATTACCAATATGCCACATATCGCTTTGCAAAAAAGGTTTCCCTGCTATTTGAATCATACAACACACCCCCAACATTTACTTATAGCCTATTCAAACGTATAGAAATATTGATAAAGAAATGTATGGGTTAATTTTTTGACCATTCATTTCAGGAAATCCGCTATAACCCTATCACTTTTTGCCAAAGACCTTTATAATGAATAATCGGAACTTATAGAAGGAAAAGGTGTTTTACATGAGCTTACTCACAGTTAAAGATTTGACTCACGGTTTCGGAGACCGAGCTATATTTGAAGATGTTTCATTTCGTTTGTTAAAAGGAGAACATATCGGGCTCATTGGTGCCAATGGTGAAGGTAAGTCCTCCTTTATGAATATAATTACAGGTAAATTGGAGCCTGATGCGGGAACAATTACCTGGTCCAAGCACGCTCGAATTGGCTATTTAGACCAGAACGCAGATTTAAGTAAAGGAATGACAATGCGTGATGTGCTCAGGACAGCTTTTCAATATCTTTTTGATATGGAAGCAGAGATGAACGAACTTTTTGCCAAAATGGGCGAAGTTGGGCCTGATGAGCTAGAAGAGTTGCTTGAAGAAACAGGTCGACTTCAGGATTCTCTAACAAGCAACGATTTCTACATCATTGATGCCAAAGTTGAAGAGGTCGCGAATGGTCTTGGGTTAGACGAAATTGGTTTAGAACGCGATGTTGATGAATTGAGTGGCGGTCAGCGGACAAAGGTCTTGCTTGCCAAGCTGCTTTTAGAAAAACCAGATATATTATTGCTTGATGAGCCTACAAACTTTCTCGATGTTGAGCATATCGAATGGCTAAGGAAATATTTACTGGAATATGACCATGCTTTTATTCTGATTTCACATGACGTACCATTTTTAAATAGTGTCGTTAACTTGATCTATCACATGGAAAATCAGCAGCTAACGCGTTATCCGGGAGATTATAATGAATTTCTTCGTGTATATGAAATGAAAAAACAGCAGCTCGAATCTGCTTATAATAAGCAGCAAAAGGAAATTTCCAGTTTGAAAACTTTCGTAGCGAAAAACAAAGCAAATGCAGCAACAAGTAAACTGGCAACATCACGGCAAAAGAAACTCGATAAGATGGATGTTATTGAGTTGGATTCTGAAAAACCAAAACCTAAGTTCCATTTTAAAGAAGCACGGACAGCTGGAAGATACTTGTTCGAAACGAAGGATCTCGTTATAGGATATGATGAACCTCTTTCAAGACCTCTTGACTTAGTAATGGAACGTGGTCAGAAATTAGCATTGTCAGGAGCAAATGGAATCGGTAAAACAACCCTATTACGAAGTATTTTGGGTGAAATCACACCTGTTTCCGGCTCTGTCCAATTAGGAGACCATCTTCATATCGGCTATTTCGAACAGGAATTAAAAGAGACCACCGATAAAACGTGTATCGATGAAATATGGGATGAATTCCCTCATTTCACACAGCATGAAGTGCGCAGTTCTCTAGCCAGATGCGGACTTACCAAAAAGCATATCGAAAGTAAAGTGCGTGTATTAAGCGGAGGCGAAAAGGCAAAAGTTCGTCTATGTAAGTTAATTAATAAAGAAACCAACCTGCTTATACTCGACGAGCCCACAAATCACTTGGACGTTGACGCAAAGGCAGAGCTAAAACGCGCATTGAAAGATTATAAAGGCAGTGTACTACTGATCTCACACGAACCGGAATTTTACCAAGACATCGTTACTGACGTTTGGAATTGTGAAGACTGGACAACTAAAGTGTTCTAGATTAGAGAGCTTGGGGTATCGCTATGCCATAGTTTGTATGAAAACTACCTCTCTAACTTAATTTTAGTGGACACAGGGGACGCTATTTCTATCTAAAAGTAATCTTCTCGAAGTTATCCGGACACAGAAGCGCTTATTTCAAATAAAAAATGGTTATTTGACTGTATTTATGTGAATTAAGGTCCCTGGTGTCCGCAAACACCACTATTTTCGTGGATTTCTGCCAAATAAGGTCCCTGGTGTCCGCACAACCTCAAGTTTTCTATATGAAAAATGATTTTCATGATAGATGGGGGGTGCGCACTCAGCAGCCATGGTGGTTTTTTAACTGCATAAAAGAGGGACTACCAGCAAATTAGGGGTAGTCCTTTTTCATTAATTGCAGTTCAATGCTTCTATTAAACGTAAAAATAGAAGTTCCATAAAATTGGATGTTCTCTAATTTTTAATAAACGCGCCCCGATAATTGAATAAAAGAAAATTAAGGAGGTTGCTTATGACTTCAATCGTGTTATATAGCTTATTGTGCCTGAAACAACCATCTGGAGGACTTTTTTGTCACGCAATATTTTAATTTTCATTTATCCCAAAGGAATCCCCTATCACGGCTTGTCTTGGCAGCAGTGTCGATCGGTGGCGGTGGAACTGGTCTTGAGGTCGTCGGAGTGTCCGGCCTCAAGCCGAGACCATTGTGCGGTCGGGCGGCCGTCCAGCTGAAACTGACCACCTTTAGAGCCCCAATGCTGAGGCCAACCCTCGGGCGAATCTTCCCAGAACTCTTGCCGGCCGTAGACAGTCAGATCCAACAATCCGTACGACGGTGCCATCAATTCGTTGCCGCGGCCGGTAGTCCAGTAGGTCTCGTAAACCTTATCACCGTCCCGAAGATAACTGACCAGGATGCCGAAGTGCCGGTCTGCGATTAATTGGTCCACGGCGTTCTGGGGCACCGAATACCAGGGAATCGTCCAGCCCATGAAGTCGCGATACCGCGAGCTCTCCTCGTACGGCCCCTGACAGAAAGTCGCGTAGCTCACGTCTCGTGAATTCAGATAGGACAGCTCATTGATGTGGGTCGTGGAGAAGGTGCAGCCCTCGCACTGCTCCGCAGCGGGTCTGCCGGTGTGCCACATGTGGTAGTACACAACCAGCTGGCTGCGGCCCTCGAACGTCTCCAACAGCGTGACCGGGCCATCCGGGCCGATCAGCGGGATGGTCGAGTCCACCTCGACCATCGGCAGCCGTCGTCGGGCCGCTGCAATTGCGTCACCTTCTCGGGTGTGTGCCTTCTCCCGGATTCGTAATTCATCCAGTTTAGCCTGCCAGGTGGCCCGGTCGACCACCGTTGGCAGTGCAGAGGTATTGTCATTATGATTCATGCAAATATCTCCTTTCGCTATTGTTTCCCAACACACTTGATAGTTTATCAAACATAAATAAAAAGGACTTCTTCCCGATTGCTAATTCAACATAATGATCCTATTGTTGAACATAAATTAAACTTTGATCTTGCACCTGCCATGCAGTTAGTTGATTTTTTTAACAATTGGAATATAAATATCAAAATGTGGATCATTCGGATCACGATCAACTGGATAATGTTCATGTTTAATTGGCATATAAGGATCATAGTAATCAACATCAGCTTCTCTATATGCTGTATAGTCACTATTAAATAACCATTTATGCAAATCTGTATAAGTCTTAGATATTTCTTCCCCTTTGTTATGCGTCGTCTTCACGTAGGTACATTCAGGAACCTTGATTTCAATCATTCCATCAGGTATTTCCTGCTCCTCACTCACTTCATATGCCGCGTAATGCCGAAAACCATTTTCAATCACATGATAAGACAGACCTAACTGGACATTTGGATTAACCTTACCATCCACCTCACCTGCCCGGTCTTCCATTTGTTGAATAACATTTTTTAAATTAGGTACAATTTCAGAGAATGTACCCTCCCATTTTAATCCTACTGCCCGATACGCCGGGATTTTTGCAATTTCATAATTCATCTTATCGCTCCGCTTCGAATCAAATTAAGTTATAAGATTATATATTAATTTTCACTGCCAACAACATATACCCACCTGGATCTTTATAAGTTCCTATGCCATTACAAAAATTCTATCTGCACCTTCCGTTTACCGCTGTTCTCATAAGGTACCTAATAAAAACTCTAGGTAAAGCCTGTTAACCAATAGGATCACATAGATCCACATTATCCTCATTTTCAGTCCATTTAGAATAAATTTCTAATGTCCACTTATCAGGCACTCTTTTATATCCATTCTCCTCAATCCATTGGTGCAAATGAGTATATACTTGGAAAATTTCTGAAGCATGACCTTTAAAATGCAGGACTGCATATTTCTGTTCAGGAACAACTAGACTAACCATCCCGTCAGGAATAGCCTCAAAGTCATGTACCTCATAACAAACCCAGTACCCGTCGTCCTCTTCTGAAGTTTCGGAAGCTTTAAATGCACCAATAAGTTTAACTGGGTCAACTAGTTGCTTTATCTCATCTTTACGTCGATCTAATGACATAGATGCTTTAGGAATCTCTTGACCATAACCTGTCATATCCTCACAAACCACACGAAAGCCGACTAATTTCTTTTCACTTATTTCTCTCTTGCCAGTAAATGTGATGGGGTTAACTTTTTCCATCGCTTTACTCTCCTTTCTTTTCATAAATTGTTGATTTTTATTATATTCTTTTAAATATCTATTCTATATAAGAATATTTTTCCCTGCTTTTTATAATAATCGGTTATGACAATATCCTTTCAACCCTCACCTATTGTGCTATTCTTTTTATCTATTAAAAAACTAAAACAGTAATAAGAACGGTGCAATTAAAAATATTGCTACCAAGATTATTTTACTTAAATTCGATTCTCTTCTGGTAACCCCTGCCTTATCTTCTAAAAACCTCAGATAGATTAATACGAAGATTAAGCCAAACAAAACCAGTCCTTGTCCTAATGAGTCATGAAATTCCGATAAATACCGCAGCATAGCCAGTCCTAAAAGGAGCATTCCCAAGTTACCTATAGCCATTTGAAAATAAAGTCGCTTTTTTTCCAGATTCATTGTATTTACCACCTTTAATTGCTTTTAATAACTGCAATTAGATTAGTTACTTTAATTTTCATTTTCCTTTATTGCCTTCGCAGGATTTCCACCAACCACAACATTATCTGGAACATCTTTTGTAACTACTGCTCCTGAAGCGACAACAACATTATCGCCTATTTTAACTCCAGGGTTTATAATAGCTCCTCCGCCAATCCAGACATTGTGACCGATTTTTACTGGTATGCCATATTCTACACCTGATATTCTTTCATTGGCATTTAACGGATGGGTTGCTGTATAAATATGTACACCTGGCGCAATAAAGCAGTTGTCACCTATTCGAATTTCGCAGACATCCAAAAATACACAGTCAAAGTTAGCATAAAAATTCTCGCCAACATGAATATTGTAACCATAATCACAACGAAACGTTGGCTCTATAAATAAGCTGTTTCCGGTTGAACCGAATAGTTCTTTTATTAATTCGGTCCGTTTGTTTTCCTCCGTTTCATTTGATTCATTATATAATCTTACTAACCTTCTGGCCTTCAATTTTTCTCTTACCAATTCAGAATCATCAGGTTTGTAAAGTCCGCCACCCAACATCTTCTCTTTTTCTGTTTTATTCATAAATATACTCCTTCTATAAATTACGTCGTCCTTTTCCAATAAGTCTTTGTTCCGTTATTTGTTAAAATTGTCCTTCCTGGTACTTGTGTAACTAAAAGAACGACATTAAGTAGATCCACTGAAGATGCCATAGCATTTAGCAATATGAGAACCTTCAATGTAGTTGTAAAGATTCCAATTAGACCTAAAACAATTGGCAATATAATTGAAATAATAACGAATGGGGCAATAGTGACTACTATATACCTTGACTTTGAGATTTTTTCTTCCGTTAGTACATAACCGCCAAATAGAGTAAGTCCAATAAACGTATTCTTGGATTTAATAAAGTTGGGTATGAACATCAAATGAAGCATTTCATGTAAGATGATAAGTGAAAATATCCAGATAATTACACCTAAATTTATTGTTACTGATATGGAATCCGATGATATTCCAAATTCGTTGAAGGAAATAGTTGAAAAAATATGTATTATACCAAGACTAATTATGGTATTAAAAAGCATGAATGGAATAGACAATACTATAGTAGTCCAAACACTCTCAGGTTCTTTCATTGGAATCCAGTTGTTATTGACTAGGTTTAGATGTAATTGCTTATCTGTCTTTGGTATTTTATTTCGTATTTTCATAAAGTCAACCCCTCTAACAGTGCTCAATTTCCATCAGCCAGCAATCCTGATATACTCCCTCATGAAGCTCACGTTTAGGGAGAACTTTAACCTTTTTAAAGCCACATTTTTCATAACATTTTATAGCTCTAGCATTTCTTGTTTGGGGGTCCATAACTACTCGGTCTGCCTTTTTATTCTGGATTAAATAGCTAATCATTGACGATACAAGTAACGTTCCAATTCCTTTATTCCAATACGCTGCTTCGCCTATAAATTGGTCTGTTCCGTAAATGTTTTCCTCTTCATTATGATAGCCGTAGACCTTTTTCGTTTCACCATCCAGTTGATAAAATTGAATATATCCTATTCCAGTTCCTTCAAACTCTACAATACATTTAGTTACATCATCTTCTGAGGTATAAAACTCTTTCATAACTTTGTCTAAATCAAAAGGGTTGTCCCGTCCCTCATAGAACTCAAGAACTTGTGGATCGGAAAGCCATTTTGCTAATATATGTTTATCCTTTTCTTCTATTTCACGAACTATTAAATTATTATTCTGAAATAACATGTAAACACCGCCCTTAAACCTTTAACTTTCTCTGGCAACTACTTGTTCATCAGATATAGCTTTAAATTCATATGGAACACCATCTGTTTCCTGTTTCCTGATGAAGAAAAAGCGTTCTCCCTTTGATTTTATAAGTGAAACATTTTCGGGCATGCCGTTATCAACGGATAAAGTAATCTTATCAATTTCCCTGTTCGATATCATTCCGTAATAATAACGTTGCAGTGCGCCACCACCTTTTGACACACCAGAGACTCCCCAAACAATACCAGTTCTATTTTCGAGGTTAGGATTAAAAGCTACATTACCGACTGCACCCTCATTTCCAAAGTTATCTTCTAGATTCCATTGACCAAGCCAGTTTTGCTTTAATAAACCAACATACATTTGTTCATCATCTCTGAAAAAAGTAACCCATTCCCCGCCAATATTTTCTACAAACAGGACATCAATAGGCTTAGACCATTCATCCGTATTTTTCAACACATCTTGTGCTTCTGGGGATTGTTGAAAATTATAATAAATAATGGAAAATGCCACTACAATTAATGTTCCAAATAAAATCTTTTTGATAAAAAATCCCTCCCATTACCCATTAGTAACTATTTATTGGCAAACGCCTAATGGATTGCCATCTAAGTCATAAAAAGTAAAATATTTCGTGTTTCCTTCTCCGCCAATGGCATTAACGCTGACATTCTTTTCACACAACAATCGATAGGTTTCTTCAATATCTCCAGTAGAAATGAAATTATAATATTTACCTACACCAAACTTATTATCAGGAAAGTTCATTGGCTGATGATCTAATGTTCTTACAAGACATATTACTGTTTGAGACGCTTCCGCAAGCTTCATAACAGCTGCTTCTTCTTCAATGTAGTTAAGCGTAAGGCCTAGTTTTTCTTCATACCATTTAGCTGATAATTTCGGGTCTTTAACCGGAATGAATACTCCTTCCATGCCCCCCAATAGTGGTTTAGTCATACAATTAGCTCCTTTATATTCAAATTATTTTTAGCAAGTTTACTTTTCTTTTTCGGATAATAGCTTATCCAGTTTTTCTTCTACACTATCTAATCGCTTATTTCGTTTAAAAAACATAATAAATAATGAAACAATGCCTAGAACGATAGCAATAACAAACAATAGCAAAAGTAACTGAAAGATAATATCTCCTGTATTTAACCCGCCAATAATAAATCCCTCCTATATCCATATAAACGAACGTGTGGATCACGCTTGATAGTACTGATAAAACCATATCTGTATCTAACAGTAAAAATAATTTATGAACAAGAGTCATTCTTTCCTAATGAAAAGCCATCAAACAGACGTCCGCCATAAGGTAATAGCACAAAATCAGCCAACTGGATTATTTGCTTTTTATTACCATTCTTATAAAAATCATCAAATGCTCGAACAAAATGTTCTGCAAACTCCACATCATATTTTCTTAAGGAACGTACAATCCATTTGGACGCACCAACCCACCTGTGATTTGTCCTAAGCACAAATTCACTTAGCAATTCTGCAAGCGTATTGGCTATAAATATTCCTTCTGCTCTACTATCGCAACCGATGAAATCATCAAGTGCATCAGTTATAAAGTATCGTTTTGCCATTATTGTTTCTATTGACCATTGTTCGGGACCTTTAGCTAATAAATCTTCTGCCTCGTTTTTTATGACCTCGATTATACCATTATCTTTTAAAACGATACCTTCTGATACCATTCTGGGCATTGAAGGTCTTGCTCTTTCATAGTCACTTTTAAAAAACGCTTTATAAGAGATCAGGTTATGAGCAAATATTTCTATTTTCCAGCCTAGATCAATTAGCGATTCTCTATATGATGAACTGAAGTTCTTATCAAATATTACAATGTCAAGATCTGATGTTTCTGTTGCTTCACCACGAACCACACTGCCAGCCAATAAAGCGGCATCACAATGTGGGAATTGGCTATTTATAAACTTTTGTGCCGCTTTGATTGGAGGTAGTTTTTTATGTTCTTTCATTGTCCACACCTCTTACATATACTCTAATTCGAAAGTAACGATTTCCTAATTACGGCTAATTTAGTGAACGCCAATTGTAACGTCGTAATAGAATCCAAACCTATTTTTCTTCATACAAACACCAGGCACCGATTTTTCGGAACCGTTGCTCACTTCAGGATTATGGATAACGAAACAATCACCATATGTTTTATCTTGAGATTCAGGTTCATTTTGTATATCAGCAGTAATAGCACTAATTGGAAAACCATTAAAAAAGATAGTACGTCGAATGACTAACTGATTGGAAAAAGACATTGAATAATATAGAACAATAAATAAGATTATTAAGGAAAAAATGATGGTTAATTTTAACTTTTTGCCCAAGGGATAACCTTCCTTTACTGTTGCCTTGTGTTCAAGCTATTTTTCTTGCTGTTTAGCGTACTATAAAATATAAGTGCAGTGGATAACTGGACTCCCGCATCAGCCACGTCCAGCTCCAGCGCCTAGCGCCTAGTGGACTTCCCTCCCCGTGCCTACGATAAGTCAACATCGAATCGCTTACGCTCTTCGTGTATCCTTTATCTCCCACGGGTCAGTCCAGTCCATACGGCGCTGAACAGGCGCTTGCGCTTTTATTCCTTAAAAATATAGTAATTATCTCCTTCTGTTTCTGAGAGGATTTCATTTTTAAAATAAAGTCCTTCATCGTCATCAATACCATAACCAATCCGAACATTTACTTTTGCTAACGCCGCCTTTAGATTTTCTTCTTCTATCCATTTAGAGAAATGGACACTTATTACACAATCGCTTAAAAGTCCCAATCCGTTGAGGAAGAGATGCTCATTCTTGGAGTTATCAATAGGTGATATGACACAATTCGAAGGACTAATTAAAGCTCCTGCTGAGAACCCTGCAACAGGGGCCCCATTTTCATACAGTTCTTTAACGCACTTGCCTATTGGCGTATCAACTATATAGTTACGATAAAGCTCCGTTTCTCCACCAGAAATAATTACTCCTGCGCAAGAACTTAACTCCTGTAGAGCAGCATGATCGAGAGTTGGCGTGAGCGGTAAATAGAAGAATCTTTCTACATTATTTTCTTCCAGTTTACTAGTGTATAGTTTCATATACTCTTCCCAGCCATCCCTCTCAATGAATAGGATAGCAACCTTACCTTTACCTTTACTGTTAAGCGAGAGATCAGCAAACTTTTCACCAAACTTTTTACTGAACGGTGGACTCCCACCAAATAAAAACAGATGTCTATTCTTCAATATTTCACTCCTTAAAGCAGAATTAAAAGTCACCTAGATTTTCCAGTATTAGCAAGTACAAGCCATCAGTACATTACCGTCAGGATCTGCAAAGTTAAACCAGGCAAAATCTTCTCCAATCCTTTCTATTTCCCTTACAATTTCCACATTATTATTTTTCATAAAATGGTATGCTTCATCAATGTTTTCAACAAGAAGGTTGCAAATTGGATTTGGGCTTGGTTTATGTGTGAAATTTTCATCAAATTTATGGTCATCCAATGTTAATCCAGTTGCACCATCGATCGGAATGTTATAAACGGGGGATTCTACACTATTCCGATCGTAATCAAATCCAATAATATTACTGTACCACTCTACTGATTTTTGTAGGTCTTCAACATGAACAAATACTGTTCCAATCTGATTCTTTATAGGTTTAGATAAGTTATCCATCAATATTCTCCTTAATAACCCCGGCTTCTATATAGCTTCTAACCAGCTTCCAATTATTGTCCTCATCTCTCTTGAATGTTTCAAAAAATAAATTTACAGTTTCCAGACTTTTTCCTTCAATTACTAATGTTGCCGACATTATCGCCATCGTTTCATCATCACGTAAAGGCAGAATTGAAATCTCGTTTAGTTCCCATTCGGCATCGTTTTCCTTTACGAAATTAAAGCCCTGTTTCCACCCGTTTATTGCTTCTTCATAACCGAAATCAACTACTTCACCGCCTGATATTTCTCTGGCTTTATAATCAGTTGAAATTATGTATGTAAGGTCTTCTAAAGATGACCTTTTCCAAATATCTAAAAAGGTATCAAAAAACTCGCGAAATTGATTATCCATTAAATAGCCTCCTAAAGCCTATAATTGAAACGCTTTTTTTATCATTTGAGCTACCTCTTCAGCACTCAAATTTGTGTTATTAATTCTTATATAATTCTCCTTCTCGACTTCCCCTTCGTATGAATTTAATCGAAGCGTGTCCAAAGTGCTTAGTAAATTTTGTTCCGATTGTTCGACGTTTCTTTTCGTTGGTTTTTGTTCCAGCCTATTGGGTGTTTTATTTCGCTTAAGTCTTTCTTCTACATCGGCTTCTAATTCAACAAAATAATTTTCGCCACCTTCAGAACTAAAGATATTAGCCATCTTATCGACAGCATCCCAATCTTCCTTTTCATTAAAAGCCCATACAAAAGTAAATATCATGCCGTACTTATCACTTTTTGAAAATGACTTGAATATTTCTTCTCGGAATAAGTTTGATAGTCTCCACATTTCCGGTGTAAATCCATAAAATGGTTCAAGAAGATCAATCGTCATATGATTATGAAATAATTTTAACTCCGTTATTTTTGCCAGTTCTTGTCCAACAGTCATTTTACCAACTGCTTGCGCTCCAAAGATTAGAACAAATTTCATAAGGTACTCCCCCTCTTACTATTAGATTGACCAGTAAATTTCTTTATCTTCTGTTCTGATTTGTTCAAATCCTGTCTTTTCCAGAACGCGGATAGATGAAATGTTGCTTTCTGAGCAACTGGCTGTGATTTTGTTTACATTCTGTTGCTGCAATCCCCAGTTCACCATAGCTATTGTCATTTCTGTCGCATATCCTTTACCTTGATAACTGGGAACAATGCTATATCCTAAGTCCATCTCTCCTTCTTCATTTGGTCCACCTTTAAATCCCATGTCACCCATAATCGTATTGTCTTTCTTATGAATGATAATACCTTCCCATTTATTTTCTTCTGGGTGCTGTGTAAACCGATCTATTTTATAGGATAGCAATTGTTTATAATCCTCCATTGGATATTCATCAGCCGCTTTATAGCCTGTTATTTCTTTCAATTGATGTTGACCATTTAAAGTAGCCTTCATCATTTCAACTGTAAATGTAATTAGGGTTAGTCTGTCAGTATTTACGTACGGCAATTATTCACATTCCTTTTCTATTTTTTTATAATTTCCCTCTTATTTTCAGGCTGCTTTAACCAGTAACGGACACCTTTTCCAGCATGTGGTTCATTATTATACCTTGGTATCACGTGAAAATGACTATGAAATATAAACTGACCTGATACTTCGCCGACATTCCATCCGAGGGTATATCCATCAGGAGAATATTCTGATTCAAGATATTTCGTTGCAGCTTGTAAGAGTTCATATGTATCGTTCCATTCTGCTCTTGTTAATTCTAACGCATTTGCATGGTGCTTTTTTGGGACAATAAGACCGCATCCTTCTAATACATTTTGTTCCTTATTGTGCTGTAAAAAATAGCAGGTCTCATTTTCAAATACTATATTCTGCTCTGCATCATCCATTGGATTGCAAAACGGACAATTTTCATCGTAAGCCATAGCTGCCTCCCTAATTATTAATATCTGAATAACTATCAGTCTTGAACAAAACCCAATTCGTTACCATATAAGTCAGTAATTGTGAATTTTCTGCTGCCATAAGGTGTTGAAAACAGTTCTTCAATGACATTCACGTTATCCTTTAGTTCTATCCATAATGCTTCAACATCGTCTGTATTAAAATTGAGCCTGCCAAGCGATGGGTAGTCTTCATGTTCCATTATAGCAAAGGTAGCTCCATTACCCGCTTCAAAATGCGCGTAATTAGGTTTTTCAGGTGGCCAGGTTGCAGCTATTTTAAACCCAAGTGTAGACTCATACCAATCAATTGCTTCGTCTAAATTTTTAACATTGACTCTGACATGTGCCAGTTTTGTTTTCATTAATTTCCCTCCCCTATTCGTACCATGCTTTCTTTGGTCTATCTTCTGGATATCCAAGCTTTTCACGGTAATCTTTTCTATCATTTGTAAAATTAAACCATTTTTTACTACTTCTTGGATCATTCGCAAAGTTTACAACACAGCGAATTTGATCTTCGACACAAGGGTCCGTCCATACACCTAATCGTTTTTCCAATTCATCAACTAGCTCAGCACCACTTTTATCTTTTAATTCGTTTAAGGAATAAATGTCTAAGCGGTGTACTAGTTTATCGGCTAATTCATAGCCAATAGAAGGCACTACTTGAAATTCAGCCAATGCTTTAACAATCCGTGCCCTCTTTTCTGAGACACCTAAAATCCGAGCTAATTCTTCTACACTATGCGTATGTACTTCACTAATTTTTATTTTTTCTTTTCTAAGTTGGTTTTTTTCAGTTTGCGAAAGTTCCAATTTTGGGTTAGAGCTCAATTAATTTTCCCCTTTCTAAAAGATTCATCAAAATTAGATTTCGACAAAACCATGTAATACCCTTCCTTACTGAATAAAATTTCTAGGAAATCATTAAATAAACTTGCCATTCATTGAGTTTTATGGCGGTAGAAAAGTATTTTGCTTCTTATCTGCTAAAATCGACCTCTGCCGATATCGGGTTCAGTAACAGGAGAGGAATCAATAAATAACACACTAAAAAGGAGTACAAATCGCATAGCGTTCTCCTTTTTAGTGATATGACAACGTTTATCTGTTCTTAGAGTAAGTTAATTTAAGAATGATAATTTGAAAGTGGGGATTCTATGTCTATACCAAAGCATTCGCTTTCGGCTGGTGCAGTAGTTTTAAATAATGAAGGGGAAATATTGCTTATTAAGGGTCCGCGTAGAGGCTGGGAATTTCCAGGTGGGGTAATAAGTAAAAGTAGAGATGTTAGAGAATTTAGTATGCATAGCTTAAAGAGGTTATATAAGAGATTTAACATTTAGGATTTTAAAAATATAATAGGTGCTTTACTTCAAATAGCAATATCCCAATTTCTTAACAGACTTTAAGAAATTGGGATATTGCTTTAGTAATGATTTTTACCTATATATATTATGCGTTGGATAGAACAAATCTTCTTCTGCATTTCTTACAATTGAAAAGTTTTCGACATTGTCATGTCTATGAAGTGTTTCGTTATGATGCTTAATAATTTGTTCTGCACTTAATACAGCGCTGCCTATTGTTGAATGTCCATTTTCGACTAATGTGACATCCAATCCATTAATAGTGGCTGTTCTAACTGCACTATCTATACAATATTGAGTTGCGCAACCCATTACAATAATATGTTCAATCGCTTGAGATTTTAAGTAATTTAGAAGTCCTGTTCCATGAAACGAATTCATTGCAGTTTTATCAAAGAACGTTGTATCCTTAGGGACCGCAATTTTTTCATGAACTTGAAACCCTTTACCTTTGCCTTCTGCGACCGACAAGTCCCTTACAAAGACAATAGGAACATTAAATTCACTTGCTTTTTCTATCACTAAATTGATGTTTGTGATAAGTTGTTCTTTTTTAAAAACAGCAACTTGTTCTTGATTTCCTTCAATTAATTCTTGTTGGGCATCAATGATTAACAAAATTTGTTTCAAATTATTTTCCCCTCTCGTTTTTGGGGAAGTAATTTATTTAATTAGACGAATTCCCCATATTGTATTTAACGTCGATATCACTATCAAACTATAATATTAACGTAATGAACGAACTACCTATATTAGAGTATTGTCATTTTGGCACTCGATAGCAATAAATTAAGACTGAAAGTTCCGCTTTTATTTATGCAACGCTAGTCACTTAGAATCTACTCCCAGAAACTATCCCTTTCGGTGATATACGTTCAATTTCTGTCAGGTCTTCATTTGAAAGGGTAACTTGCAGGGCACCCGATTTGGTCTCCTTGTGCTAACACCCATGCCAGTGCGAGTTGGGCAGTAGTACAGCCTTTTTGCATAGCCATTTTTTCAATGAGTGAGACGATTTCCAGATTGTTAGTGAAATTTTCACCTTGGAATCGAGAATATTGACGACGATAGTCATCCTTTGGTAGATCTTCAAATTTTTTTATTTGACCAGTCAGAAAACCTCTTCCCAAGGGACTGTATGGCACCAAGCCAATCCCCAGTTCTTGAAGAAGTGGCAAGACTTCATCTTCCACTTCCCTACTCCACAAAGAAAATTCAGTTTCCACTGCGGTTATCGGATGTACTGCATGTGCACGACGAATAATTTCGGCTGGAGCTTCAGAGAGGCCGATATAACGAATTTTTCCTTGTTTCACTAGTTCAGCCAGCGTTCCGACGGTCTCCTCAATGGGAGTATTCGGATCGTAACGATGCTGATAGTATAGATCAATGTAGTCAATTCCGAGACTATACAAGCTGGCATCGACGGACTTTTTAATATAAGCAGAATCTCCTTTATAACCTTGGGTATGTGTCACCCCAAATTTGGTTGAAATTATAGCTTCGTCCCGTCTGCCTTTTAATGCCTTGCCTAAGAGTTTTTCATTATCTCCAAACCTTTTTTGAGAATATGCCTCTGTTCCAGACCCTGTCCCGTAAAGGTCCGCAGTGTCAAACAGGGTGACACCATAATCCAAAGCTCCTCGAATAGTATCGATAGAGGCTTTAGTATCCGGCATTGTCATCGTACCAAGGCCGATAGCAGAAACTTTTAACCCGTCATTACCTAGACTTCGTTTTGAAATTTGATTGCTACTCATTAGAATAACCTCCTTTGATTTATGAGTATGTTCATATTAACAGGCAGACACGGCTGTATCCATTTCACGTCAATACTAGTAATGCTATTAACAGGGTTAAAATCAGTTGATCGAAAATGTTAGTGCCTCCCAATAAAATGAACGTTATACTAGTAATAAACAATAGTGAAAGGATAGATTCTTATGCAAACAAGTATAAATTCCAAGATGTTTGGCCAATTTTTAAAATCTAGGCGAGAACGCATTCAACCTGAAGCAGCAGGTATTCAAATGACTTCGGGAAGACGAAGAACGCCGGGTCTACGCCGAGAGGAAGTTGCCTTTCTCAGTCATGTTAGTGTGACGTATTATACATGGTTAGAACAGGGAAAAGACATTCATCCTTCACGAGAGGTTTTACAAAATATTAGCAGGGCGTTACAGCTAAGTCCGGACGAACAAGAGCATCTTTTCAACTTAGCGTACAATGAAACATCTTCTCTGCCAATCGAAAAACAATATGATGATTCATTGCAAGACACATTAGACAAGTTGCCATTTCCATCCTTCATTACAGATCAGCGGTCTAAGGTTATTTTTTGGAATCTAGAGACGGAAAGAATGATTTTCCCGTTTTCCTCCTGCGTCCCTGAAGAACGGTTTTTTCTACAACTTCTTTTCTTAGAACCAAGTTTTCGGGATCGTATTCAAAACTGGAGCGAATTTTCTACCTACTCGGTTGCGGTCTGGCGGGGTAATTATGAGCGCTACCCAGAGGATCCGATTCTTAATCAACTTCTTATAAATCTAAAACAGCAAAGCAAGCTGTTTCAAAACTTATGGGACCAGCACAACATTCATCAGAAGAGGGTTGGTTTCATTTCGATAAATGACGAACAAAGCCAAATCAATAAATTCTGCATTCATTCTGCTTCCCATGTAGATGGAAACAAAGATCTTCATTGGTGTATGTATGTTCCTGTCACTTAAATCATTGATCTCAGTAAATCTAAGCGTTGTCTCCTGTAACGGGCCATTATGGTGAATAAAATAAAGATTGTCACCTTTTAACTAAAATAAAGTTGTACCGAAAAATGTACGTACACTAAAGAGTGCAAGAGTTTAAGATCGGAGCTGTCGTTTTGGCAGCTTTTCTTCTTTAACTAATGGGTGCAGTTATGTGGAAGAAGAAGACAGTAATTCCTATAATGCATAGTGGACTTATAATGTGCAACAGGAATCATTCTATAATTACAACAGACGAACTTTCATAATTAGAAAGTTCGTCTGTTTTGTAATTATCAATCGTACCAACATAAAGTTAATACCTATTCTAATTCTTGAAACAAGCCAACACGATTACCATCAGGATCCATAAAGGAACACCATGCGGCAGGTACACCTTCTCGAGTATTGACTTCCTCAATCTCTATATCAAATGCACTTCTCAAACGTTCACGCTCTGAACTGATGTCCTTAACACCTAAACGGATTGAACCATTATCCTTTGTGGGCTTTCCTTTTGCTACCTGCAACCATGCTCCATTTACAATCTCCCATTCGGCAAAATCCTCATGTGGAATGAAGTCAGGTTTACGATTGAATAGTATTTCGTACCACCTAATTCCCTTTTTATAGTCTGCCACTCGAACCTGAAATGTCACGCCTATATGTTTTGTCATTTTAATTCCTCCTAATTTAATTATGATCTCTTTAAATTTTATTGAAGGATTGAAAGGAAGTATTGTAAAAATCGGACATTTTAATGGAAGAAGGATTTTTTCCTATACGCTTCTTAAAATCTTTTATCAAATGTGATTGATCATAATATTCCGCAGCTATAATAGTTTCAGGGGAATAATATAACCAATCAGTAAGAACAGATTGGAAGCGAATTACTTGGCTGAATTTTTTGGGGCTTAAGCCAATACGTTCTTCAAAAAGTCGATTCATTCTTCTTTGTCCAATGACTTCTTTTTTACTTAGTTCTTCGACTGGAATTGTACCGTGTCCAGACACAATTTGATAAAGTATGTTATTAAGGAGTAGATCTTGATGTGAAATATTTCCCCCTTTTAAGGCATGTGATAGAATTTCATCACATGAAGCTATTAAATAACTTATCTCTGTATCTTGTTGCATCTTATCATAAAGCTTTTTTAAAACTGATGAATCTAATTGATTCAAATCTACTTGTTTTTTCGCTGTATCTTTTGCCTTTTCTCGTATAAAATAAGCAGAACTTCCAGGGTAAAAGCGAATTCCAAACGTCATTTTTCCTGGATTAAATTGTTCAGTTGTTCTAAAGTAACCCTCAAAAATTCCATAATATTTAATGGAACTTGTTTGTTTTTTGTTGTCGTATTCAAATATAATATCCGTGCACCCATCTGGAATAATCTCATATGAATATTCTGTAATTTGTTTTTTATAAGGCAACGCACTCCAGTAACAACAAATATATGGACGAAGCAACGGAGCAGGTTTTTATTCCTTATATATAGTAAATGGACTTGGCATAATTGTGGGACGAATTAAGTCAAAGCGTATAATTTGAGACACCTTCTAACTACTAATTTTCTCCTAATATACATTCAAGGAATTCAAGTGAAATCCCTTCTTTTCAGTGTATTACACAGTACAACGATACTGTGCATTAAAATGAAATCTATTTATGCAAAGTTTGTAAAAAATACACTTAAAGTAACGGGTGGGATAGTTGAAAAAATTAAATATTACGTTATAAAACGCTCAGATTATTTTCTGAACGTTTTAGTTTGTTATTTATACTGTTAAATACGGTTCGAATTGTATGCTAAATTATATGTTATATCTATTGTTATAGCATTTTTCTCTCCCAAAACTGAACCCGTTAGCCGATATTAGTGGTTTCAGCAGAGGGGCAAACAAGAAAATCTCCCAGCCAACGCTATTGCAGGTCTACCGGTTTCTTCCGGAGTTAGGAGGCAGGGCACGCGCCATCTTAAAAACGGAAGATGGAGATATCTTAATCACAGCCTTTAATATAACGGAAAGGGGATTCAGCAGGCTAAACAATGTGAATCCTCTTTCCGTTATATAGAGTAAAAGCTGTTTTATAAGGGATGAACCGGATCCTGGTTCCGCTAAATCAATAAATTCAATAGAATATGTGGCTAAAAAAGACAAATAGCGGAACGAGGATCCTAATCCGAGCTCAAATCGAATGATTTATAGACAATAACGGAATGAGGATCCGGGTTCTGAACCCCTTGAAGCTTTTTATCCTAATAATGGACCCTACTCACTTAGTTTCTGTATTTACAAGCTATTAATATTTTGTAATGCTTCTTCAATTCCACTCATTATATCAAATGCTCCGTCTGACTTATTAGAGCAAACAACAACTTTAACTGATGAGTCAGGATAATAAGCAGAATGAAAGCTGACACCAGGGTCATATCCCATTACATGGTACTTAAGGATATTGTCTTCTGATCGTTTTTTAATCCATGTTCCATAACCATAAAAGCCATTTTCATTGACTTGTGTATGAGTTGATAAAAGCTTGTTCGTATTCGATTCATTTAGTAGTTGATTATTCATAAGAGTTTCCCATAGATTAGTCATATCCCCTACAGTTACATATGCTCCACCATCTGAACCACCTTTTACAGGCAGGGAATAGATGTTTGTTTTCCAGGTCCCATCTGGGTTATCGATATAGCCTAAGGCAGTGTTTGATGGTAGAGAATCAAAGGAAAAATATCCTGAGCTCTCCATGTTAGCCTTACTGAAAATGTATTGCTGAACATATTCAGAGAACTCCAGTTTACTAACCTGTTCCACTATTAACCCTAATAAAATATAGCCCGCATTATTGTAATGAAATTTTTCTCCTGCTGGAAATTTCATTGGCTCATTTTGAAATAACGGCAAAAAATCGCTTAATTGCCGTATCTCGTACATGGGATTTTCAACCCACAACTCCTCAAAGTCGTCCATTAATTCCTCATCAAAATAATCTGGAACTTCCGAGGTATGGGTCAACAAATGGTGGACTGTCACTTTATCATCGAAATGCTTAAAATCTATTGCAAGACAATCGCTTAATTTAGAGTCAAATGAAAGTTTACCTACTTCAACTAGTTGACTGATTGCTATTGCAGTAAATAGTTTACATCCAGATGCTATACCAAAGCGAGTCATGGAATTATTCGCTAATTGATCAGAACGATTAGCGAACCCATAGCTTTCATGAACTAATACCTTATCCTCGTCCTTAACATATACTGCTCCCGAAAAATCAACCTTACTTTGAATATCTGAAACTACCTTATTTAAATTTATGTTCATAGCTATTCCTCCGAATATTTAGAAATTTATTGTTATTACTAGTTAAAGAATAGGAATCGCTTGAACATAATAAATAATATCAAACTATATTCCTATTTATATAAATATTATCATTGCTGAAACCCCCGATTTTTTATTGAATTAAAGCATAGCATAATTATCGAAATCTAACAATTCAAGCCAAAACCTGATGCACATCACTTAACCTTCACTACCTGTGTTCTTGCAATTATATCGTATAACGATTGTTTCTTTTTTGTGAAAATAGCAGTCAAAATATAAGTGAATATGAGAACGTAAATTAGTCCACCGATGAGATAGTAATTGAATGGTACTTCTCCATCACCTAGATCAACCAGCCGATAAATAAGATAATGTGATAACTCCTTAGAAAACTTGAAATTCGCCATGCCTTTTTGGCGAGCTTCATAGTTGCACTTATGCAGTAAGAAAGTATTTATACTTTCTTAACTGCCAGGGTAAAAACTTCAGGACCGTCCGAAAAGTTATGTGTATTATTGAAAGGGGCTCTCCGTTTTTATCAACCACTTGGATTCCTGTTTTCTTTTTCCCAACAGACTGCCTGCCAATCACCGAATCACTAATGATAAAATAGATCGATACAGGTAATGTCACCATTAAAAAACTTGTAAGCTGTGCCACCACTAATGAACCCGTGAACAATCCTTGTAAAGATGGAATAATAAATCCATTTAGGAGAGTGATTAAAACTATATAGACCAAAATGAGAATGTAATCAATTATGAAAGCTTTAAAACGGAGCAAAAACGTAGCATAACTCATAACATAACCTCTTCCATTGAATTTTGGATTACATAATGGATAAACATTAACCTTCAATCACACCTAGATATGGGATTTTTTCACCCTTAACCACCGCAATTAATATTGGTCTATTTTCCTTTGAGGGGGTATATATTTTTGTTCCTACCGGCAGCTTTGATGCTGTACCACTTTCAAATTCCTCTGGAGTTGTCGATTGCTTTGTAATTTCAAAGTATTCATCGCCTAAACTTAAGTCTAGTTCATTAACCCAGCTAACGTTTTCGGCGTTTTTGTATACAACATCAATTGTCGAAAAAATATCAGCATCCTTGTTAGCAGCTAATAACTGTTCAGCATCAGGATTCCCTATGTCATTTCCATCTGTACTTTTATCCGAATTACTATTACATCCGACCATTAAAATTGGGATGCTTAGTAGTAATAAAGCTAGCAACAATCTCATCATAAAATCCCTCTCTCAATAGGAATATCTTACAATCTATTAATACAGATTCTTTGCAAAAACAACATTTGCCCTCTCATCTAGCTTTTATCACTGAAAAAAATAATTTCCGTTCGTATCTCTTGATCAATTTCAAGGATTCCAAATGAATAATATGGGAGTGCCCGTTTATCCGTTGGTGATCCAGGATTGAATAATAACGTCTTCTTAAAGTACTTCAGCGTTGGGATATGTGAATGACCATAGATGATGACATCCATAGCCTCACCTTCAAAGGCTTCAATAGCCCGCTTCTCTGTTGTCTTTTTATCCCCGTGCCCGTGGGTTACTCCGATTTTATGACTGGCGACATCAACTATTTCCTTGCGAGCAAAGTTTTCTTTTATATCGTCATCATCGACATTTCCATAAACACCCTTCACCTCTGCATACTTAGAGAGCATGCTGTAAACTTCCATCGACTTCCAATCACCAGCATGAATAATCAACTCAGCACTTTCTAACTCTTTAACAAGCCGGGATGGCAGCTGTTTACATTTTCCGGGCATATGCGTATCCGCTACTACAATTATTTTCATTTATGGGTCTCCATTTCTATAGCTTAAAGATTATATACAACAAATTGTACATAAAGCTGCACCATTACATATAATGCAATTGCATACTTAAGATTGAACTTTATTCCATTTTTATAGCCGCTTAATCCATTCGTGCCACTCAATATAATAACTGGCATAATTAACGGTGAAATAAGTATCGAAATGGCACTTCCGGAAGTAATTGAAAGGACAACCAATTCTGGCGGATAAGGAAGTGAGATACTCTCCAATATCCCTGCAACTAAAACCATGACGGTCAATGGACCAAGCGCCATAAAACCAAGGATTATAACGATAAATGGAAGGAAATATAACATATTAAAGAATGGTATAATTTCCTGCAGGTTATAGATCATTTCTATAAAATCCGCCCCAAGACCGGTTTGATTTATCCCCAATATCATTACGCCAGCAGCCAGCATTATACTGAATTGATACCCTTGGCTAATAAGCCCCTCTCTATAATAGTCAGCTGTTTGCCTGAACAGTTTTGCCGGGCTTTTTTTAATCGTAAAATAAATACTGGTCCACACGATAATAACAAGTGGAATAAGTACCATCAGCGGAATTGAAAGAAGCTCATATAATAGAAAAATTGAGCCGAATAATGTGATGAACAGAAAAACGAATTCCAATGAATGACGAATTTGCTGTTTCCTATTAGAAGAATGGCTGACTATCTTATTAATTTCTGTTTTTATCTCTGAAGTTAAATCTACTCCATAACGTTTCTCATCAAAATATGAAAAAATCACAGCCACCGCAATGGCGCAAACAGTCACTACGAACCCTTGCAAAATAGTTACCCATAACGAAGCATTCAACGCTTCTACAGCAAACGTGAAACTTGGGATGCTTATAACCCATAACGTTGACAGTGCAAAAGCGCGCAAAAGTGCTGTTCCTTTAAAATTTTCCCATGCTTCACCACGCTGATTTTTCAGAATGTCATCTACGAATCGATACATAAGCGGGATTGCTCCAAATAACAAAAAGTATGAAATAATATGAGTAAAGATGATCGTTCCCGAGTAAAACTTACGACTTGTATCAAGCATTCTGTGTGCCAAACCTATGATCTCTTCAATATATGGCTTTTCACGCAATACCCAGCCAATCATTGGCACAACAATTAATAGTCCAATAATACTGCTCATTTGAAGGAGACCATCCTGTAAATTTTCAAAGAACGAATCACTGGCAAGCGTAATGGTGATTAAGCCTGTCAGAAAAAGAAAGAGTGGCAATTTAAATTGTTTTAATGTCAGATTTATCCCTGCAAACAACAGAATTAACAGTCCGCTAAACGCCTGTAAGCGAGCCAATAATTCGCTGTCCATAAAAAACGTGACAAAGTGTAATAATCCATACAAAAAAATGGATAGCCTTAGTATTCTCGACAAATACATGTTGATTAACTCCTTAGTTTGTTCCTGACTTTAATAATGACAGACAACAAAATGTTTGTATAGATTAGCTTTTTAATAATAATTGTTATTTAGGAAACCTGGCATTCATCAAGCTTTGTGGTTATTGTCATTGTTACACTTATCCAGTATGAAAGTCGTTTTAACTCCCTAATTGAGTGAAAAGCTATACTGTGAAACAATCGGTTCTCATAACCAGATGAAGACACTTTTCACGCTATTCATGTCAGATTCGCGTTCTCATAATCCCGATGAAGTCACGGTTCAGCTATTTGAGCATTTTTCCTTGGGACAGGCGTAATTAAAAAAGTAATTGCCCTCATTTAATGATAAGCAATTACTTCTTTGTTTAGCACATTATTTGATTGCCTTGCTAACTTTTAACTTCTTCCCTTTAATGGTCGTATTCTCCATGGCTTGCAGAACAACTGAACCTTTACCATTCAGAATATCAACATATGATAAGCTATCCTTAATCGTTATAATTCCGATGTCGTCCGCTGATACGCCAGGAATCTTTGCGATTGTCCCAACAAAGTCCACCGCTCGTATCTTCTTCTTTTTGCCACCGTTGAAATGAAGCTTCATAATATCTTTATTAATTCGTTCCGTTTTATTATTTTTAACAATCCGGCGACCACTAAGTTTTTCCTCAAAAGCCTCTCGATTGTTTGCTACTTCCTGACGGCTTGGTGCTTCGATTACAGGGATCTCAAATCCAATGTATTTTTCAATCGCGTGAAAATATTTTCCTTCAACTCGCGTCATAAAGGTAATCGCTTTTCCTTTATTACCGACACGTCCCGTTCTTCCCGTTCGATGGACGTAGCTCTCTTTTTCCTTTGGAACATCATAGTTAATCACAAGTGTCACATTATCGACATCGATTCCTCTAGCAGCTACATCAGTTGCCACAAGATAACGAAATTCACCCGTTTTGAAGCCTTCCATCACTGCAAACCGTTCATCTTGTTCTAATCCACCGTGAAGCCTTTTGCACGGATAATTGAACTGAGCCAATTCATTAAAAACAGTATCAACGTGTTCTTTTGTCCCACAAAAAATAATACAGCTATCAGGGTTTTCAGCAACCGTTATATCCTTTAACAGTGAGTCCTTTTCCTCTTTTTCCACTTTGATTAGCTCATGCTGGATAGTACTCGTTGTTATTCCGGCATCCTCAATATCAATATGAGTAGGATTTTTCATATATTTATGGCAAAGATTCTCAACGTCTTTAGGCAATGTAGCCGAAAAAACCATCGTCACTCTTTTTACAGGAAGTTCTTTTATGATCGCTTCCACTTCATTAATGAAGCCCATATTAAGCATTTCATCTGTTTCATCTATTATAAGATACTTTATCTGATCTAAAACAAGTGTACCTCTTTCAATATGATCCATTACTCGACCTGGTGTACCGACAACAACATGTGTCTTTTGTTTTAATTCTTCTTTTTGTCTGGCAAAAGGTTCTTTCCCGTAAACGGCTGCAGCCTTAATCCGTTTAAATCTTCCAATGTTCGTTACATCTTCGCGAACCTGTACAGCAAGTTCCCTGGTTGGTGTAAGTATGATGGCTTGTGGATTTTTTTCTTCCCATTCAATCATTTCGCAAACGGGGATACCAAAGGATGCCGTTTTACCAGTTCCTGTTTGTGATTTTACGACAAGATCTTCATTTTCCAATGCTCTTGGAATTACTTCACGCTGGACTTCTGTAGGATTTTCATATTTAAGAACACCAAGCGCTCGTTTGATTGTGTCACTTAAATTATAATCGTCAAAACTTCTTTTACTCATAAATAAACCCTCGTTTTTTCATATTATCCGACTTATATATATAATTCTCTCGGGAGAGTTATCATATTCAAAATCTGACTAGATTCATTATACACGCTAATTGCTATTATTTCTTGAATTTGTTATAATAAGTTGGTTTTAATAATATTTAGGGGGAACTTTTTTGTCAATTGAAGTAGGCAGCAAGGTACAAGGTAAAGTAACAGGCATCACCAATTTTGGAGCATTTGTAGAAATTCCTGGAGGAACAACAGGGCTCGTTCATATTAGTGAGGTAGCAGACAGCTATGTAAAAGATGTTCATGACCATCTCACAGTAGGCGACCAAATTGAAGTAAAAGTGATTAGTGAGAAGGAAGGAAAAACTGCCTTGTCCATCAAAAAAGCAATCGATAAACCCGAAGGACAAACCTCATCCTATTCTAAACGCCCATCACGCCAGGGAAACAACAGAAATTCCGGTCCAAAAGGTAATTTCAAATCAAAAGACAGCTTTGAAGATAAAATGGCTCGTTTCTTAAAGAGCAGTGAAGAAAATTTATATACACTAAAACGCAGCACCGAGTCCAAACGTGGCGGCAGAGGCGGAAGACGCGGGTAATCTGCTTGATATTTATAGTAAGGTAAGTTTGTTTTAACAGGCTTACCTTCTTTGTATACTTAATGACCCTTCAGCTAGTCCAAATGTTCTTGTAACACGTTGGATGTTTCGGCTAACATGTCCTCCTCAATTTCCACATAATAAATCCCTTCGATCATTTTTTCGTTTATACCTTCTCTCATGTCAATAATTTCAACTGAAATGGATTTACTGTCGAGATTGTTGAACTGACCTTTTGTCATGTTTGTTTTGCTTTGTTTCACAAGGCTTTTCATTTTGGAAATTGATAAATTGTTCTTTATTTCTTTCACTAAGTTATTCCTTTTTATATCATTTTTAGTAAGGCTTAATGATTTGGCAAGCCTTTCTGCTGGAATAGTCACATAATAGTCAATAGGAATATCAAATAACTGGGAAACTGTTGCCATCACTGTTTTAGGTCCTGCTCCATAAGCCCCGGCATGTAGCAGTTTATCCTTAATAGTTTCGCCATTCCCATTCTGTATCGGGACATACGTATCACGAGGGACAGGTACAACCTTCATAGTCTTATCCTCACTATTGTAAGCAAGCAGTAAATTTAAACTAGTTCTATTTCTTGGTTCTTCTCCCATCAGTAAAACAGAGAAAGAGTTATTATCATGGGATGCTAGTTGATTATCATCATTAGAATAAATAACCGGCAATAGAACACCTAGGGATAAAATAATAACTAGAAAAGTTGCCGTTACTGGGCCAATCGATTGAAAAAGGCCTTTGAAATCACTTCTACTATTACGTTTCTTTTTGATTTTGGTTATAGTTTCCTTTCGATCATATTCTGTAAAGTTCAATTCTTCATCATCCAAGTAGGAAAACAGCTCTTTACCGAACTTCTTATTCTTCATAAATACCTGCCTCCTCCATCATTATTTTTAGTTTTTGCTTTCCTCTTCTTAGCCTTGTCTTTACAGTATTTAAGTTAACGCCAGTAACTTCGGCTATTTCGTCCATAATTAAGGACTTATAGTAATAAAGAAAAATGACTTCACGATAACTTTTGGGAAGAGAAAATATAAGTTGTCTGATTTGATGATTATCAGATTCCTTGATGACTTTATCCTCAGCTGACGGCAAAATTGATTTTGCAGCTTCCTGCACAAAGCTTTTTGCTTGAACCTTTCGATGATGCCAACTTCGTAAATAATCCTTCGATTCATTTATCGTAATCCGGTATAGCCATGTTTTTACCGATGATTCATTGCGGAAATCACCCAGATTTTTATAACACTTTATGAAGCTGTTCTGAACTACATCCTTAGCGTTTTCTTTGTCTTTTACATAGTTGAACGCCAGCCGGACCAATTCATTTCCATACGCGACCATAATTTCCTCTAGTATGATTTCTTTTTTGTTTTCTTCCATAATTCCCCGCTTCTCCAATCTGCCCCTGTAATTCGAACATTTGACGGATGCCAATTTAAAATAGTTTCAGGATGGTGGTTAATGTTATAAATTTCGTACATATTAAGGATAAAGGAAAAACTGATTGGAGGGTATAGACAATGGAAAAGAAATACCGTGAGTATCGAACTGGTCAAGGTGTACCAGAAAAAGGAGAATATATTTGTCAATCCGGGGAAAAAGCAAAATTAAATAAAGACGAGAACTTCCCGGCATGTCCTGTCAGTGGTAACGAAACAACCTGGAAGCATGATAATCAGTAACTGCCGAGTAGAAAGCAGATACTCGGCAGTTTTTTATTATTGTCGTATCATGTAATGTTTTGACTTCATTTGTAGAAACTATTGAATTTTTTTATAAAAGTAGCATAATAGATTTCGTTGTGTGTTGTGACTATCGACCCAAATACTTTAAATCATTAGAAAGGAAGAAAATAAATGTTTGCAGTAATTGAACCAACTCGAACTGATTTGAGTAAGGAAATTTCGATGAAAAAGGAAGAGATGATTGAATTAGGGATGAAATATGGATTGGCAAATAAACGCACTATTGAATGCAGCCAACAACTTGATGATCTTTTAAATGAACATTTTGATTTGACACGTTCTTACTATACTGCATGATGTATACCTGTTGAATTCAAGCAGTTTTTTTCTGCTGAAAAACTATTCGAGTTGGTTTTTGAGCCCTATTGTTTTGGAGAACCTGGTGGATAATAATAGGGTGGTACTTTAAGCCACCCACGTTTCCGCATTAGTGTTTTTAAAGTCGATCCAAAGGTTGCCCATTCTGAATAAAAGCCAAGCCAAATCATACCAATGTCACCGCGAACAGCATCCGCTTGTCCCTTGGCACATGCTTGCATACAGGTAACTAGCTTAAAGGCAATGCCATTGGTTATTTCATCATCTGTCAGCTTTACCCCTAAAGGAATCTCGTTTGGTTCAGACTTTGGCTTTGATGACGTAACATCAGGTAAGGGTATCCCTTCATCCTTCATAAACTTGCTTAATTTTTTTACTTGAGTTTCACATAATTGAATGACATCCTTGAGCATCTCCTTTACTTCGTCATCTGTGGTTGTATTTAAACCAGATTCCTCGTAACGAATATACTCTTCCATCATCGTTAGATACGTCCAGCAATCACCTGCTTCAACTATATGCAGCGGGGACTTTGGTTCATCTAGATTATCCATTGATGTTTTCAACGTGTTCCATACTGCTTCGAATGGATTAGGCATAGTTCAGACCTCCTCTTTAAATATTTTCTCCATCATTTGCAAATTAATGTAATGAATTTATCTAAAAATTTAATGATACAAGGCTCTTACTTCATCCAGGTCCTCCAGAAAGGAAATTATCTCCTCCCGATTCAATGGGACAAGCATTTGGTCGTACATAGTAAGAATCTGTCCATTAGTTTCATGTTTATGTTTACTTAGATATTCAGAAAGGTCGTTTAATTGATTTTCTTTAATAGTTGATCGCGTTGAAAAATGTTTAACTTTTTGCAGAACAAACTCATTCGTTAAATCGTCAAACTCACCCGAAATTATATTTCCATTTAAGATCATGATTTCACTCCCTGTTAAAAAGTCCTGCTATTATAGATTACCCAGAATAACTCAAAATAACAAAAGCGCAAGCGCCTGTTCAGCGCCGTATGGACTGCGCTCAGCACTGCGGGTGGGTCGACGTTGCCGCGCAAAGCGGCGGTGTTAGTCGATCTTTCTTTTCCCGTGTGAGATAAAGGATACACGAAGAGCGTAAGCTGCCCCACAGGACGTGGGGTAGTTCGACGTTGCCACAGGATGTGGTGGTTTTAGTCGAACATCCTTTATTTCTTATCGTAGACACGGGGGAGGGAATTCCACTAGGCGCTTGCGCTGGACGTCACTGATTCGGAAGTCCAGTTATCCACTGTACATAGATTTTATAATTTACAATAAAAAAATGTGGCATACCAAAACGGTATACCACATTTTTTATTTCAGATTTAATAACCTTTAGAAACAACATCCAATTTCCCTGTATCAGGATTAATTACTAATCCGTGGACAGGTACATCCTGTGGAATCAGCGGGTGGTTTTGAATAGTTGATACGCTTTGTCTTACACTATCTTCTACGCTATCAAAGCCTTTTAAAAATTGTTCAAGATCCACTCCTGCATTTTTCAATGTATCCAGTCTTTCCTCACTTATACCACGTTCCGTCATCTTATCCATGATACTGTCTGATTTCAAACTGGACATGCCGCAATCATGGTGACCAACAACACACACTTCATCAGCCTGAAGCTCATAAACCCCAACAAGAATACTCCTCATGATACTCCCAAAAGGATGTGATATAAGTGCACCAGCATTTTTAACAATCTTCACATCACCGTTACCTACGTTCATCGACTTCGGAAGCAATTCAACTAAACGCGTATCCATACAGGAGAGAATAACGAGCCTTTTGTTCGGTAGCTTTCCTTTTTGGTATTTTTCATATTCCTTATTCTCTACAAACTTTTCGTTATGTGTCAAAATTTCATCTAGTAATGTCATAAAAAAATTCCTCCCTACTGTAATTATTATCTTTATTTTACTATAAATCAATTATTATGTCGTATTTTGTAAGGTTATGTCTTCTTTTGTTGAACCTATTGATATCTCCTATGAAAATTGGCATAATAAATTTTGTCTCTATATGACTAATTTACTAGATAGTTCTACTATAAATGAAAGGAAGTACATAGAATGATTCAGGTAAAAGAAGCAGTCCGATATAATTTAATCAAAGCAATATCAATGAAGAAGAATGAAATGGTTAAGTTAGGCATGAAATATGGCTTGGCACATTATAAAACAATAAAATGCAGCCAGCAGCTAGACAAGCTTTTAAACCTCCAACGATATGGTAAAAAGTACTTCGTTAATTATTGAGATCACTTACTTTTTGTTGTTAGGATCACACCACATATAACTGCGACAACTCCAATAATTTTCATTACTGTAATGGACTCGCCTAGCCAAAAATAGGCACCAATCATGGTAACTATCGGCAAAAAGTTTAAAAATACGGATGCCTGTGAAGCACCAAGGATCCTAACAGCACGATTATAGCATACTAATGCGATGAAAGATGGAAATATACCAAGATATGCTAAACTGCTTAGATTCCTTGGTGTCAACAAGGATGAAGGTACCCCTGACACAACCCACTCTGTAACAACAAAAGGGAACAAAACGATAATTGATATCGCACTCATCACCAGAAGTGCAGCATTTTGCGGAAACTGATGCATGTATTCTTTTACAATAATTGAATAGACAGCCCAGCATCCAATTGCTCCAATCATGATGCCGTCACCAGCGTTCCAGCTCATATTAGCCAATTGAAATACGTTACCATCCATTACTACCCATACAGCACCGACAAAGGATAAAAAAACACCAGCCTTTTGTTTATGCAGCAGCTTTTCTTTTAAAAGTATAGCGCTTAACACGACCGTCACAACTGGTATAACCGTTTCAAGCACCGATACATTTGTAGACGTGGTAAATTGTAAAGCGCCATAGATAAATGTATTGAAGAACGTTATTCCTGTTAAAGTCATAATTACAAACGGCTTTTTATATTCCCACATTTTAAAACGATACTTCCAAGCTTTCTTTATACCAAAGGGTAAAATGATCATAAAAGCTACTACCAGCCGAAAAAACGCAATTGTGAACGGTGGAAGTTCATTTATAGCCTTCCCCAGAAGAATATTTCCCGCATAGAAAATAACCACGAAACCCATCATTATGTAAGGATAAATCATCGAATCACTCGCTAATTTCTTAGAAAACTTGGCATTCGTTAAAGGGATTCTTATGAAAGCGTATGTTGCTTTCTTAGAACCCCTTATACTCTGGAGTGCAAGCCTTTAGGCGAATTGCCTTAGTTGCACTTATGCAGAAAGAAGTATTTATACTTTCTTATCTGCCAATATAGCATTAGCTTATCAAAAATTTCTTCCACTTAAAAAGAATTCGTACATGTAAAATACATTACATGTACCTGATTCATAACTTATTCAGATTCTCTAAGCAGTGATCTATCTAACTCTTCCACTGATCTTTTTCCGGATAGCGCCAAGGTTAAATCCAAATCTGCAATCATATTCTTCATGACTTCCTTAACTCCATCTCCACCCGCAACTGCCAAACCATTCATAAATGGCCTTCCAACAAGAACGGCTTTAGCACCAAGAGATAACGCTTTAATGATATCGGAACCACGGCGAATCCCACTATCCATTAATACAGGGATTTTATTCTGTACAACATTACATACTTGCGGTAAAGCTTCAAGTGCACTTATTGCTCCATCCACTTGTCGCCCTCCATGATTAGAAACGATGATTCCATCAGCACCATAATCAAGCGCCAATTTTGCATCCTCAGGATCTAGTATTCCTTTTAATAAGATGGGAAGGTTTGTATGTTTGCGTAAAAAGGCAATATCTTCCCACGTCAGCCCAGCATTTCCAAATACTTGGGTCCAATGCATTATTGCTGCAGTTGGGTCCTCTTCTGGTGGCTTTTCAAGTTTTGAGCGAAAGGCAGGATCTGTTAAGTAGTTTCCAACTCCTTCACCGAGCAGGAAAGGTAAATAAACATTTTTCAAATCATATTCACGCCACGCCAGCATTGGTGTATCTAAGGTAACCACAATAGCAGAATAACCAGATGCTTCAGCACGTTTTAAAAAACTAGCCGTTACATCAGGATCCTTTCCCCAGTACAACTGAAACCAGCGAGGTGCATCTCCCATAGTCTCAGCTATTTTCTCCATCGGAACAGTTGAAGCAGAACTGGCGATAAATGGAACTCCCATCTCAGCACAGGCCCGTGCAGAACCAAGATCTCCTTCTTCATGAATGATAGACTGTACACCAATCGGCGCGTGTAACAGCGGAAAATTATATGTATGTCCAAATAGATTTACGCTTAAATCCCGATCATCCACGTTTCGGAGCATCCGAGGTACAATGTTCCAGCGGTCAAAAGCACGAAGGTTTGACTTCATTGTTTTCCCCCCACCTGCTCCACCCGCAACATAGTGGTAGGGTCCATCCTCCAGAACATCACGTGCTTGCTTTTCCCAATCCTCATAAACCACCGGCAAACGCTCCGGATCAGGGCTTGTCATCGTTTGATACACATTGAATTGAACTTGATTACCGAAATTAGACATTGAAACTCTCCTCCTGCATTCGTTTATCTCTGTTTATTATATTGTAAATTGTCAGTTTTTTCAAACATTTATTTGAGGGTGTGTTTGCTGCTCGCTCGAGTTTGGGGCGTGCTCGCTCGAGTTTGAGGCGTGCTCGCTCGAGTTGGGGGCGCTGTCGCTCGAGTTTGGGGCCTGCTCGCTCGAGTTTGGGGCGTGCTGTCGCTCGAGTTTGGAGACGTGCTCGCTCGAGTTTAAGGCGTGCTCGCTCGAGTTGGGGACGTGCTCGCTCGAGTTTGAGGCGTGCTCGCTCGAGTTGGGGGCGCGCTCGCTCGAGTTTGGGGCGCGCTCGCTCGAGTCGGGTGCGCTGTCGCGATTCAACTGACCACCCTGGATCCGCTATGTCGGCAATCCGGGCAGTTTTTGAAATAACTGAGAACTAAAATATTATTGAAATCTGGGTGATTAGCGCTAAAAGTAAAAACCGCTTCGACTTAACATAAGTCGAAGCGGTTTTTTTGGGTTAATATCATTTACGGTGCTGTTTGATATCCCCCGTTTTCGGTTGATATACCTCATTTCAGGTTGATAAACTAGCTATACTATTTTACCAGGATTCAACACACCATCAGGATCAAGAGCTTGTTTGATTTTTTGCATGACAACGAGTGATTCGCCGTGTTCTCTTGCCTGGTATTTTTGTTTACCTGTTCCAACACCGTGCTCACCGGTACATGTCCCGCCTCTTGCAAGTGCATAATCAACAATACGTTCATTTACAACATTAGCTTTCTCAATTTCCGCCGGATCATCGACATCGATCATTAATAAAATGTGGTAATTACCGTCCCCAACATGACCGACTATACCGCCAGAAAGACCGGATTCATCGACAGCTTCTCTTGCATCTTTAACGGCTCCGGCAAGTTCAGAAATTGGCACACATACGTCCGTTACCATCTGCTTTCTACCAGGATGACCATGAATATATGCGTATGCAGCGTTATGGCGGGCTTCCCAGAGGCGATTTCTGGCAGCAGTGTCTGATTCAAACTCTATTTTTTGACAGTTTATATCCTCAACAATTTCCTTCATAAATTCAACATCTTGCTGTAAGCCTGCTTCGTTACCGTGAAACTCCAGGAATAAAGTAGGTACTTCACTGTAATTGGTGTCACTAAAATGATTCATCTGTTTAATCGACTGCTCATCAACTAGTTCAACCCTTGCAACAGGAATTCCTGCCTGTAATATAGCAATCACTCCGTTTACAGCATCATCAACACTACCAAATTCAGCTCTGGCAGCCATAATATGTTCAGGAATACCAATAACTTTTAACGTTAATTCGGTAAAACATCCTAGTGTACCTTCCGAACCAACAAATAGACCATTCAAATGGTAACCTGACGATGATTTTGCAGCCATGTTTCCTGTATGAATCACTGTTCCGTCTGCAAGGACTACTTCCATATCGCGAACCTGATCGCGCATGATACCATATCTAACTGCAGTTGTACCGCTGGCATTCGTTGCTGCCATTCCACCTAAAGTAGCATCTGCACCAGGGTCAACTGAGAAAAACAGTCCATACTTTTTTAGCTCTTTATCAAGCTGGGACCGTGTAACACCAGGCTGTACCTTTACCAGAAAGTCATCTTGCCGTACTTCAAGAACTTTGTTCATTAATGAAAAGTCAACGCTTATTCCACCCTGATATGGAATTGCATTACCTTCCAGGCTCGAGCCCAGTCCAAATGGAGTGACTGGCTTACCATACTTGTTTGCTAGTTTCATAATATTACTCATTTCATCGGCACTTTCCGGAAAAACGACTAGCTCTGGTGAATGTGGTTTGTGATAAGATTCATCTGAACTATGTTGTTCCAGAATAGTATCATTCATGGTAACGCGGTCAGCCGCCAGCACCTGCTGTAGTTCTTCAAAAAGCTTCATAATAAAATCTCCTCGCATCCGTTTTGTATTATTTTTCTTGAGAAATCTGAATTAGGTTTCCGCATGTATCATCAAAAATTGCAAAAGTAACAGGTCCCACTTCTGTGGGTTCTGCTGTGAATTCTACACCTCGTTTTTTCAACCGTTCGTATTCTTGCTGAATATCATCTACCGTAAAGGATATCGTGGGTATTCCATCACTATAAATCGCTTTCTGATATGTTTCTGCAGCTGGATTATCATTTGGTTCTAAAAGCAATTCAACTGAGTCAGGTTCTTCTGGAGAAACAACTGTAATCCATTTAAAATCTCCGGCTGGCATATCTGTTTTTTTAACGAAACCCAAAACATTCGTATAAAATCTCAATGCTTTCTCCTGATCGTCTACAAAAACACTTGTTACTTTTATTTTCATTGTTACCCTCCAGTAGTAAACTATTATTTCAATTGTACCATTTATTTTTCAAAATTTTAATTCACTTATACCAATCTGGAATACATTGTCTGAAACAATCATGATCTTCTATTACATCCAATGAATCGTCCAGCATTCGTTCAAAGTTTTCACTACCCAGTTTCTTTCCCCATACAAGTGCTGAAACAATATGCATTGCACTATACAAAGCATATAACTGCCAGAATGATTCATTAATGCCAGTATTGGTACGATATCCGTCAATAATACCTCTGGTAAATGGAACGCTTATTCGTTTGGAAAAGAAACCTAGCTTATGTAAGTCATGAATTGGATCTCCCCAATCCATCCGTTGAAAGTCGATGATTCCGGAAAAAGTTTTATCCTGTAGTAAGAGATTTGCAGGATGGAAATCATCATGCTGAAATGTATTCGGCCTGTCTTTCATCAGGTGTTCATTCTTCTTTATAAATATTGCAAGCATTTCCTTGATATTTTTATCTATATTAATTTCTTTTAGCTGCGCGAGGTATCTATTGTTCTTTTCCCTTTTAACAGAATACCAGGACGGATAATTTACAGGCGCTGAAAACTGATGCAATTCAGATAATTCTTTACCTGCCTGAAATCCTGCAGCATATTGCTCCTGCTCCGTTAAGTAGTGCAGGGTCACTTCAGCATCTGCGCCTGACAGGTATTCAAGAACCATGTATGCTATTCCTTCATCGATAAGGGGGCCAAATTCAAAGACTTTTGGTACATAATCAGAAAATCCGGCCAGTTTATTTAATATATCAAATTCTTTCTTTCTATCTTCATGGTCCTGAATTGGAAAAAATCCTGATAAGGTATTTATTATCAACTACATACTTTTTGTCATGCGAGAACCCTTTATTCAGTTCCACAATAGCTTTTGCTTTTTTCAAATATGAGATTTTGTCTTCTAAATTAGCCAATTGACCACCACCCTTATAGAATAACAATACGACTAAAAAAGGTACAATTCAATTAGAATTGCACCTTGGTAAATAACTGGTTATTCACGACTGCTTCTCTTACTTCTCTTAATAATAAAAAATATTGCCAGCCCAACAGCACCAAGGATGATGAGTACTGGTAAATTTCCGATAAAGAAGACGAACAAACTTGAGAAGGCTGATATAAGTACGTTAATACTTCTCATGAATTGTTGTTTTGTTTTTTCCCATGTATTTAAATCTTCCTTATTTATACTTGAAATGGTCACATTTTTTTCTTGAATATGGATCGTTACCGTTGCTAAGTCGGCTTTATTTTCCAGGTAATTCATTCGACCTGTTATTTCTTCAATCTCTCCTTGAACTTTTGCCAGATCATCTGAAATAGTTAACAGGTCTTCTGTCTTTTTTGCTTGTTCCATAAATGAAAGTAACCGTTTCTCGACAACACGTTTAGATTTCAATCGTGACTCCAAGTCGATATATTCCTCGGTAACGTCCTGTCCGGAAATCGAACTTTCTAAAACCTCACTGCTGCCATCTTCCACTAACTGTACAAATTCACGAAACTGCTCCTGGGGGATTCGTGCTGTTAGTTGCCCATTAGTTGAACCATCTTCAGACCCACCGTGCATGTTCGACTCCACTATATAGCCACCGCGGTCTTCTACCTGGGACTGAATATCATTTACTGCTTTTTGATAACGCTTGACTTCGATACGGAGATTAGCTGTGTAAATTATTTTTCGATTCACATCGATTGCTTCCCTGTTTTTGGGTGAAGCATCTTCCTCTTGTGAGCCGCTACCCTCACCTACAGCATCATCACCTGCGCCACTTGAAACACTGCTGTTTTCCTGGGAAGATTTCTCCTCCGTATTGCCATTTGCTTGGTCACTACTCGATTCACTGTCCCCCGCCTCATTGCTGCAGGCTGTAATTAGGGTACAAACACTGATAATCACGATAACACGGAATATATATCTAATATTGACCACCCCTTTTCTCTTTAAAACACAGACGGTATTTAATTGAAAAAGGTTACATCTTAAATCAGTTTAATCTTGCCGAAATTAAATAGACCTGCTCGTAGTCTGTAGCTCTTTTTAAATCCTCTTTCGTTTCAATATTCTCATAAATAGTTAATTCATTTTCTGCTGTATGTACAATAGTGGCAATGATTTTCTCTTCCCCTATTTCTATATTCGTTGGCGAGCTTATGCCTCCCCATCCCGAACTATCAAGCTTCTCCCTATCTTTTATCTCATTTGTAGCCTTTGCAGTTGTATATCCATTTTTTGTTATAACAGAAGTAATCCATTGCTCCTGATTTTCATCCTTTGGCCTTCGTAAAAATAACGTTCTTACAACGCCTTTTTGTTCTTTATCTGATATACGGGTAATAGATTTGGTTACCTGACTTTTATGCTTGCCATTTTCATAATAATCCACTTTTGTTTGAAGTTCTTTTACATCTTTATTATGTATATCAATATCAAATGCAATTGTCTTATAATCCGTTATATCTACAAATTGCCGTTCAAATTTTGTAAGTTCCGCCTCTTTAATTACAGCATCGGATTTTTCACCTGCTTCGTCTTCCTGTGAGCAAGAAGTAAGCAATAAAAGCATAAAAATGATTGCGATTGTAAAATATCTCATTTAATTCCCCTAACTACTATATTTATCTATGTCTATTATTTTAACTTTAAAACAATGAAAATTCCAAGTTAGAAAAAAGTAACCCGGGACAAATTTCTTGTCCGTGGTTACTTTGAATGGTTATTGGTATTTAGTTAGCCTATATTTTTAAATACATTAATTAAAAACAGAATCGCACCGACTACGACCATAATAGATCCAATAATCGTTAAAACGACGATTGAATGATTGGACGTTAATAGCATAATAAAAAGTGTACCTTGCATAAGCGGCAAACCAAGGTTGTGCAACCAGAAATGAATTGTTGCTAATTTCGTCTCACCAGCCTTTGGAAAACAATAATAAATAATTCCAAATAATGCCAAGGATACCCAACCCAATAAATTTAAATGTGCGTGAACAGAAGTGAAACTAAAATTTTCCGTAATGCCCATTGTAAGCCCTAAACAAACTCCTAAAACAAAGTATACTGCTGCAATTTTAAGAAACCGCGCGGCCATATGAATCCCCCTCCTTCACAGAATTATAGATAAATATATGTTTAAAAAATCGAATAATTCTTCGATAAATTAAGTGTGGGCTATGTTACAGTAATTCTATATTAAATATTGGGGTGTGAAATATTGAATCTATCAATCGTAAAAGCAAACACAACGTATACAGAAGCAATTGCTGATATATGTGCCGCAGGCTGGAAACAGACAGTAGCAGGAAAGTTAAGCGATGAATACCAAAAGAAAAATGTTGATTTTTGGTACAACCATGAAAAAGTTTATCATGACATAAACGCAGGGCTTTACTCACACGTAGCACTAGTCGACTCACAAGTTGCCGGTGTAATTGGTGGCGCTATGACTGGACCGAATGCTGGTGAGATATTTGTCCTTTATGTAGATGAGACGTATCGATATAACGGAATAGGTAGACGTCTTCTGGAAGCATTCACGGAACAGCAAATTGAAAGTGGCGCAACTGAGCAATGGGTATCGGTGCAGGAAGGAAATCAGCACGGCATCCCCTTTTATGAGGCAAGAGGCTTTGTTTATCAAAAGGAAAAAAATACAGTTACCGATACTGGTGAGAGACAAGTTTCTTTACGCTATTCGAGACAACTGTCCTAGTATATTACAGGAAGAAACACGAAACGGAACCAGGACACACTTTGCTGGCCAGACGGATCCTCGTTCCGTTATTTGTGACAAATCCCTTGTTTCAAGCTTAGCTTCGGATCCTCGTTCCGTTATTTGCCTTTTTTAACCTCATATTCCATTGATTTTGTACATTTAGCGGAACCAGGATCCGCTTCACCCCGATTAGACCAGCTTTTCTGCCAATTAGCGGAATGAGGATTCACTTCGCCCCTTGCCGAAGTGATCTGCATTTCAGAAGTTTCATTTTTTCACTCAAAATTTTTATAAATGTATAGTGGTAGTTTTATCCTTGAGAATTTTTACTTGCTATCTCACCAAAATCATTATACAATTATAAATAATTGATTGATCAATCATTTAAAGGAGGCATTACCTTGGCTAAACCAAGATCTAGTGAAAAGCGTAATATGATTTTTCAGGCTGGACTTCGCCTATTTGCTCAAAATGGTTACTCTAAAACAACTATCAAAGACATTTCCACAGAAGCTAATGTGAGCTTTGGCACCGTATTTACCTACTTTACGAACAAGGAAGAGCTTTTCCATCTTTGTGTAACAGAACCAATTGATGAGTTTAGAAATTACTTAATTGAACCTGAAACCTTAGAAAACTTTAACTTAGGTACGTTAAAGGAAATGGTAACTAAGCACCTTAACTTCTTTTTAGAGAAAGAAGATTACTTACGTGTGATTCAATATGTTATTGGGCAGCCGGAAAGATTCTCTGAGACGATGGAAGAATTGGACCAGTTTTCCGATGAATTCATGTCATTCATTCAGAATGTAGTTCAAACAGGCATGGAACAAGGTGTTCTACCGGAAAGTAATCCTGAAGAAGTTGGATATGGTTACCTCGCTTTTCTTATGGGGGCTCGGCTGACATTCACCGATTATCCAGGTGTACAATTAACCAATGCTTTAGGAAAACAGGCCTATCGATTGTTCGGAATTGGTATCTAGGAGGAAGTTAAATGAAACGATTCAGCTCTTTGCATAAATCTATTAAAATTCGCTTGTATTTGCAATTTGCTACTGTCCTGGCAAGTGCCACCATCATGCCTTACATCGCGGTTTATTTCACCGGATTAGTTGGCCCCAAAATAACCGGACTGCTTGTCGTACTTGTCATTTGCTCCGGTATCTTAGGTGGATTACTCGGTGGTTATTGGTCGGATCAGATTGGACGAAAAAAGCTTCTTGTCTTTGCTGAACTGGGTCTTGGTATTTCCTTTTTAGCAATTGCTTTCGTTAATTCTCCATGGACGGTAATGCCTTATGTCAGTTTTGCGTTCTTTTTAATAAACATGTTCTGTAATGGGATATATATTCCAGTTTCAACTTCCATGATTTACGATTTGGTACAAAAAGAAGATCGTACATTTGTTTTTACTGCCATATACTGGATTGCAAACTTGGGAACAGCACTCGGAACTATTACGGGGGCATTCCTATTTGAGGAATATCATTTTTATTTATTTATTTTTGTCGCTTCCATAGCACTTCTTTCTTCAATCATAACTTACTTTTATATCAGAGAGACATTCACCAAGAAGGTTGGAGCATCTGACAAGGCAGTAAAATCACCATCCATATGGTCCAATTATCAACATGTCTTAAAAGACCGGATTTATATTATTTTTCTGATTGGAACATTGTGTGTTGTCTCACTTGAAAGTCATCTGACTAATTATATAGCAGTTCATTTACAAAATACAGTTGAGGAAACTTCCCTGTTTGGGTTCATTACCATCGATGGGATAAATATGATAGGAATTTTGCACGCAGAAAACACATTACTTATCGTATTAGCAGTTGGTCTGGTAAGCTGGTTAATTAAAAAAACATCTGATTACAAGCGGCTTATCTATGGAATGGCACTCTACGTGTGCAGCTACGCTATTTTAAGTTACACTTCTGCTCCATTACTTTTGATTGGATTGATGGTATTCATTTCAATTGGTGAACTAATGTACGCTCCTGTTCGCCAAAGTTTGCTTGCTGATTTAGCAGACGAATCCCATCGAAGCTCCTACCTTGCGCTAAATAGTTTCATGGATCAAGGGACACTGATTATAGCAGGTGCTGTCATCACAATAGGAGGGATCTTGCCTGGATATATTATAAGCAGCGGCTTCCTGCTAGCAGGTATGACGGGTGTGTTTTTGATGGTTTATGTCGTGAATCAGCTAAAAAGAAATGAGCATGATCAGCAAAAGCAAACTGGATAACTCACTTCTTTTATGGATTCTTGTAGTGAACTTTAACGTGAAAGATGTGAAGCCTGATTAAAATCTTTTACATTCCACTTTTCTTCTTGGAAATAAATATTGCTTATACAGGCGTTTACCAGTTTGGTCTTTCCTGAACCTATCTCACCATCTGAAACAGTACCGAGAATAGAATTTATAACTGCGCCATGTGCTACAAGCAGAACCATACTACCATGGTACGATTGGTTTATTTCATGAATGCCTGTCATAATTCGTTCTTTAAATGACTGCTCGTCCTCCTGATTTGGAAATATTTTATCCGGAAATTTTTCTAGTCTCTCTTGTGGTGTCATCCCTTCAGCATCACCAAAAGATTTTTCCTTAAAAGCAGCCATTTCAGCAAAAGGGATATTCAATTTTTCATTTATAATTTCAGCCGTTTGCTTCGCTCTTGTCAATGGACTGGTAATAAGCACATCCCATTGCGAGGACTCTAAAAATGCAGCGCATTCCTCAGCCTGCAAAATACCTTTCCTATTCAAAGGTATATCCGTTGCTCCCTGCAGCTTTTGGGATGCGTTCCAATCTGTTTCTCCATGTCTAATTAAGCATATAGTAGTAATGTTAACTTCCTCCTTTATTTCCTGGTATGATTAAATGCCTCATTGATAAATCCTCTTTCCCATTATAACCTGAACATCATCCGTTGATATAACTGCAGCATTTTCCTTAATAACTTCCCACCCTTTGCTTATGTACAAATTTATAGCAGGATTGTTTTCTATCGGAGTTGTTAAAACGGATGTATTATGATCAATCTCGCTTAGTAATCTATCATGCAATTTCCGACCGACCCCCATGCGTCTTACATTGGCGTCTACTGCTAATTCAACAAACTCGAAACAATCAATTAACCATTCGATTTGTTGGTCTGACAATTGTGCTGCCAGCTTCTCACGGTAAAATTGACCTGGCAAGCTTGTATAGCCATATGTAAATCCAAGTAACGTTCCATTTTCATCTTTCGCCTTTAACCCCTTGAAACCTTCATAACTAGTATGTTTATTGATATTATTAGCAGCACTTTCAAAGTCCTGGGATGTATAGGTACCTCCTATAAACGTTTTACAGTAAAGGGCTGCAATTCTATGTAAATCTTCATCCTTTTTACCAAACTGCTTAATCATTATGTTATTAATCATTGAATCATTTCTCCCATATCGCCTTTGTATATGCAATGTTCATTCCTAATCGTTGCATATTAGTTTGGCTTGTACTACCAAATTCAGCCTGGCCTGCAACTAAACCCAACTTCATTGATTGTGCCTCATTGATTCGTTTTATAAGTAATGCAGTGTGAACGCCTTTATTTCTATAACCAGGTAAGGTCGCTGAAGCAGCTAGTGTAGCAGTTCCATTTTTAACAAAAAGCACTCCTATTCCTACTGGTTCACTCTTAACACTCGCTAAATAAAACTTCCAATTCTCATCATCATAAAGAACTCTGTTATTTTCTGCCACCCCACTCTTTACAAAGTTCGGCATTTGAAATCCTTTAACATATATTTCAGCAAAAATATCAAACTCATTTTTCTCTATTTTTCTAATAGAAATCTCCGAATTAAGTAAATCGTTATTATCTAAAGAAGGTGTTGAATATAGCGCTGTATGGAAACTTGTTTGGTAAAATCCCCTATGAGCTAATTTAAAAAATAATTCAGATGAAGCATGGGCAGGGGTTACTTCAAAACGACAAGGGATATTCTCTTTATCGTAAAAAGCAATTATTTCATCTAGCAAGTTAACATCCGTATAATGTAATCCTTTAACCGTATTAAAAGATGGCCCAGGAATATTTTTTACAGTAAATGCAGTTGCCATTCCAAAATTTTTAACTTCCACCTTCATCGGATTATTTTTTATATTTTTTATTGCTGTTAAACGTGAACTCATCGTATCGACTTCTGACTGCTCTATTGTTTTAGCGATATCTATATTCATAATTGGATTCAAATGTATCCCCCCTGCCTTCTGCCCTCTAATAAGTGATATCCGCTTTTGTTTCATATTTCAGCCCCAGCCCATCTTCAACAGTGACACGGAGTTCAACATTAGCTTCATCGCCTATCTTATCATTGAGATTGTAGGAGTTATGGTAGTTGATATTTTCCGTTAAAGAGTCGGAATGCATACCTTGATTTTTCTCTAATATATCAATTTCCTTAATCGGTTCTCCATTGACGTACAGATATGCTTTGGCACTTTTAACTTTTAAATCCTCTTTATTTTCTGCTGGCATAAGCTCCTGCTTCAAGCGGTTATGAATGTTGATATTCACGTCAAATTGTCCATCACCTCTTGGATGTAAAAAAGCATCAATCATGATCCGGTTGTCTAACTGTTCTTTAAATTCTAAGTTTAGCAAATCCTCGCTTCTTTTACCATCCGCTGAAGTCGCAATTACTTGTGTTTCATAATTTCCGTTCAATGGGAAAGTATGCTCTAGAGAATAGTTTAGCCCACCTTTATTTTTAACTTCAAGCTCCGTCCATTCTTGAGTACCTTCTTCTCGATATAAGAAAGCTAATTTCTCTTCATCGAGCAAGTCTCGAAAACTCCATTCTAAAATTACGTCAATTTTATTTTCCTCTAAGTCAACATTGCTAATCTTATATTCTTTTTCTGGTATCCATAATTGTTCTTGTAAAAATTTATCCATCTGTGAATTTACTTGCGAAGTTATGTTTCGCACCGAATTGTTTACATTCTGAATCTGACCTTGCATATTATCTAACGTCTGCAATCGATCCTCTACATTACTAATTTTAACGTAGTTTAATAGACTAATGATAACGAGAATTCCAATTGCTGCACTATAAATTATGTTTTGCTTTGACAAATCGCTACCTCCATATAAACCATTTCTTCAACGAGTTCCTTATTTGTGAATTGAATCTGCATCAACAATTCAATTAAGACCCTCCAAAAACATTTAATCCCCTCGAATATTCTCACCCATTGAATAAATGTTTCTCTCACCTGTATCTGTATTAGAAGTTTTGTATTGGCCGTAATTTGTGTTGGTTCGCTTTTTGCGTTTCAAATCAACTACAATACCAAAAATCAAAACCGGAAATATAAATACACCTAAGAAAATCACCCAGAACATATTTACTAACCCCTCCTATGATCAAGCAATTTTATTGAATAATCATAACGTCACTGTAAAAATTTACCGTATTTATCAATTACATCCGGATCTAACCCAGTAGTAGACTGAGCTTCCATTTGCATTGATTCGTTACACTTTTTACAGACATAGTGTGCTTTTGGATTCTTTTTAATTTTTTGGTACTGAGTATCTGAATAATCAATTGTATAATTCTTTTTGCAGAAAAAGCACTTTGTTTTTATCATTCTTACCCGCTCCCTATCCTGATTTTGCGATGTGCATTTATAAATATAAACACTTGGGTTTCAAGAGTCTTCATCCCCTTGAATACACACATATTTTTTATTAGTGTACTACTTGTTTAATAAGCTGTTCTGCAATATTAAGTGAATCCTGCTTATTTATTTCATCATTAAATACTACATTTAATTTGTACGAACTTTCTTCAATATTAATTGCAAATATTGCATGCTTATCGTCAGTTAAAGTTTGAACTTTTTCTCCTGAAATAGTTGTAACTTCAGAGTTAACTACTTGAGTTTCAGAGTTACTTACCTCAATATAAAAGTCATTCCTGCTGTCAGGGTTACCAAATAAAATATTCATGTTGTGCCCTTTTCTTAAAAGCTCTTTTTCTTCCTTAGTCAGCTCAGGTAAATTGTCTTTTTCAGTGGTATATCCTAATCGAACTCTCTTGTTCTCACCTACAGGAGGATATTCAATACTCACAAAGTTCATAACAAAGCCTTGAAATTTTGGAATTTCGACATTATATTTGACTTCATCATTAACCTGGCCCTGTATAGTTTGGGGTGAAGTCTGCTGGCTGCAGCCTGAAATTATAAGAATCACCATCATCGAAAATACAATTACTCTCAGCATCATCACTCCCTAAAGTTGAAGAACTCCTTACTATATATTTCGCTAATTATGTCCAAATTCCTTTAATCAAGTGAGTTGTTTCAATAGATGGGCACCCTAAAAAATAAATAACTTTTTTATTTTTAAAATGAATGTTTTATTCTTTTAATTCGTCTTATATATAGAAAAAAATTATGAAATGGGAGGACGGTGCCTCGTTGGATAAGTTTGTCGAACAATACCGGAACAACGAAATCGATAAAGAACAATTAATTCAAGAATTGATGACACATTACGGGTCACAGGTCACAAGATTGGCCTACTCCTATGTCAAAGATGTACAGACTGCTGAAAATATTGCACAGGATGTATTCATTAAATGTTTTAAAAAGATACATCATCTTAAGAAAGGTGCAGCTATTAAACCATGGATTAACAGCATCACGATTAACAAGTGCAAGGATCACTTTCGAAGCGGATGGTCAAAACATTTGCGTCTGAATGTAGACTTTTCTCAATTTATTAAAAGCACGGCTCCATCACCAGAAACTGAAATGGCAAAAAAGGATCAGCATGACGAACTTACTAAAGAAGTCCTTTCTCTTCCCGTTAAATACCGGGAAGTAATCATCTGTTATCACTTTCAAGAGCTTTCGATCAATGAAACCAGTGAACTGCTGAATGTTAAAGTGCCAACAGTCTCTTCAAGATTAAGAAGAGCTCGTCTAATGCTGAAAGAAAAACTGGAGGGGGACCATAAATGAAGGAAAGATTAAACGAATTCTCAAAAAAATCCAGCTTAAACAACATTGAGTTTTCTGAAGAGAGCCGTGAACAGGTGATGCAACATATCTCTAAGAAAAATAAAGTAAATGTATTTTCAATGTGGAACAAAAGAATCTTGAGCGCAGCAACACTCTTACTTTTATTAATGGTTCCGGCATATATCACATTTAATTCATTACAGGATAATGCAACAGATTCAAATGAAGATCTTTCTGGGCCAAGTGAAGATCCAAAGGTGCAGACAGTTGAACCAGAAAAACCACCACTCGAGGACTTGGAGAATCAGTATGAAAGCATGATCAAGCAAGAGTACAATGAACAACTAGAGGTAGTAAAGTATGACACGAAACAGGAACTGATTGATGCCTTCACCAAAATAATGAGTCAGGACTTAGCCGTACAAAGTGCAGATCAATTTTTCCGTGTCAACAATGGAGAACTATTTGTAAATGAGTCAGGAGGTCCAGCACTTATTGATTTTGATACCGAATATAACTTAACCAAAATTAGTGATAAGGAATACGAATTAACACAAACACAGGAAAGCCAACTCAGAGGGAATATCCGCCTGACCGTTACCTATCAATATCAGGAAGGCGGCTGGATTATCGCGGATAGGAACGTGGAATCCTTGGACAATTAATGATAATAATTTTAAAGCACCGCATTTGCGGTGCTTTTATAACTTACCAAGTCTATGATGAAACTTCCACAATTTCACTATTTTCAATTGGCTTTCCTTTATAAACTAAAGCCCCATGATTATTAGAATGAAGTGAAACTCTTATTTTATTTTTTCCTGGCTCCAGATAACCTAAATTAAAGTAATTTCCATATATGCGGTTTATCTTTTCACCATTTATGTATAGATGAACATGACCTTCATTATAGCTTGGAATTGCAGAGCCTACCTTTTCAGGTGCAAACGCAAAATGTTTTGTTTTGAGGTGCAAAAGCCATGTATTCGAACGATCTTGTGAAACTTTCAACTCTACAGAAGGTACTTTATATCCTTCTGGTATTTCAACCGGATTATGGGTTATATGTCCTTCACTATTGATTAAGTGCGAGTTCTGGTTTACAAAATAAAGAAATAATACTAAAAAGATTACTAAAAAGCCAGTAATACTCTTTATCTTTTTCACTCTTTTTCCTCTTTGATTAGATAATTCATACATACTAGTCACCTACTTTGATACTTGTGCTTTATAAGAAAACCAATAATTACAAGTAATGCTCCTATTGCTAAAAAACCTAAGTCGTATAGCAGAGGATTTTCAGCTACTGGTCTAACACGATGAACTTGTAATATATGGTGATCAATTATTCCTTCAACAATATTGAATACTCCACCTCCTATAAAGATGCCACTGCTAAAAATCACCCAACTATGGCCAAGTTTATTCTGTCTTGCATCCTGAAAAATTTTAACTCCACCCCAAATAAGCAAAGCCGAAAATGCAGCAGTAAATAAGCCGTCAGTAATAATTTCAAGCTTAATGTTAGGATTAAGTACCATATGATGCCATTGCAATAACTGATGAAAAACAATTCCATCTACAGCTCCCAGTAATCCCAATCCAAGAATTACAGCTGCTATGAATAAGTTTTTATCTTCTTTAGTCAAATAAATCATCCTTTAAATGGTGATTTGCTACTCCGATTAATGCCCAAAATGAAGAGGAATATACCATTTTACTGTAACTTTTAAAGGATGGGGTCAAACTTCATCGTGAATAACGATCCAAATAAAGAGCGCAATTCTCTCTTTAAGAATTGCGCCGAAATCTATATTTATTGATTACCAGCAGCTTCTTCAGCAGTTGACGTTGTTTCCTCATTTGAACCTTTAGCTGCTGAAGCTTCATGATAATACTTTTCTCTTTGTGAACCAAAGTGGTCGGCATTTCCACGGGATACATAGCTCTCAAGCATTGCCTTCAAATCCATTCCCGTTGTTTCTTTTAATGATTCCTGAATTCCGAGCATTGTTGACGTCACACTGTTAGTTATTTTTGACGTACCACCTTGTGAATTTTCACCGCCCATATCAATCACTTTCATATCCTGAATCTGTGATAGTGGAGCGGCAACTTTTTCAGCGTAGTCAGGCAATACATTGATAAGCATTTCTACAATTGCTGCTTCCCCATACTGCTCCATCGCTTTTGCCATGCGTTCTTTCGATTCAGCTTCTGCGATACCGCGCTGACGAATAACTTCTGCTTCTGACTCACCTTTAATCCGGCCTTTTTCTGCTTCTGCTTCAGCTGCTTTCGTCGTTTTATATGCTTCGGCATCAGCTATTGAGCGGCGGCGTTTGTTTTCTTCTTCCTCAAGTTCAACGGCACGCTGTTTTTCAATATATTGTACTTTAAGTTCTTCATCTTTTACCTGCTGGGCTAATTTTTGACGTTCCAGCTCACCAGCTTGCTCTGCATTTGCTCTTGCACGATTGGTTTCTTTTTCAAATTCAGCTTCCTTAATATCTTTGTCGTTCTTGGATTGGGCAATCGCTGTTAAACGGCGATTTTCTTCATCTTGTGCTTCCTGGTCATTTTGTGCCTGATAAATACGTGTTTCTTTCTCCGCATCAGATTCTGCTTGATCTGCAAGCTTCTGTACTTCCGCTATATGCGGGCGTCCTAATGCATCAATATAACCATTCTCAACATCAACATCTTCAACATCATTTAAGGCAAAAGATGTAATTTCAAAACCCATACCTTTAAGGTCTGCTTCGGCAATTTTCTTCACTTGCGTATTTACTTCTTTAAAATCGTTGTAAATCTTTTCGATCGAAAGTGAAGCAATAATCGCACGTAAATGCCCATTTAATACATCTCTTAGTTCAGCCTCACGTTCATTTTGCTTTTTACCGAGGAATTTTTCAGCAAAGTTAGCCATAATTGCTAACTCACTTCCAATACTGATGACAGCCGTGCTGACTACTCGAACTGGAATACCTTCCTTGGTGTATGCTTTCTCTGAATCAACTTTCAGCTGGAAGGATGTCAAATCAATTGGTGTAGCAGTTTGGAACATACGCAGACGATAGCCACCACCACGTATAATCTTAACCGAACGTCCATTTTCATCTTGGAACACATTTGTATCCTGCTCAGGGTCTCCAAGCTTTGGCCCTGTTACGATAAGTGCCTCATTAGAACTTGCCGTTTTATAGCGCAGTCTAAAAATAAAAAATGCTATTGCTCCTGCAATAATAGCAACAACACCAATAATTGCTAAAATCATTAAAAATAATGCATCTTGAAACATGTAAAAAATCCGCTCCCTTATAAATATTTATGATTCAATCCACTATGGATATATTACAGTACGATTACATTTATATAAAGTTTCAATATTTTAATAATTTGTTCTTTTAGTAAGAATACAACTTGCATAACACTTCTTTCTCCAACTCGCTCCAAACGTGTAATTTAAGTTATTTCTGATTCTTTCTTCAGAGATGTAAATAGATGTATTGCTTCTTTGGAATATCCTTGGTTTAAAATGGTGAAACCTTTGACATAGCGATCCGTAACAATTATTTAACAAAATTTATGAGCAAAATTTATGACAATATAAGAATAAAATTATATAATGCTTTTATAATATAATTCTCTTGGGAATAATTTTAACAGCAAAGTTGTCATTATAGAGTTCGAGATTAACACGAGTTATGAGTACACAATCTCTATTCAAAATTCGTGAAATGGTCGCTCTTTGCTGCCAACGTTTCGTTGTTAGCAAGACCTTACCAGATAAGTTGGTTGGGTCTATTTTTAGCAGTTAATAAGTTATAAACCAAAATGTAAGGAGAGATGTTTGGTTATGAATAGTTTCATGATGAATAATATGCCTGCCTTTATTGAAAAGGAAATACAGACAATTACCGATATAGTTAAGCCACAGTTGAAAAAGACTTCAAGATACCTTTTAATTGCGATACCGTTACTGGCAATTTCATTTACGAATCTGATTTTGTTATTAATCGTAGGCGGATGGAATATGGACAATATGTTTTATCTAGGGTTATACGCTTTGATGGGTGCAGTTGGTATTGCATTATATAAAGAATCGAAACATGTTAAAAAAGAAATGCAACAGATTAGCATGGAGCATATCATTGAAAGAATCAATAAAAGTGAGCATATGAATGATTATGCCAAGAATGAATACGTTCAGAACATTAAGGCTAAACCCAAATTCGGGTTCCACACCTTTTTAACCTTCTTAACGGAAGAAGATCAGCGTAGACAACGAATAATGGAAAATTAATTTTTCGAGAACCTTTAATTGTTAAAGGTTCTTTTTTTCGGCAGATAGGAAACCACCATGGCTGCTATCATGATAATTATTTTCATATAGAAAGTTTGAGGTTAGCGGACACCAGGGACCTTATTTGGCAAAAATCCACGAAAATGGTGCTGTTTGCGGACACCAAGGACCTTATTTCACACAAATACAGTCAAACAACAATGATATTTGTATAATAAGGGCTTCTGTGTCCGATAACTTCGAGAAAGTCACTTTTTTATTGAAATAGCGTCTCCTGTGTCCGCCAAATTAAGTTATAGAGGCATTTTCAAACAAAAGTATAAATACATTCTTACTGCATAAGTGCAACTAAGGCTTATCTATATTAAAGATTGCACTCCAGAGTATAAGGAGTTCTAAGAAAGCCAAATACGCTTTCATAAGAACCCCTTTAACGATAAGCCAAGTTTTCTAATGAAAAGATTGCATGTTATACCATGCCAAAGCACTTCTTTCTGTTTTTATGACAAATTCTGCTTTTCCATTTATGTAGGACTCCATATCATATGGGTGCTGATCCATAAGATTACGCTTTAAGGTACCGTACTCTTTTGCCACGTCTTGGTGAGCACGTAGGTAATCCCTAAATGCCAGATGTCGGTCAATGTGTGGGCTCCCTAATTCAAATACATGAATATGGTGTGTTCGATTATCTCCACCCTTCTGAAAATAACGGCGACCTGCTATTCCATACTCTCCTTTTGCTTCATATCCGATGCTTTCCATTGATCTGTTACAGGAATCAACCTCACTGATGTTATTAACAACTGGCATGATGTCAATCACTGGTTTTGCTTCAAGTCCCTGTATTGACGTACTGCCAATATGATGGATTTCTAAAACCTCTTGGCCAAGAATTGTCCTTAATTTTTCCGCTTCTTCTTTAAACATCAATGGCCACTGATCATTATATGGCGTGACTTCTACCTTTCTCATTAAGATACACGTGTGCCATTCTCGACAGGTTCGTCTGGCCTCAGAAGTACCACATCATCTTTACCCGGAATACCACCTATCACCAAGACCTCAGACTTAAAGCCCGCCACCCGCATTGGGGGAAAGTTCACTACTCCTGCTACCTGACGTCCAACTAGCTGTTCAGGTTCATAACGATGTGTGATTTGTGCAGAAGATTGCTTTATGCCTATTTCGCCAAAATCAACCTCCAACTTAATTGCCGGTTTTCTTGCTTCAAGGAAAGGGGATGCTCTCACTACAGTCCCAATGCGTATATCCAGTTCCATAAAATCTTCAATTGTTGCCAAAGTTAATACCTCCAGTTATTTTTTATCTAACTACTATTTATTTTATCCATAATTAAGCGAATAGAAGCAGATTAATTATCTTTGTCATCGGAACTCCGATTATCATCTGTTTTCCCCAGAAAGTATTAGCAAACTTGGCTTATCGCCAAGCCTTAATGGCGAAAGCCTTAGTTGCACTTATGCAGTAAGAAAGGATTTATACTTTCTTAACTGCGAGAAAACCTGCTGATGAAAGAATAGCTAAAACTGCTATTATAAAGCCCATTACCACTTCCTCCTATAAAAATATATCTTCGAGCTGTTTTTTATTTGTAACAACAATTGTCTTATTACAATACATTCCATACTTTTCAAAGAAGTTGGGCTTTCCGTTTTCTTCAAATCGTCTGTTCCATTTAAACATTTTGAAAAATATTTTAAGCGTTGGCGTATAATTTGATGTTTCTAAGCCAAGTTTTTGTAAGATAAACCGCTTCATAATTCGATAACTCCTGGTCGCATAACTTGTATCTAAAAAAATAATCATGTCTGCATTTTGAAAACTTTTCGATACCCACTCTTCGTTATGAACACCTTCAATTATCCAAGCATCCGAATTGACTAGAGTATTTAAATATTCTTCTCTTTCTTTTTCAGATCGTATTATATCTCCAGCTTTGTGTCTTTTCCATACAACATTATCCAATTCGTAAAAAGGAACTTCTAATTTAGCTGCTAATTTTTTGGCTAATGTCGTCTTTCCACTTCCAACTGAGCCTATAATGTGTATTTTATTAGAGAGGTTTTTGGTTTCCATATTTTTTTGCACCTGCTTTTATTGTTTTAGGTACAATACCCGATACTCTTCATCATAATAATTATCATTGATAATGAGTGCGCGTTTTTCCGTGCCGAAGACTTTGAAGCCTAGTTTACTATATAGCCTCTTTGCACTTTCGTTCGATGTTACAACCGTTAAATTAAGATTTTCTATTGTTTTCATTGATTTTGCCTGGTTGATTGCTTCTAATAAAATTTCATTACCAACACCTAATCCGCGCATTCTGGGGCTCACATACATTGCTAATATGTTTGCTTTATGTTTTAGTTTTAACGGCGTTTCCTGAAGTAATGTAACCACACCAATTAGTTCATTATTATGGAATGCTCCAAATGTAAAGCTTCCCTCTTTTGATAGGTTTTTTGCTACACCTTCGACTGGATTTTCTCTGAGTATTGCCTCTTCATAGCTTGTAGCAAACGCCTCTGGATTTTGTTCTAATGCTTCTAATCTTAAATCCCAATACTTTTTTGCATCTGATGCATCTAATAATCTAATATCCATAAGTTCTCCTTAGACGATTTTTAGTTACATAGCCCCTCCACCACCGAATGGGCGTCTCCCTCTTTCTTTTTCAACTGCAATTTCCGTTTCTTTTTCCTGTTTTGTCTTTTCACGATGCGGATTATTACGACGTCTTTTCTTTTTACGTTTGTCGAGAAAAATCATGAAAAAAATAAATATAACCAAGAATATTCCCCATAGGACATTTGAAAGCACTCTATCACCCCATAACTTTTACTGAAACTACCCCTCTACCATTGCTTGATATACTAATTCTTCATTATTTATTTCTACTATTACTAATGAAGGGGGGTACTCACCATACTCCTTACCATTTGACATAAAAATTTTGGTGCCTTTTGGAAGTTTGGTTGCAAAAAAGTTCCTAAACCACCAAGTAGCTGTAGTCTGCTTTTTGATTTCACCAATTTTTTCACCCTTAGTATAACGATTATCATCTAGCCATTCTCTATCCGAGACATTCGAATAGATTAACCCATCTAACTTAAGGATATCCGCATCAGGGTTACCTTTTAAAATATCCTTTGCGGTGGGGTTGCCTATACCACCAGAATTGAATGGAAAGGTATTCGTTAAGGCAAGGGCTGCCATAATGCCTAACAAGAGGCAAAGGGCTATGTAGATGATTACTTTCAAGGCTCCCGCTCCTCATCTTAAAGACTATTTATCTCCGAACTATTGACCATTTGCATGAAGCGTAACACTTACAATTTCCGGACGGTTAAAGATTCTTTGGGGAATTATACTATTACCAAGCCCTCTGCTAACAATCATCGTAGAGCCGTTTTCAACATACTTGCCTGCTGTATAATTTGGAAACAAACCTTGATCAGGAGCAATTAATCCGCCAATAAACGGCAACCTAAACTGACCACCATGTGCATGACCGGAAAAGGTAAGATCTATGTTATGATCCTGGTAAACGGAAAACATTTCTGGCCGATGTGATAAAAGAATTGAGAAATCAGCACGCATCTTAAGGCTGTTGATCGTTTCACTTACGATACCTTTCTCGGAATAGGGATTTTCAGCTCTTGCAGGGTCATCAATACCCAAAATTGCAATACTACTACCATTCACCTGAATTAGTTCGCTTGAATTCCGAAGCACATTGACTCCCGCAGCTTCTAAGTCATTCTCTAGGGAACTATATTCCTCTGACCACCATTCATGATTTCCAGTTACGAAATATACAGGTGTAATTGCAGTCATATTTTCCATTAATGTAATACCCGGTTTTTTATTAATGTCTTTTTGATCGACTATATCTCCGGTAAATACTATTAAATCAGGATTTTCATTTTTAACACGTTCTACTAATCTCTTTTGATTTTCTCCAAAACATTTACTGTGTAAGTCAGACAGATGAACAATCCTATAACCATCAAAGCTTTCTGGCAGTTCACTAGAATGAACATCTAATTTCGTTGTCGTTAAAACATTATTTTGATGATAGGAGAGCGCAATTGCGAAAACAATTATTGCCAGTATGAGTAGTAACTTCTTTTTCGTGAAAAATTTCAATTTAAATACCCTGCCTATCGAGTTAGACTACAATCTAACTGAATTTTATCACAATTCATTTGCCCTTGGAATGACTTAAGCGAAAAATCCTCTTTAACGACCATCCGGGGTGCCAATCATAGTGCGTCTTTTACTTTTTCACAGCCATATATATTCTGTATCCATCAGCATCATTTCCATATGGTCACCTCATGCCATGTTCGATATTCTAATCCGTGTCGTGCAGGAACATTTCTAATATCTTTGTATAAAATTCTGGCTGTTCGGAATGAACTAGGTGCGATGCAAACGGAATTATAGATACATGAACATCTTCTTTCATCATTTGGTATAATATAGCACTGTTTGTTTCACCCTTATTTCCTTCACCAACCATATACAGAACGGGTGATTCAATACCATTCAAATCTTTTGTCTGCTGAAATGGATACCAATCTTCATCCTTAGCCATATACAAAAACTGCTTCCAATCAGAACTATGCAGATTATCAAAGTAATTTACCGTATCGTCATCTAATAATAATTGAGCCTGATGTTCTACATCTTGTTTATGCATTTCGAGCCAGTTATCTGGTTTTTCCGCCAGAACACCAGAAATGGTCAAACTCCTCACCTTATTCGGATATTTTTTTGCAAAGAATAAACCAACTAAACCACCTAATGAGCAACCCACAATATGTGCAGATTCCTCACCCAAATCGTTGAGAGTCTCAGAAACATCTGAAGCTGAATCATCGAAAAAATTGGAAAAGTCGTTTTCAATTGATTTGCCATGGCCCCTCAAATCAGGAAGAATGATTTTATATTTATCCTTAAAATATTCTTTCTGGTACTCAAAATCTATTAGTCCTGTCTGCAAACCCGTATGAAGAAATACAATAGGCTTTCCATCCCCAAAAACGTCAGTATGTAATATCATATCCATCCCCACTTTTCTATTTAATTTATTTTAGAAATGATTAGTTCATACTCGGAAATTATATCTACTTTATGTTCAATACAAGCCAATGAAAAATGTTTTAAATTTTTGTCTGGCAACGTCGATTTCCTTCTTATAAAATCAAAATAACTAGATTTTTCATAGATTCGAAATGCCTCACCTTTATATCCTTCATCATCGTTCCAGATGGTAAAATCATCGTAAATCACGGAATATGTAACATAATTTGGAAAGTCGATCTGTAGGGTTGTCACTTCGCTGTTAGGATCTGGATGTATAAGTAAGTCAGTTAAATCCTCACTTTTATTTACAAGTATCCTCAACCTTACTCCTTTTGTTCTTGGTTCCAGAATACCTTCAAATGAAATATCATACCCTTTTTCAATTACCAGATCTTCAAATTTCACTACAATTAACCTCCACTGCTGTTGACTCTATTCTTCTTTGGCAAACCCTATTTCAGAATCGCTTTTCAGGCATCGGTAAATATCTTGTAAAATAAGCACCTAAAAGCAACAGGGAAACGCCAATAGACCAGCTTAATACTCCTATAACGTTAAACCAGTAGGCCAAAATGTTTGTTATTGCAACAAGGTATAAACATATTGGGGTTAAAGCGCTTTTCATCCCTGTAACACCGGCTTTTTTTCTTTTTTGAACAACAATATATATGGAAAAAACAAGAACAATCAAAATAATTACAGTTAAGATAACCGGAGCCAATTGATTACCTCCCCCTTTTAGGAAACCTTAAATTTTCCTCTCTAAGTTATTACAGAAAATTAATCAACTATTGATAATTTACTAGGATTTCTTAAAAAATCAAAAAGCATTTTTATCTGGTTTTCTGTATTTCTCCCAGTTGAAAGTTTAGGGAGATTGTTTTCAGAAAAAAATTGTACATCTTTTGTTTCGATTCCAGTTTCTGCTTGTCCTCCGATTAATTCGCATTGAATAAATATTTTGTAATAATGATAAGGTTGAGGTGGGTGAGAATGTTTATTCATATCCAACAGTGCAGCTAATTTTTTGGCGATGACATTATAACCTGACTCCTCTTTAACCTCTTTCACAATATTTTCAGAAGGTGATAATCCAATATCACAAAAGCCTCCTGGTAATGACCATTTATCATCAATTTTTTCCCGCACCATTAAGATTTTATCGTCATTAAAAACAGCTCCTCGTACATCTGCTTTAGGGGTTTGATAACCTGTTTCATTTGTGAACAACCCCGCTATTTTTTCCATTTCCAAATCAGTATATTGCTCCATTATCTCAGTACTAATTCTTTGTAGCTCTTCATACCTTTCAATATCGTACATATCATTTGAAAACGATAGCCCTGATTGAGAGATTGATTGAATTTTTTTAGCCCATTCTAACCATTTATAACTCATTTTGAACACCTTCCCGCAAGTATATCTAATTGTCATGAATCTTTACATCTAGTTTAACACAAATTATCAGAATACCTTGTAAACTTAATAGCTATTATATAGGGAACTGTCTTGATTATTTTGTTTTAAATTATACATAAACAAAAGTCCTGTCACCACCAACATAATAATTGCCCCAGCAATCACAACCACCTGAATCGAGATCAATTGTGCTGCAATACCCATCACTGAAGTCATCACAATAATTAATATTGCCTCGGCAAGCCCATAAACACTGCCAATTCTGCCCATGACTTTGACTGGAATATTGTCTTGATAAAATGTGTAGAATCCTGTATTGGCGAATGCCAGTGAAAAGGACAGGATAAAGAATCCTACAGCTGCTATAAAAAAGCCACCGGAGAACGCATAGATAATATAGCCAATGGAAACAAACAATGATCCTGCTCCCATTAACAACGGTACTGAAATTTTCTTTACAGAAACGGCATTTGTTATTGCTCCCACAACAATTCCTGCGCCGGCAATACTCACAAGAAATCCGTATTTTCCATTCGTTAAACCCAGTACCTCTTTCGCAAATGCTGCCTCGAGTGAATCTATCGCCGTAGCCATCACTATCATGCTGCTAAACAGAAAGTAAATAATCATCACCGAGACATTCCGACGACTGAAGTGCAACACAGCAAACCAGTCTTTTTTAAGTGCTTCTAAAGAAAATTTCTCCTGATGAAACATTCTATTCTTTTCAAGGTTAGGCATGAGCAACGTGATGCCACCTGACAAAAACAACGCGATTGCATTGATAATAATGGCGAAGTCGGGAGTTCCAATAATAAACAACAGACCGGCTATCGCTGGACCAATGAGGAAACCTCCTGAATCAATCAGGCTCCGCAGCGAATTGAACTGTTTTCGCTGTTCGATTGGAATCAATTTTGTTATATATGTCATCGATGTTGGCTCAAATATGGAGCTAGCCATATTGATAAAAAACACACAAATATAAATGAGCCAAATCGTTGAAAATGCAGGTAGTACGGCGATAACCAAGGCCCGAAAGATATCCAAAAATATCATCAGGTTTCTTTTGTTAAGACGGTCTATTAAACTGCCAGACCAGCTATTTGTGCAGATTGTTGCCACTGGTTTCAGAATATATAGTGCAGCCACAGCTAATGGGGATCCTGTCATATCCAGGACTATTAAATTTAATGCAATTAAGAAAATCCAGTCTCCTATATTGGATACACCTATACCGAATAGTAGGATTGTGGTATATTTCCATTTCTCCAATTTCATCAGTCCTCACTCCTTCGCTTAGAAAACTTAGCTTATCGCCAGTCCTTAATATAGATAAGCCTTAGTTGCCTTGTGCAGTAAGAAAGGATTTATACTTTCTTAACTGCCAAATAAAAAAACTCGCCCTCAAGAAATTAATCTTGAGGACGAGTTAACGCGCATCGCGGTGCCACCCCAGTTTATCAATATGTCACCATATCAAACTTATCAGGTACGGTATGAACATACGTATACCCTAGCCCTATAACAGGAGCACCTGTCACACTATCCCCTTCTGGTTCCAATGTGATACTCAGAGCCTTGCTTCAACATGGTCATTCCTGCTCCTTTTCAGCGACTGGAGCTCTCTTTAAAAAATGAAACATGTCTACTCTTCTCATCAACGCGTTTTTCCGATTTAGTTAAAAGATAGATTATCAAAATTAGAGTATATTGTAAAGCTATTTTTTATTGATTGTGTTAACTTCATAATTTCTTCAGCATATGAATCCGTTGACTATCTCGTCTAAACGCAGTATATCCGTTCGTTTTATATAAATTAATAGCGCTTGACCATTCCTTATTGGTTTCCATTACTATTTTTGTATAGCCCATTATCCTTGCTTGCCTTTCGAGATGGAACAGCATTTTTCGGGCGATGCCTTGTCGTCGATATTCTTTTTTTACGGACATTCGTTCAATTCTTGCTGTCGACTCGCTTTCTTTTGTTATGGCCCCAGTGCAAATAACCCAGTCCTCGATTTCTCCTACATAAAAGGCATTTCCGTTCTTGTTATAGTGTCTATATATGCTGTTCAGATCAGGATTCAATGTGTGATCTATAAAACCAAAGTGTTCCTTGAAGCCTTCTAGAATTATGTCTTTGGCTGCAGTCTGTTGTTGTTCGGTAACTTTTGTAAAATTTACTTCGGCAATTGTTTTCATAATGCATCACCTTTAATGATAGTTGTCTAGCAATAGGCTTGACCTCAATTAAGCTTCCTTCACCATCGTTATAAAGCTTGTGGTATCAGTGTCAAATTCTGTTCGTTTTACAAATCCTAATTTTTCATAAAGATGAATAGCTCGTTTGTTAAATGTTGCTACAGTTAATCGATGAGGTGAATCATTATTGTTTTCCTGAATGTATGAAAAAATGAATGAGCAAAATTCAAAGCCATACCCTTGTCCAGTAAAACTGGGCTTCATCCCAAACCCTACATCCAGCATATCTTCATTATATGCGCCAAATTTTCTGCCGGGCGGTACTTGAGCTGACTCACCTATACAAAAATAACCGAATAATTCGTTATTCTGATCAACTATTGCGTGGTATGATCCTCCCAGGAATTCCTTTAAAGAGTCATTCGTCAACTCATTGTTATAAAGATCATACGGTTTGGCATATCTCCAATTAAGTGCTTCGACAGCCCGTTCTTCGTTCATATTTTTTATAAATAATTGCATGTTGTAACCTCTTTCCCTCTGCTCTAATCAAAAAACTCCATGTGCGATTTTTCCTGTCTATAATAATCGATTCTATCCTGTAAAGTTCCTGTATGAAATTCGAACTTGTGCCCATCTGGGTCTGTAAAATAAATAGACTTCTTGTCCCGATCGTCTCTTGGACGGCCCGATAAAATAGTTACGTTAAGCCGCTCTAGCTTTGCATACATTTCATCGAATTCATTTTCTTCAATCGAAAATGCCATATGTGTATAGGATTCATGTATTTCGTTTCGCGGGATATCTGCTTCAACATTCAATGCCAGCCATAATCCATCCAGATCAAAGTAGGCTGTATTTTTCCCTTTCACTATTAATTTCGCGTTGAAAACCTCCTCGTAAAATTTTATGGACCGATTCAATTCTGAAACAGAAAACAGTAGATGATTTATTTTCATTAGTATCCAACTCCAATAACAAGACATAACATATATTCCATGTTATGTTATTAGCAGTATAATTGAAAGGAGAGTTATATGAAAAAATTAATTATTTCGCTAATCATGGTAACAGCCTTAATACTTAGCGGATGTTCTTTTCTACAGGAAGCAAATGATTCGTTAAACTATGCAACGGAAACAACCGAGTATATAAATGAGCTTAGCACTTTTGCAGAAGAAGCCCCTAATCTTGAAGGTCCAGAACTTAAGTCCAGATTGGAATCACTAAAGGGTACGATTAAGGACTTTATGGAAATAGAACCTCCATCAATGGCCGAAGATATTCATAAAGAATTGGAAAGCAAGAGCCAAGTGCTGCTTGATGCTACAAACAAGATTTTAAAGGACGGCGAAGTCAAAATCGAACAACTGAAGCAATCCGACGTTTATAAGACCATTGATAATATCACAAAGCTTAAGAATCAAATTGAGGATTTGGGATTATAACGGGCTTTTAGCATTCTGGTTTTTATTAGACGACTGATATTACTTGGTTCACAATTTCCTACATTAAGTGTGTTTCTTTATAGTACTATCGAATACCAGCCATAAAAAGTGGCATTAATTTTTAAAAAATTGATGCCTCTTTTTTGCTTTTGGAAACGATAATTATAGTAGAATATTGTTTGTTTTTTTAGCAATATGTAATAAGACGTGTTCCTCTGCTGTTGATAAAGTACTAGTAGAGGTGAAAAACATGTATATAGAACTGCTGCAAAGCAAAAATATTCGGTACTATCTAATTGGTGGCGGGGTATCCCGTTTGGGTGATGTGTTATCCGGTATGGCGTTTCTCTTTCTCGCGTATGAGATTACTGAATCAACCATTTATACTACGGCAATGGCAATCGCAGAAACAGCACCATATCTTTTATTTGGCTTAATTGGAGGGGTGATTGCTGATTGGCTGCCGAGGAAAAAGCTATTAATTACACTTGACCTGTTACGTATCCCACTTATCTTTTCAATTTTTCTATTACATCATGTCAATCTGTTGGACTATTATTACTTGCTCATTGTTAGCTTTGCCATTCAAACAATCGGTTGCTTTTTCAATCCAACACACCGGGCTATTTTACCAATTATCACTGAGCCCGAGGAACGCTCGCTAACGAACAGTTTAAATGATACTCTGGGGCGTGGTGTTACAGTTCTAAGCCCAGTCATTTCGGTTTGGCTGTTATCATATGGTACTATTTATTTTTTCGTTATCGATGCACTAACCTATTTAGTCAGTGTCATTTGCCTGCTTCACGTACATTTCACGGAAATTAAACAAGAAGTAAACAAGTCTGTCAAAGGTGTTTTCCTTGCTATAGCGGAATTCTTTGCTTGGGCTAAACGAAACATCACGATTAGACAACTATTTACTATTACGTTTCTAATCGTATTCTTTAACACGTGGGTATGGGAAGTTGGACTGTTGCTTGCACTATCAGAAATGAGTGGTAAAAGTGAGGAATTGTACGCTATTCTCCAAGGAGTATTTGGCGGGGCTGTTATCTTAACAAACATTACAATTCCATACTTCATTAAAAAAATGACGATGAAAGTCTATTTGACAGGAGCAGTTGTCTGGGGAGCTGGCATCACATACTACGGTGTATTTTATCAGATTGAACATTTCTTTGTCGGTGCAATCCTCGTGGGCATTGGGTTGCCGATTTCCAGTCTTGCCAGAGTATACCTGATTCAGTCACTTGTTCCTGAAAATAAACTTGGGCGTGCATTCAGTTCTAATGCATTTCTGCTTTACCTGGCAAACACCATCTCACTCCTGTTTTATGGGATGCTTGTATCCTTTATTCCGATTCAATGGCTTATGATTGGAAGTGGCATAATAATTTTAATAGTAAGCAGTGCAGTCCTACTTATTATTACGATAAAACATACGAAACTCAGTTGGCGTTCTCCCATAAACTTTCTTAAATAGATTATTGTAAGAAGAGATATTTTTGAAGCCGACTTTTAAAGAAATCGACAGAATCGATTCTCCCGTTTGAATAAGGAATTGCTGACTCTTTATCAGACGGTACAATTGGAGCCACGAATATGGCGATAAGCCTGTTTGGTTTTTAAACATATGTGCAAACTGATATTTATTTATCCCAGACAGCTTGGCCATTTCAGCAAGTGTCCAGTTCTCATCATAGCTCTCCTTTAAAGCGTTGGTTACATTCTCTAGTTCACCAGACACTACCGATAAATCATTAGAGTGTGAACCAGGACCATTTTGCAACATAAGTATGGCAAGTTGGGTTAGACTGTTTTCGATAAATAATTCATTGGATGAAACGGTTATGTATTCACGAATAAAGGATATCCAGTTAGTAATTTGCGGGTTTATAGAAGGTATCAATGCGAATTCCGGATCAGTTAGTTTAAAACCTAGCTGTTCCGCGACTTCTTGTAATAAGGATTGCTCCATCTCCACAAGGAACTTCTCTTCGGTGACATGAAGTTGTTTATGCTGCTGGCCTGGGTTTAAAATTAAAGAATTACCAGCATCTATTGATATATCACGCTGACTTGTTTGGTACAGTCCTTTTCCATATGGTGAAAAAATCAGCTTATAGCATTCATCACTTCTCCAATTACGCTCCCCCAAACTATCGTGACGCATGAGAAGCAAGCCTTTATCGTGTTCTAATATCATCTCGTAACCCCCTTACGTACAATAAATATGATTATTGGAACCATATTCAAACTATATTCTCTAAATTACAGAATAACATAAGGGTTAACTTTCATTAAAAAAGCTGCCTCACTGGTAGACAGCCCTGTCGATTTTAACGACTATAGCTTTTATTTTTACGCTTGTTCATAAATTTTCTAACCATAGGATAAATAATTGGTCCATATTTAATCAATCTTCTTATAAGTTTTCCCATTTTCAATTCCTCCATTAAGTTATCATTCACAGGTAGTATTCCTTTTAATAGAGGAAATCAAACAAGTTTGTTGGTTAACTTAATATACTGAACGGAAAAAACAGCCACACATCATCAACATAGACTACCATTATCCCGCCGAATACAGATCCAAGGATTAGAAATGCAACATAGTGAAGTCCACTTTTTACCAAGTTAAATGAATGAGCCAAAGCCAAAACGATGAATACGAACGTCAATCCGACTGTTAGCTGGCCAATTGAAAAGCCACCCAAAAAACTGAAAATATAAGTGCATAAGGCAGCAACCCAATACATTTTAGGGTCGCCTTTAATAGCCAAAACGACTGCTATCAATGTGATCAGTACAAATCCATAGAAGATGAACGTAAACATTGTAATCGCTCCTTATTTATTTTTATCGAACACAAAGAAGACATTTCCATACTATGTTACAGATTGCTCCAATGGTTCCGATATGACATCAATGATTTCCGTATCTTTATATACAAATCGATAACTATATGTATTCTGCTCATCAAGCATTTTCGGCAAAAAATATTTTATGTTTTCGATTACACCAAAATTTTCATCATGCAGTACCCATGAAAGTTTTTTCCAATCCAATATCCCTTCGTCAGTGCTCTTCGGTGTTGTATAATTATATGATTCTGGAAGCTCTGCAATGAACACATACATACCACCAAGGTCCTTGCCATCCGCTTCCCAACATACATTACCTTTGTACATAATATTTTTTGGTTCATTTATACCTGTTTCTTCGTTTATCTCGCGCAGGATGCAATCAAGGGCAGTTTCATTATCTTCTACCTTTCCACCTACCCCATTCCACATTCCCATCCAGGCAGGAGACTCTCTATTCAGCAAAAGAATTTCGTCTCCTTTTTTTATGAAGCAAATTGTATAGTTAAGCATTCCTTTGTCTCCTTCTCATTCTTCTTCATACTCATTAATGCCACAACATTCCCAAAGCAAGCTATTATTTGTATAATTATCATCATTTGTTCGGATACCTGTTGCAAACCTTATTCTATTTCATCCTGCTAGTTACTCGCATTTAAAATTTCCATATAAGGGTTTATGAAATTTCGGTAAATATCAAGTAAATCGTTTGGAAGATGGTTTAGTTGAAAAAACTGAACATCTACAGATTCCGTTCTATCTATTTTAATATCACCTTGAACCTCATCCGTTGTATAAACTGCAGTTACGGAGTAAAATTCATCGCCATTAGCAACTTTTAAATAGTATTCTTCACCAGAAAAAATACCTAGTAGCTTTAGACTCCCAATAGTCAAATTGGTCTCTTCTTTGACCTCTCTTCGTGCAGTTTCCTCCATGCTTTCTCCCAATTCCATAAGGCCGCCTGGCAATCCCCAGCCACCATCTGATCTGTGCTGCAGTAATAATTCATTTTTGTCATTTAAAATTAATACGACTGCCCCTGGCAATATTAGTGGTCTGTGCCCAACTAATTCTCTTAACTCTTTAACATAATCCATTATTTACGTTTTCACCCTTTTATTTTTCACAAACTCAATAAACCAGTACAGTGCAATCCAAGGTAAAATATATCTGGTAACCCATTCAAAAATTGGAAGTATACCTATTAGATTGAAACTCTCAGTAAAGATAAAAATAAAGAACAAAATTCCTAAGACAATAGCGCTTTGAACATAAAACGGCATCCTAAAATCCTCCTATTTCTTCAAGCTAATCCCTAAACAGATCATATCAGTACATCTAATCCCATTCTCGAATATTTCTTCCTCATAATTTTTTATAAAAAAATCCTTTTCAATTCCACTAATTCTAAACCCGCATTTCTGATAAAGTGCCAATTGATTTATACTCGAGTTACCGGTTCCAACTTCAATTTGGGTAAACCCTTGCAGTCGTGCGTTCGCAATAGCATGTGTTACTAATTTTTTGCCGACACCTTTCCCTTGTTCACTCTCTTCAACCGCAATATTTTTAATTTCTATTATGTTCGAATTGATTGGTAGAAGTATATATACTCCTACCAATCTATTATCAATTTTTGCTACATAACACTGACCCTGATTTAGATACTCCTGGATAAGATCTTCAGATGGATCCGCTAAAAGAAGTAAATTCATTGGTGCCGTTTCATTAGATTTTAATTTTTGAATTTCCATGATGATCACCTATTCCTTATCCTTTATATATTTCGATTTCCACCATTGAATTCCTCTAATTATGCTAAAATTAAACTAAAAGGGAGAGACTGATAATGGAACAAGAATTGATTTACTTTTTTAGAAAAGCACTACCAAAATTGAAAATCCATCATTATAGGCGCAATACACATGGATGGGATAACGATATCATAATTGTAAACGAAGATACTGTTTTTCGTTTTCCCAAGAGTGACAAAGTTGCTAATAAAGTCATGTCGGAAGCCTTGCTTTTGAAAAAAATAAATAAACATAAACCCTTCCTGACAATTCCAGATTACACAATGTTATATGAGGAAAATAATAAACTAAGATGTGTTTATTATGAATACATTAAGGGGAAGCCATTAGAGCAAAAGCTGATGAATGATAGAAACGCAATGCTTCTTGGTGATTTTTTAACCAAGCTGCACAGAGTGAATCATCCGAAGTTAAGCACCCTCCATACATATGATTACTGGAACGGCTTATTTATATCTGTAAGGGAGAAAGTTTATCCAAACATAAATGGATTCCTGCAGCAAACAATTACAAAATTATTCACCAGGTTTCTAGATACATTTCCTACCCTTACATATCCAACGACTGTAATTCATGGTGATCTTTCGGCTTCGAATATCATCTGCAATAAGGGTGAAGTTACAGGAATAATCGATTTTACCGATGCACAAATCAGCGATCCAGCTTTTGACTTTGCGGGTTTCTACTGGGAATTTGGGCCTGAATTTACGAAAAAGGTATTGTCTTTCTACGAGGGTATTGAATCAAAAGAATCTATCTTTGAAAGAGTAGAAAGTTTCTATGGATTGCAGCCTGTTTTTCATGAACTTTTACATTCGGTTCATGATGACCAAATGGTTAAATGGAACAGTGCATTATCGAGATTTTTAAAACTATGTAATTTATGAGGGACCTGATAGAAAGCCCCCTCGCTCTAAAACGCATAGTCTAAATACCGTTCGTATTCATTAAAACAATTCGCCAACCGTCCGGGTCTTCAATCGTTACTCCTTTTTCCTCCCAATAATCATTTTCAGGCGGGACACTAGGATAACCCATACCATGTAATCGGTTCGCTACATAATCGATTTTACTTTTCTCCGGAATATAGAAGACTAGCAGATTATCTTCTGTTGGTGCAGGACAAGGACTGCCATCAGCATGTTTAGTGAATTCAAGGTGGTAACCTGCATTTGGCAATCCTAATATAACGCCTGTATATCCGTCTGGATTCGCAAAGTCGGTTAATCGTTCCAACCCAAGACCTTTCTCATAAAAATCGATTACTTCCTCAAATTTGTCTGTTGGCCTTGCAACTCTTATTTGTACCGCTGAAAAATCATTGAACTCCATCCTATCGCTCCTTTATTTGTCCCAATTCTATCCTGTTTCCATCTGGGTCCAGGAATACTGCAATAATTCCCCAGTCAAATTCAAGACGCTGATTTAAGAATACAACTCCACGCATTTCCAATGTCGAAACTGCTTCGTCCACATCGTTCACGTCAAAACGCAGTACAACCGGATTTTGCTTTCTGTTTTTTTCACCTTTCGAACTGAATCCGCCTCTTTCGACCATAAGATAACCATTAGAAACATGAAATGATACTAAGTTCTCTTTTTCAAAGTTTACCTTTAGTTGCAGTACATTTTTATAAAAATTGATGCATGCTTCGTATTGCTCAACAAATAATATCGTACCAAATTCCTTGAAATTCATTTTATCCCTCTTTCACAAGTCGGCTAAGCTCACGCCATCCGTATGCTGTTTCTTTTAGTTTTTCTCCATCAATTTCTAATTCTGCATGTCCCAGTTTTTCGCCACACAAGGCTTCATAAAAACATTTTGCACCATTGTCCTCCAAAACCCATACCAGCATGGTGTTCATACCCGCTTGCAGCAGTTCTTCTGCAACTGGCTGGACAAGCAATTTGCCAATACCTTTGCCCTGGTGTTCCTCAATTATATATATTGCATAAAGTTCCCCGTCATAGCCTTCGTATTTCCCTTCTCTCTCCTTACCACCTGTTGAAAACCCAACAATTTCGCCATCGTTATTTTCCGCTACAAAAACACTGTTACTAGTCATGTTTCGTTCCCATAACTTGGTGCGATGGTCATAATCCAACTTTTCCAAATAAGTATCAGGAACGATATTTCTGTATGTAGAACGCCAGCTATCAACATGTACCTTTGCTATATGTGGTGCATCCTGTTGGGTCGCCTTTCTTATTTTCATAGAATTATAGCCTCCTGTTCGTGGTTTCTGATTATCGCATTTTCTCCAAGATCTTATAATCCTTGGTTTTGATTACTTTAACATCATTGTTCTTAGCATAACGAAATAAATCCTGATAAATAGTCTCAGGGTGAAAGTTGATTATCCTTATATTCAAACCTTTGATCACTTTTATAACCGCACATTTCTTTGCCCAGCTAACACGCTTTAATTTTAGTTCAGTAATTCGTACAGGAGCTACCTCTTTTTTATAAATAGGTACAGCGAAGATATACGTTTTATATGTTATTTTTTCGTCATCGATCGTTAATTCAAAGCTCATAAAAATCAATAAAAATATAACTAGTAAGAAGAACAAATAATAAGTATTGAATGCGGTAAAAGTAAGAGCCATCAAAAACAGAACAGTTCCTGATATATATTGTGTTTTAGCTTTATAAGTCATGCTAATCCTTATCCAGGTCATTCTTCGGATAAAATTCTTCTTCCTGTATTCCGTGTTTTTCTTTCAGAGCTTTACCAACTTCTGAACTATCGATACCGTGCCTGACCGCTACAGTAATGACAAGGTATGCTATGTAAAGTGTTAGCGCATAAAGTATTATTGACATAATTATTCCCATCATCATTCCTCCTTGTAAATTTTATCATAACACAAAATTCCCACAATTCACGTGATTGGAAAGTAAACCATCCTTCCCTCTCTAGTATAATAGAAAAAACCATCAAACTATATATAAGTTGATGGTTCTCCTCAGTACATTTTTAAGTTTTAATTTATGCTTCTTTCTTTTCAGATCTGATAAAAATGCCAACAAACCCAAATAAAACAGCAAAGACACCAATCCACATATTACTCATAAATGCTGCAATGGAAAAAGTTAAAAACATAAGAGCGAACATAGCATGCATATACCTTAATGCTGATTTTTTGTTTGTACTAATAGCATTAAACGACTCAATCAGTATCATTAAAATATTCAACAATACAATCCAGTGCACAAATTCACCCTCCTACTAAAGACTGCCGGATTTCTTATTTTTAAACAGTGATTTGGTATTTGTTTCCTGCACCATTTCAATTTCAATTCCCTTATTAAATTTCTGGGCACTCGCATTTATAAACATGTAAGCAACACCTAGTGAAATAACAAGCATTAGTGTAACACCAGTGATAACATCTTTCATGGCGATTCCAATGACAAATTTTCGTCCCGGTTTAAATCCTTGATAAAACAAACGAAATCACAAGTATAAAAATAACAACAGCTAGAACCAATCCAAACACAAATCCAATTAGGTTAAATTTCCATGTGTAGCCCTTAAAATCAGATGTGTTTTTCGCGTTGTCAACTTTGGATGTGTGTATGAGCATTGTAATATTAATAGTAAGCAATAAAAAAATGATAAGAATAACAAAGAACCAAATGCTTATGGGGTGCTGACTGCTAATGTCGTACATGAAGTAGGCCTGAGTCATAATCATGGCGCCCACGAAAATATTGATTACATACGCGGTTTTGTTCTGCTTTTTCCACTCCTTGCCCATAATCTCTTTCTCATACTTATTAACCTGCTCAATAATTGGCACCCAAGACTTCGTTAAATCCTTTTTTAAAATATTAAAAAAAGACTGCACGATCAGGAAAGCACCAAGCGTAAATAAAATGTAGGACATATTCAATCCTGTATAATTTATGATAGCTACATAAACTGTCATACCGATTAGTATAATTGCGTTTACAAGAATAAATTGCTTCTTTCTCATATCCTTTATAGCCTCAGCCGTCATGAAATCCTCCCCTTATGGTAGATTTTAACATAAATTGATCGTATGTGGACTCTTATTTTTGGCTGCCAGTTCCGAAATGACGGTCTTTATCGATTAGTTGTCGATGTTTATCTACTTGGTGGCGATTTTAACGATTCTAAGTCGATGTTTATCTATTTTGATTTAATAGCTTAATATATACCTTCTACCGCTAGTATTTCCAATCTGTTTGAATTGTTCTTTCACTAGTAATCTATGTGCGATTTGAATACCATCAACCTGCAAAAAATCTCGTGCCTGTCGATTATTTATTGTGTTACCTATCAGCAAACTGTAGTGCCGTAACACTTCCAAGTGAGCATTCTTGGACGTAGCTCCACAATGATGGCAAATCCATTTAGCTTTTTTGTGAGTCATTGGCAGAGAACTACAGCCAGGACAAAAAACACCACGCAGAATATCCGCGTACTCAACCTGATATTTTTTTAAGATATCTACCTTATTTGTTGTGTGTGCTTTAATAAGGAATGAGGAAAGAAATTGAAGTTGCTGTTCGCCCAAACACACTTTATTATGTGTGGAAGCATAACCGTCTATTTTTGTGAGCAGGCTTTCTTTATGAATGACTGTTTCAGAAACGGCTATTTTTCGCCATTATAGCCTGCTCGGAGTTTTTTTGCATGTTTGTTTACTTCTTTACTCTTAAAATGATGTTCTGCGAGGCGCCAGCTGAGTGCTTCGGTTTGCATCATTAATACGGGGACATCGAGTGGTTTAACAATCAATGGAGCACTTCCTTTATTATTTAGTTTTAATATTTATTCGCTATTTTGCCGGGGATTCCTGCTTGATTTGGGCCGATAGATGTGACGAAACTGTGAACTTTATCGATTTGCTGTCGATGTTTATCGATTTTACCTCCTGATTTATCGGTTGGATGTCGATGTTTATCGATACGATGTCAAACTTTATCGATTCCGCAAATTTGCCATAAAAAATAGCCCGCCAGCTACTCTGCACTAGTAATGAAATTGAGCCTCAACTGTCGCACCAATAACTATCTGCCCCGGTTCGATTGGTGTAGAAGCTTCCATTGTGGCATAAGCTTTATAGGTAATTGGCGCTTCGCTTATTTTTTCAATAATTTTGATTGGATAAGGTGCTATGCCAATTTGCATTGTGTTAGCAAGTGTTTGTGCTTTTGCGTATGCATCCTTTAACGCGGAACTAAGCGCTTGCTTGTAATATACATCCTTATTTTCAACTGTAAACTGTATATTTGAAACTCTGTTGATACCATTTTGCACAGCAACATCAATGACATTTCCAGCCTGGTCGATGTCCTTGATTTTTACTGTTATTGCATTCGTCACCTCGTACCCTCTGAAGACTTGAGTGCCATCAACATAATCATACTTCGGGTTAATAGTGTAAGCAGTTGTCTGGATATTTTCCCTCGCTATCCCTAACTGTAATAATGCCTGAATAACTTGATTCATGGTGTCGGCGTTCTCCTGTTGCACCTGACTTAACGACATACCCTCAGTGACCACTTCCAATTGAACCTCAATGACATTCGGCTCGACAGACAAATTTGATATTCCAGTAACAGTCATCACTCGATGGTACATATACATTCCGCCCTTCACAAGTAATCTCTTTAGATAATATGCTGATTATTCGATTTACATGTACCAAAGGTTAGAAAAATAAAGATATAGTTGCGCTTATGCAGTAAAAAATAACACCTTAAACCAGTGCCTGATTTAAGGTGTTATTGACCTAGAAAATCTACATGTCATGATGAGGATTATGCTTTTGCCGTGAATGATTTTTTTGTTTTACTTTATGCGATCCTTCTAACGGTTCTCCGTAAGGCTGCTTTGGACTCTTGGGCAAATTTGGCTGCTCCTGCTGTTTTGGACCTTTTGGTTTTCCACCCATTTTCAATTCCTCCTTTACATGTACATGGATAGTTTTTGAAGAGGAATTGCAATTTATACAATTTAGCCTTTTTACAACAAGCTAATTTACACTTTAGGAAGCAATATTTTTCCCATGCCTCCGTCCGTGAAATTTCAGTCCCTTCACATATGGTAAGAAGAAACTGATGAGTACGCCTGATATAAGTGCGTTAACCAGTGTTCCAATTCCAATCGCACCATTAAAGAAGAATGCTAATATAACGAGACCCACGCTTATTAATACCCGTGAATACGTAACTTTCCAGCCGGTCAGATTTGAAACAATCAACATGGAACGATCCATTGGATTTGGAGCAATGTCAGATTGCAAATAGAACGCAACTCCCAATCCAATTAAAATAATGCCAATTCCTAAAGTAATTGACTGGCCGATCCATGTAACTGGAACAATCCAATCTCCCAATAAAAATAACCAGGTGTCAATCCCAATACCTGTGGCAAGTGATGTTACGATGGCAAAATACTCCGGTCTTTTTTTCTCCGCTATTGCATTACAAAGTACCATTGATAAGCCGACTACGATTTCCCAGCTTCCAATTGTTAATCCGAATGTCCTGTGTAATCCTACAAGAAGTGCATCAAACGGCGATGCTCCTAATGCTGATTGGATTGTAAGTGCTATTCCAAGTGTTAAAATAATAATGCCCATTAGGTAAAAATGAACTCCAGAACGGATTAACCGCATGATAATCACTCCTTTATTAAAAATTAACCGACAAGATATGAGAAGTGACAGTCCCAATCCCAGACTCAAAGTGTAACATATTCTATCCGCTTTTTTCAGCTGAATTATTTTGCTTGTAAGGCTTGATAGCAACTTATTTCAGGACGAAATGCCAAAAAGGAAGCCAGCTTCAAACTTGGCTTTTCTGTTTACATATATCAAATTTTAATAAAAAATGAATTTACGATTTAGTCTGTATTGGTAGTTCTGAATATAATGTATAATTTCTTCTTTTTGACAAAAAAATATGTGCATGATACATTTATTTTGTTAGAAATGTTAAATTTTTTCTTAATAAACTTAACAAAATATATAAGGAGGGGCTACTTTGACCATTAAAAAACAATTTATTGATGGGAAATGGGTACATTCCAACTCAAATAAAGTTAGAAATATTATTAATCCATTTAATCAAGAAGTTATTGCACAAGTAACAGAGAGTGATGAAACAGATGCAAAAGCTGCTATCACTGCTGCAAGAAAAGCTTTTGATCAAGGTGTTTGGTCGTCGACACCAGCAACTGAACGCGGACAAATCGTATACAAGATTGCCGATTTTATTGCACGTGACAGAGAGGAATTAGCAGAACTGGAGTCACTTGATACTGGTAAAACAATGGAAGAAAGCCGCGGTGATATGGATGATATTGCTGGTGTATTCCGCTATTATGCCGAGGCCGCTGATAAAGATGGAGGAGAAATTATTGACTCCCCTATTCCAAATTCAGTGAGTAAAGTAGTCCGGGAACCTGTTGGTGTATGCGGACAAATTACACCATGGAATTATCCACTATTACAGGCATCTTGGAAACTCGCTCCAGCATTGGCAGCAGGCAATACACTGATCATGAAGCCTAGTGAGATTACACCACTTACTTCCATAAAAGTGTTTGAATTAATAGAAGAAGCTGGCGTCCCTAGCGGTGTAGCAAACTTGGTACTTGGAGCTGGAAACACGGTAGGTGCTGAGTTATCGGCCAACACTGACGTTGATTTGATTTCGTTTACAGGCGGAATTGAAACCGGGAAAAAAATAATGCAAGCGGCAAGCGTAAACGTGAAAAAGATCGCGCTTGAGCTTGGCGGTAAAAACCCAAATGTCGTTTTTGCCGATGCTGATTTTGAAACAGCTGTCGATCAGGCAATGAATGCCGTATTTTTCCATGCAGGTCAAATTTGCTCAGCAGGAACACGATTGATTATTGAAGAAAGCATTCACGATGAATTCGTTAGTGCCCTAGTTGATCGCGTAAAAAACATTACACTAGGCAATGGCTTTGACGAAACAACACAAATGGGACCACTCATTTCAGAAGAACATTTAAATAAAGTAATTAATTATGTAGAAAAAGGAAAAAAAGAAGGCGCAACTATTGCAGTTGGCGGCGAACGCCCTGAAGATCCTAAGCTGCAGGACGGTTTCTTCTATCTGCCAACGGTTATAACTGACTGTACAACAGATATGAGTGTCGTACAAGAAGAAGGATTCGGTCCTGTCATCACAGTGGAAAAATTCACTACAGAAAAAGAAGCTATTAACCTGGCAAATGATTCTATTTACGGGCTTGCCGGTGGTGTTTGGACAAAAGACATCGCTAAGGCTGAACGCGCTGTTGCTAAAATGCGCATGGGAACAGTTTGGATTAACGAATTCAACTTATACTTCCCACACGCACCATGGGGTGGATTTAAACAATCCGGAATTGGCCGCGAGCTAGGCAAACCAGGCCTTGATGAATATCAGGAAACCAAGCACATTTTCCACAACTTAAAACCGGAGTCTATGAACTGGTTCTAAGGTTATACTAGAACGTCTATCTAAAGAAGTAATAACAGATCCACAAACTGTCAGTAATCTAGGTGACCTATCGATTTACAAACGTTGCTTCGGACAAGTAGAAAAAACAGTATAATATTGATGAGAATGCAACTTGGCGTGACGCCAAGTTGCATTTTTGATTGTGCGGTGAGCTGTTAAGCGAGCGATAAGTGTGAATTACGGCGAATTAGTTGTGAACTTCGAGCAACCTATTTGTGAACTACAGCGAATTAGTTGTGAACTTCGGCGCTTTTCTTGTGAACTTCGGGATTTAGTAGTTTTTCAGCGTCTAACCTGTACTTTCTCCCACTTTTTTCACCAATTTGATCAAAATGCTCCTGTTGTAATATTCGTTTAACTGAGTACTCAGACCCAACCTGTAAAAACTCTCGTGCCTGACGATTATTTATATAATCACCCACTAACAATGCAAAATCTGCCAACACTGACCGGTGGGCATTCCGTGACGTGCAGCCACAATCAGTACACCGCCATTTCCCACCCCTCCAGAGCATAGGAACTGCACCACATTTCGGGCAAAAAACACCTTTCACAAAATCTTTAGGCGTAACATCGAATTTTTTCATACCATTGTATTCCTCAGGTTCATGTTCCTCTAATAACTTAAACGTAATTTCTATCAACTGATCTTCGGAAAAGCTAGGAGTCTGGTACATTTCGGAAAACTCCTCAATTCTAGGAAGTACTTTTTCTTTATGCATCACAATTTCATTAATGGTCTTATTATTGGTAATATTTTTCAGAAAGGTATCGTCGCGGCTGTAAACTACAATTTTTTCAATGGGTATCGGAGGTAAGTCATATTTGCGGAGGTAGTCAAGAAATCTCCTATGCTGTAAATTGACCTGATCTACAGGATTAGTGAAAACTTCTATCTCATCGTTATTATTGCGATATGCTTGACCCATTCCATCGAAGTGCATATTATCATATATATTTTTCACTTCAACAATGAGAAAAAATTTAAGGGATAGAAGAAGGATATCTATTTGGAAGTGACCTTGCTTGTCGGGGATTCTAAGGTAATGAAAGATGATAAACTCGTCTTCTGGCAAAAAGCTTAGAAAAAATTCCATTGATTTTTCGCCGTTATATCCTGTGCGGAGATTCCTAGCCTTTTTGTTTATTGTTTCTTTTTGGATATGATCTACTGGTGTCCTTGTATCTAATGCTTCTGCTTGAAGGATATGTTTGGGGACTTCAAAGGGTTTTACAAACAATGAGACACTGCCTTTCTTATTTAGTTTTTAATTGCAATGTTCTATATTCGACTTTATTCGTGAAAAGTCCTTCTTTTTTAATAAATATATATGAACTTCGGCGTTTTAATTGTGAACTTCGAGCAACCTACTTGTGAACTTCGGCACTTTTCCTGTGAACTTCAGCGGAAACTATGTGAACTTCGGGATTTAGCACTTTTATCACTAATTCTACTCTGTCACTCCCAATAATCCGAGTCAGTCATGCGCAATTCTTCTACGATATCCTCGAGGTCGCTTGGGGTGATTACAAAAATCGGGTATTCTTCTCCGCTCTGACTTGCTTCTTCATGAAAAAACCGATTGCTGCCCGGATATTCATCATCTAATAGGATGAGGCATGCATCACTTTTGTCCACCAGCCATTTATTCTTCGCTTTGAATTGAAATGCGCCTTTATAGTCCCCTTTATATAGGGGCTGATAAAAGTCGGCAGTCATTGTTAACTCTTGATAGACTTGCTGGATTGGCTCTGGCCAGCGACTTTCCTGATTCTCAAAAGGGGGAATGATTGCGAGTTTAATATTATACCGTTCTTTTAAATCGAGAACCACTTCACCAGCCCATAATTCGACTCCCATTTGACCAGAAATAATTACCCACTCAAGCCCTTCTTCAATAAAGCCAATTAGTCGCTTTTCGATTGCTGCTTTAACAAAAGAAACACGCTGGTCATCCGGCTTAAATATATTCAATTCCATCGGTTTGTATCCTGTAACTGCTAATACCTTCATTGGTGTCTGTCACTCCCAGCCTATAAACTTACCTATTTTATAATAACATTTTTCCGTGAAATTTCTCACAGTTTATAAAAGCGACATGTATTATCATAAATCTGACTATACGCACTCTCGACCGAAACATTCCTCAGCTCAGAAATTTTTTCGATACTCTTATGGATCATTCCAGGGTGTGTCATTTTCCCTTTAAAAACTCCGTCAAATGGCCATGGACCATCTGTTTCCACCATCACACGGGATAACGGATAGGCGCTGACTAAATCCTGAATTTCCTTTTCATATACTACATCAGGTGTCACCGATAAAGAGTATCCATTTTTCGCCATACGCTCTATCGTCTTTGAATCTCCCTTGAACCAATGAAAATGCGCATCAGTTACAGAATACTTTTCCAGTAAATCGCACACAATTGGAGCACCTTCATATATTGCGTGGAGAATTATCGGTTTGTCGAGTGCTGCAGCTTTTCGGATAAATATTTCCAGTAGTTCAACATAGGCGTCTATTGATACTCCTTTATTATCTTGCCGCAAGTAATAAGGCAATCCAACCTCCCCAATAGCAATCATTTCTTGCTGATTTTGCTCAATAAACGATAGAAGTTCAGCAGTCTCGTAATCAGCAGGCAGCGACTGTTCCGGATGAAAGCCAAATGCTGACTTAATACGGCTGTCTTCATGAGCCAAACGCAGAGTTTCCTTGGACGACTTCAAATGGTTCGACACACAAATTAGTGTGTCCACCTTAGCCAACTCCAGCCCACTTAGAACTCGCTGCCGCTCTTTCTGGCTATACATATCCAAGTGAATATGCGAATCGATTATTCTATCAGACATCTTCACTCAACTCCTGATAGATTGCTTTTTTCCAGTCTAAAAATTCCTCTGTCAACAGAATATCTTCATAACGCGGCCTCTCAAACGGAATTGTAAACTCTTTTTTGACAGTTGATGGTTTTTGGGACAGGACAATAACCCGATCGGACAGAAAAATTGCTTCATCAATATTATGTGTGACAAACAGGATTGACCGTTTATTTTCCTGCCAAATGGACATGAGCCATTTCTGCATTTCCAGGCGGGTAAATTCATCCAGTGCGGAAAAGGGCTCATCCAGACAAATAAGTGGCTGCGGACTTAGCAAGCTTCGCACGAACGCAACACGTTGTTTCATTCCGCCTGACAGTTCATGTGGATACGCATTTTCATACCCTTGCAACCCAGCACGCTCAATTAATGCAAGCGCCCTTTTTTCATCATATTTACCGACGATCTCGCCACCAAGCAGGACATTTTTCAGTACTGTGCGCCAAGGCATGAGTGACGGAGACTGCGGTGTATAGCTGATTGACCCCTTTTGACCATTTATCTGTTTATCCTCCAGGTAAATTTCCCCTGAATTAGGCAAACGAATTCCGCCAATCAAATGAAATAATGTACTTTTCCCGCTCCCGGATGGGCCTAAAATGGAAACAAACTCTCCGTCATTAACGGTGAAATCAACACCCTGCAAAATATGATGGTCTCCGTATGATTTTGTTATATCTTTCACAGCTAGATTGCCCATATCAATTTCCTTCTCCTTTTGGCTTCCATCTGATTAGGCTTTTTTCGACCAAAATAATAATTGCAAAAAATAATAAACTAAGAACCATTACAAGAAAAATAGATACGAAAACACGATCGGTCCTGAATGAAGACGATGCTAATGTCATATAAACGCCGATCCCGTTACTCGCACCGAGCCATTCCGATATAACGGCTCCCATGACACTATACGTTGCGGAGATTTTCAGCCCGGCAAATACGTATGGCAACGCATTTGGCCATTCCAGTTTCCAGAATATCTGTTTCTTATTTGCTCCAGCCATTTGCATATAATGTTTCAAATCATGGTCCGTTTGTCTGAATCCATCCAAGGCTGACACCGCGATAGGAAAAAAGCAGACTAGTGTAATCACAATAATCTTAGGTAGCATGCCAAAGCCAAACCATATAACGAGCAGTGGTGCCAGAACAATTATTGGTATATTTTGCGAAATAATGATTAATGGATACAACGCTTCTCGAAGCTGTGGTATAAGATGCAGACTAATCGCAATCAGAATGCCCACACTGCTGCCAATTAAAAATCCAATAATCGTTAATTGAACGGTTGAGAAGATGTGATGCTGATAAGATGCCCAGCCTTCAACACCTGTTTGTAAAATTTGCGAAGGCGCCGGCAACAGCCATCCAGGTATCTTGAATAAATTACTTGCGCCCTCCCATATAATGAATAAAAGGAGGAGAACCGCAACAGGTTTCCACCCTTTTTTCATAAACTTTTTCATCAACGATACTTCTCCGTCAATTGATCCATTGATGCCCCACTCGGATTATAAAGGATTTTCACTTGCGATATAATGCTGGAACTTCCAAGCTCAACCATTCTTTCGTTCATTTTTTCAATAACTGCTAATAGCTCGTTTAGCTTCCCTTCCATTGTAGTTTCCAGTGGATGGACCTCATATTTCACTCCAGCTTTCTCGATCACCTCTATTGCAGCGTCAACATATGGAATGACATCTTCCCCATTGTTTGTTTTTGGGATAATTTGTATACTTACTAATGAATTATTCATATTCCCACTCCTATTCTGGTAAAAATTCGTTGGTAAATGCATCTTCAGCTTTCAATTCTTCTTCTAGAAGTCCATTATCATACATCCAGCTGGAATAATTCTTCCATACCTCTTGCTTTTGAACTCCCCACTTGTCTGCGTCATCCTGATATTTTGGTGATAACCATTCCTGACTTTTCTTAACAAGTTCCGGGTCAAGATCTGGAACAGCAGCGCTGAGGATTTCTGCTGCTTCACCTGGATTATCGATTGCAAACTTATACCCTTTTGAAACCGCTGCTAAAAATTTCTCAGCTTTTTCCGGATTGTCTGCAATCATTTTTTCATTCGTTGTAAGGACAGGTGTATAATAATCAAGCTTTTTGGAGTAATCGGTTAAATAAATCATATTTAATTCCTCCCCGCGCATTTCTGCTTCGACTCCAGTCCAGCCATAGTAAATCCACGCAAAATCAATATCCCGCTTCACTGCTGTGAAGAAATCTGTATTGCCCATATTGACAATATCGACTTTCTCAACATCGGCATTTTCCTGCTTCATAAGTGAAGATAGAACTGCTTTTTCAACCGGTGCTCCCCATCCGCCATATGTTTTTCCTTCAAAATCTGCTGGTGATGTAATTTGTTTGTCTTTTGGTGAAGCGAATCCGGATGTATTATGCTGGATAACCGCTGCAATCGATACGATTGGAATATCCTGAATACGTGCCTCTGTAACAGCTTCCTGTGCACTGACTCCGAAGTCAGCCTTGCCTGATGCTACAAGCTGATCAGAACCAGCCTCACCCGGCATCATAATTTCTACATCCAACCCTTCATCGTCAAAATATCCTTTTTCCTGGGCAACATAAAGACCTGTATGATTCGTATTGGGGGTCCAATCGAGCACTACTTTTGTTTGTTCTGTCTCCTGCCTTTTTTCGTCAGTTCCCCCTGCATCGTTATTACATGCTGTTAGTAAAACGGCTATTAATACTACGAACAACCATTTTTTCATTTCTCATCTCCCTTTCTCTTTTTGTTCACTTCTGGAAGTATGATTGGTGTTGGAAACGAAAGGAATCTCTTATAAGACCAAAAAAAATAACGCCAGGTTAGTCCCTGAGCGCATTACGAACAATATTACTATTGTTTTACTTTGTTCCCTACGCTGGTCTCAACCAAATCAGGTTCCAAGGGTCAGCATCTAACGGATACAATCTCAACCAGCATACACTGGTCCCCCTACAACTTATTATTCAATTAAACTATCAAATTCACTATGCCACAGCTTACTGTATTTTTCAAGTTTTATCTTTTCTTCGACTGTGATGAAATATTAATCGTGACCTTCTTTTTCTGTTTAGGTGTTAGCTTATCCTCTTTTTTCAAAAGGTCACGTATCTCTTTGAGCAACTCAGTTTTTTCATCAGGCTTTGATTCTTTTTCCGGATCCTTCTCACCTCTGAACTTTGCTATGATGCGAATGAAAATGAAGATGGACACCGCGATAACGATAAAATCAAAAACCGACTGGATGAACTCGCCATACAATACATCTGCTTTTCTTACCGTATATTTTAAATTTGTGAAATCAACACCGCTTACTAAGATCCCTGCTAGTGGCATCATGATATTTTCTACAAGTGACGTTACTATTTTTCCAAAGGCTGTTCCGATAATAACAGCAACAGCTAAGTCCAGGACGTTTCCTTTTAATGCGAATGTTTTAAAATCTGACCACAAAAGTACGCACCCCTATTATCAGGCTTGTACTAATTTTATGTATGAGTACAGATGTTTAGCACTTTAATCAGTTATAACTAAGTACATTCATAGTCATCTATCTTGGTCGGGACTTTTTATTCACACACGCTGAATTTTTTAATAATTCCCAAGATTACATATTGAGTAAATTCTACTATTATGGTATGTTACTTATAATAAAGGAATTACTTTTTCTTTATTAAAAGAAAAAGTAATTCCTTCACTTTAACAGATGACAAACTACACGGGGAATTTACATGGAAAATCTGTACAAAAAAATTAAGGAACATCAAGCGAACTTTTCAAAAAGCTTTAAAAAAATAGCATCTTATATTTATAGTGATCCATCTATTTTCGCAATGAATTCTGCTCAGGAAGCTGGCAGAAAAATTGGTGTTAGTGAAACTACTATCATCCGTTTTGCACGCACGTTGGGATATGATGGCTATAAATCTTTACAGCAGACATACCAGCAGCGTTTTTTTGAAAAAAGCAGTCTGTCTGATTTCAGAAACAGAAAGGTATCCAGTCATTCAGAAGATAATACTGTTAAAAACCTAATGTTCAATGATATACGTACAATTCAGACTGTAATCGAGCAAATGTCGGAAACGGATTTAGACCAAACCGTTACGAAGCTGTTATCTGCTGAGAATATCTATATTGCAGGTGTCCGATCATCCTACGCTTTAGCAAGCTGGTTTGCATATGCCTTAAATATTGTGGTTGGCAATGTACGACAGCATTCACCTGATGACGATATTTTGGTACAACTAAGTGAATTACATGAAAATAGTGTATTTGTTGCTTTTTCATTCCATAGGTATGGGATTAACACGATAAGACTGGCTGAATTGGCCAAAAAACAAGGGGCGACAATTATTGCTTTTACCGATAACCCTTATTCGCCCATTACCGAGTATTCCGATATAACATTGGCAATTCGATTAGAGGAACTATCGACACTTGATTTGGTACCTGCCGTGTTTTCACTGATGAATAGTATTGTTGCAGCAATCACAATACGGGCGCCGAAGTTGTTTCAGCAACGCGCAGAACGATTTGATGGAATAGAAGCAAGTAAATTTTTTGCAAATTAATTTAAAGGAGTATATCCATGAAGCCAACAATAGAAACAATAAGACCACAGCTTCAAAAAATTTTCTCCCACCTGCATGAACATCCGGAAATTAGCTGGAAAGAGTATGACACTACTTCTTACATCAAACAGCTTTTTAAAAATTATGATTGCAGTATTACAACACTGGATGATTCACCCGGTCTAGTTATCGAAATTGGCCAAGGATCACCAGTCGTTGCTATGCGAGCTGATATAGATGCTTTATGGCAAGAGGTGAACGGTGAATTTCAGGCAAATCATTCGTGCGGACATGATGCTCATATGACAATTGCAATTGGCTCATTGTTAACGCTTCTTGAAGATGGCTATCCTGAAAAAGGAACATTCCGATTTATTTTTCAGCCTGCAGAAGAAAAAGGGACAGGCGCATTATCCTTAGTTGATAAAGGAATTGTTGATGATGTTGACTATTTATATGGAATGCATTTACGACCAATAGAGGAATTAGAACATGATCAATTTGCTCCAGCTATTCGCCATGGGGCAGCCTGTTTTATTGATGGAGTAATTCAAGGTGATGATGCCCACGGTGCCAGGCCACATTTGAATACCAATGCTATTCATGTTGGTTCCGAGCTTGTCCAGCATCTGCAAAATATTGATATAAACCCAATGATTCCCCATTCTGTTAAGCTGACAGCATTTCAGGCTGGTGGTGAAAGTAAAAATATTATCCCGGGTAACGCAACATTTTCAGTGGATTTACGTGCGCAAACGAACGAGGTTATGGACGAATTGATGATCAATGTTGAGAGAATTACAGCTATGCTTGCCGACTATCATGACATTTCCATCGACTTGAAGATTGGCGCCAATATTGCTGCATCCGTTATTAATCAGGAAGCTACTTCAATTATGGAGGACGCTATAAAAGATAGCGTTGGAATCGATAAACTGCAACCGATGATTACAACGACTGGCGGGGATGATTTTCATTTTTATACAATAAAAAAACCACACTTAAAAGCTACGATGCTTGCAATAGGTTGTGATTTACAGCCAGGTCTCCACCATCCAGATATGACATTTAATCATGCAATAATTCCTGAAGCGGTTGAGATTTTAACCAATGCCTTAGTCAAAACTGCTGAAAGGAGCAACCAAGATGACCAATAATGTTAAAATTCGCAAGCTGACAAGTATGAATGACTTACGAAAGATGCAGGAAGTGGAAGAAGCAGTTTGGCAAATGCCTCCAAATCCCGTACATCAGACATATACTGCTTTAAATCATGGCGGCGTTATTCTCGGTGCTTTTGATGGACAAGCGATGGTCGGATTTTTATACAGCTTTGCAGGATTTGATGGCAGTCACTCCTATTTATGTTCCCATATGCTTGGGATATTGCCAGATTATCGCAAGGGTGGTCTTGGTGAACGAATGAAGCTGAAACAGGCTGAATTTGCTCGAGAAATAGGCTATTCCATGATTACATGGACGTTTGACCCACTTGAAAGTTTGAATGCATATTTAAATTTGCATAAACTTGGAGCAACTGGGGCTTTTTACAAAAAAGATCACTATGGTTCCATGGACGATGAATTAAACGAAGGCCTACCTACAGATCGAATCCAAATCGAATGGAACCTTAATACGAGTACACCAGCCCCAAAAGTTACATTTGATGAAAATAAACTAATGATTGATGTAACTGAGAATGGGGTACCGAAATCTAATCTGGATAGATTTAACCCAATTGATGATGGCTGGTTTGTTGCCGTACCTGATAATTTCCAATCTGTGAAGAAAAAGGATATTAATCTTGCAAAAGAATGGCGGCTAAAAACAAGAGAAGCATTCCAGCTATTATTTGATAATGGTTTTACAGCGAAGAATTTTATACGTAATCATTCAAAAAAGCACAGTTACTATTACTTCACCAAAACCAACTACTTTACTGGAGGAAACTAACATGACAATTCCTATTAAGCAGTTAAAACTTCGGCGACTTAAAATGATGTTAAACAACCCTTTTACGACAAGCTTTGGAACGATACAGGAAAAAGAATTCTTTGTCACGGAAGCTATTGATGGAGAAGGAAACCGTGGTTTTGGTGAATCTGTTGCTTTTACAAGCCCATGGTATAACGAAGAAACAGTTCAAACAACCCAGCATATCATCAAAGACTTTTTAATAAAGCTAATAAAAGAAAACAAAATCAGTCATCCTGATGATCTGTTGAAAGTTTTCAAACCAATCAAAGGGAATAACATGGCAAAATCTGCACTTGAAGGCGCAATTTGGGACCTTTACGCAAAACGCCAAAACACTTCTCTGGCCGAGGCACTCGGTGGTACAAAAAAAGAAATTGACGTTGGCATCAGCATTGGAATAAAGCAAAGTGCAGATGATCTTTTACAAACAGTTGATCACTATGTGAAAGAAGGATATAAACGCATCAAAATTAAAATCAAACCTGGCTGGGATTATGATATTCTTCATAAAGTTAAGTCACATTTCCCAAATATACCGATCATGGCGGATGCTAATTCAGCTTATACACTGAAAGATATAAATCATCTGCAAAAGTTAGATGAACTGGATTTGCTGATGATTGAACAGCCATTAGCACACGATGACATCGTTGACCATTCCAAGCTTCAGGCCGCAATGAATACCCCTATTTGCTTGGATGAAAGCATTCATTCACTTGCAGACACAGAAAAAGCAATTCAACTGCAAAGCTGTAAAATTATTAACATTAAAATCGGCAGAGTCGGTGGACTTTCGGAAGCGAAACGCATTCATGATGTGTGTAAACAAAATGGAATTGACGTTTGGTGTGGCGGGATGCTCGAAGCTGGAATTGGCCGAGCACATAATATCGCACTAACCACCCTGCCACAATTCGTTTTGCCAGGTGATACAGCCGCTTCAGCACTATATTGGAAAAAAGACATCATAAAGCCTGAGGTTACAGTAGAAAATGGTGTCATTTCAGTACCGGATCTACCAGGTATCGGCTATGAAATCGATGAGCAAGCATTAGAGAAATTCACTGTCGAAGAAGAAGTATTCCATTTGTGATTTCCTGTTTGATAAATATATATTTGGAGGGGTTTTAGATGAAGAATTTGTTTGAAGGGGCATTTGGAAGGTACCTGCTGCCAGCAATCATTATTCAATCCGTGTTAATTGGCGGTGGCTTCGCAACAGGGAGGGAAATTGTTCAGTACGGCGCTAAATTCGGAGCGCTCGGATGGCTTGGTGGAATTGGTATTTTAATTGGTTTTATCGTAATGGCTGTCCTGATGTTCGAATTTGCACGTAAATACAAAGCATTTGAATACCGCAAATTATTAAAAGAACTTATCGGTCCTTTTTGGTTCCTATTCGACATCGTCTACTTGTTGCTTGCAATATTAATCATTGCCATTATGGCTTCAGCGACCGGTGAAATTCTAAAAAGTACACTTGGGCTAAATTACTGGATTGGTGTCAGTCTGATTACAGTTATTGTTGGTGTGTTGAACTTCTACGGGAAAGGACTTATTGAACGCTTTAAAACATTCGGTACATTAGCATTAATGATTGGCTATCTGATTTTTGCTGCTCTTGTTATTGGAACTACATGGGATGACGCCATGGCAGTATTGTCATCAGGAGATACGAGCTATATGCCTGGAGAAGTATCAATATTTGCCGTTTTATGGACCGGCATATTGTATGTTGGGTATAACCTGGCTGTATTTCCAGCAGCATTATTTACCATTGAACGCCAGAAATCACGAAAGGAATCTGTCATCTCCGGTATTATAGCCGGTGTGCTTATGACTTTCCCGTGGTTCTTAACATACTTCAGTCTTATGGGCTTCTATCCTTCAGAAGAGGTATTCGGAGCTTCTGTACCATGGCTTGTCATGCTGCAAGATTTCCCTGCAATTGTTATTGTGATATTCGGTATCGTTGTAGGCTGGACACTAATCGAAACATCTTCCGGAATGATTCATGCGTTCGTTGACCGTATGGAGGCACAAATGGAAGAGCATGCCAACAAGTCTCTAACTTCCACACAAAGAGGTGCGATCGCAGTTGGTACACTAATCTTAGCTATGATTCTCTCACAAGTAGGAATCATTGACTTAATTTCAACAGGTTACACAGCAATGGCATATGCAATGATTGCAGTATTCGCCATCCCACTATTAACAATAGGGGTATACAAGATATTCTTTAAAAAAGATGAAGAGGTTGCAGTTGAAGAAGCAGACAGCAGCAATGGATAGAAATTTTAAGACCCCCGCATGGTTTCGGACCATGCGGGGGTTTTTCTGATTAGGCTGGGGGAGGCGGATATCAACCAGAAAACTGTTAGCGTACATAAAGTAGACAGTTTTATCAACCCGCTGGGGTAGATATCAACCAGATTGCAGTTTATCAACTTCTGGGGCAGTTATCAACCGAAAAAGACCTCCCAGTCGAAACTGGAAGGCATCCTTCATCACGCTATTTTGTAAATTCTTCAGTTAAGTTAGTCACGATTTGTTTTTTACGTGACACTACGCCTTTAAGTAATGCACGGTTATTATCATCCAATGATACATTAAACGCTTTTTCAACATTACCTTTTCCTTCACCTAATGCAAGTACTTCCGAATCGTTGTTTAAGATATCTGTTACAACAAACAGAAATAGATCAAGGTTTTTATCCTTAATAATCTGGGCGATTTCTGTTTCCAAATCTGTTTGAAATTGATAGATTTTCGTTGTATCCACTGCGTTTACTTGAGCAATTTCAACCTTTGCGTCACCCATGGAAAATTCCTTGGCATCCATCGTGATAAGATCAAGAACTGACTTGTCACTCAAATCAGCACCAGCTTGAAGCATTTCAAAACCGTATGTTTCCAGGTTTACGCCTGCGATTTCAGCTAATTCATAAGCCGCTTCAACATCTACTTTTGTACATGTTGGTGATTTTAATAATAATGAATCAGAAATGATTGCTGAAAGTAAAAGTCCAGCGATATCTTTCGTTACAGCTACACCATTTTCTTTGTACATTTTATTCAAAATCGTTGCAGTGCAGCCAACCGGCTCAGCACGGAAATATAACGGTTCTTTCGTTTCAAAGTTCGAAATACGATGATGATCAATAACTTCGGAAATGTGTACATCAGTAATATTTTCCACACTTTGCTGAAATTCATTATGATCAACTAAAATAACATCTTTTACATCCTCGTCTACTTTTTCAATAAACTGAGGTGCATCAACTGAAAAATAATCGAGAGCAAATTGTGTTTCTTTGCTGACAGAACCAAGTCTTGCGGGTTCTGCATCAAACCCAAGCTTATTTTTCAAATCTGCATATGCTAATGCAGAGCAAATTGTATCAGTATCCGGATTTTTATGACCAAAAATTAATGTCTTGTCCATGTTCATTTCTCCTTTAAAACTTTGTAATCTTTACTAACCCAACTATTAGATTACCATAATTAATTAGTTTATGGACACTAATTTGCAGTTTTCAATGTTTCAGTAACTTTCCAAATAGTATCATACCCATTGTAGTTGTTCAACGCAATATCCAAGTCATGAAACATACGATGCAAGTTTCTCACATGTTCTGTTGCCTGTTCATTAATTGCTTTTTTGGCCAATTTCTGTATTCGCTCTATGTCAGCCCTTAGCGCATCATCCTTTACATCTGGAAGTTTCTCATCCAGTTTACCTAGTATTTTATTGGCCTGATCCTTTTGCTTTTCCCAATCAAGTGAAGCAATACTCCCATATCCTGTTGTCTCATTATAGAAATCATGCGTTTTAGCTACAAACTTGCCAATATCCGCATGATCCTTCCCAACAGTTTCCTGAACTTCCTCCACCTTTTCCAGTGTTTCCTCCGATACAGGCTCTTCATTACCCTCTGCATTTTCTTCACCGGTGAAAATTGATTTGATATCTAGGTTTAGCATATTAGAGAAGAATAAAAAAGAACCAACAATAGTAATTAAAATAACACTTAAAAAAGTCCAGCCGAACCAACCCATCTTTGAACTATGGTTTCCTTTAGCCAAAAAAGACACTCCTCACTATCTTTATGTTAAGATCGAGTTTAACAAATTGCCTATACATATTCTTGCATTCCGTTTAATTTAAGTTATTATACCACTCTATAATGGTGTATTTTATTTCAGCATCGTGAACTTCCTCAACACCAAATCCATCAACATTAACTACTTTTACGTAATAGCCAGCACTACTTTTGAATTTCACGAGACAGTAGCCTTCTTTTGGTGATGGGACAATTTCTGAAATAGCTTCATCACTATATTTTTCATTAATCTTTTCCTTATCTGATTCCTTTAAAGACCAAGAAACGGGTGCAGTTTTTTCTTCTAAAGTCTTTATGTTATGGAATGCTTCTTTTTGTAATGAAGGTGTTTTTTCATTAATCGTATGGAGTAATTTAATTATTTCGGAAAATCCAAGGAATAGCATACCACTTATAAAACCGCCAATTGTCCACATAAATACAACTGACCAATTCATAACGCCATAATAATCAGCATTTCCCAAAATCAGTCCCACTATTAAACCAATTAACATTTGGGCAATTCCAATAATAAATAAAATTTTTGCTACAATGTTCTCGTTCATATGTATTCTGACTCCTCTCTTCCTATTAATTCTTTTATTAACAATCATTTTCCTTTATTTTTTCAGCAATTATTCCTATAGTATATGAAGATGATATGAAAGGATTTTTCTATGAAGCAGTTTATTGTAATAGGCGCAGGTATACTAGGTGCATCTACAGCATACCAGCTTTCCAAGTCTGGCGCTAAGGTTGTGATTGTTGATCGAAAGGATACAGGTCAGGCAACTGACGCTGCTGCAGGCATAGTTGCCCCGTGGCTTTCGAAACGCCGGAATAAAGCTTGGTATAAGCTTGCAAAAGGCGGTGCTCGTATTTACCATAACTTGATTCAGGAACTAGCTGAAGATGGCGAGACGAATACAGGTTATGCACGCGTAGGCGCGATAAATCTCCATACTGACGAAGAGAAACTAATTGCTATGAAGGAACACGCCTATAAGCGGCGTGAAGATGCTCCTGAAATCGGTGAAATTACACTTCTTAACTCGAAACAAACAAAAGAAATGTTCCCACTGGTGTCTGATGAATATACAGCACTCCATGTAAGTGGAGCTGCACGAGTAGATGGACGTGCATTGCGAAATGCGCTTTTAAGAGGCGCTGAAAAGCATGGGGCGAAGATAATTAACGGTGAAGCACGATTACTCTATGAAGGAACACAAATTACAGGTGTTTCTGTTAACGGCGATAATATAGAGGGTGATCAAGTAATAGCAGCTACTGGTGCATGGACGAGCCATCTGCTTGAACCTCTAGGTATGCGCTTTGATATTAGACCCCAGAGAGCGCAAATCGTACATTTAAAGGTTCCTGGAATATCACCAGCTAATTGGCCTGTTGTAAAACCTCCGTTTAACCAATATATGCTAACATTTGAGGACCGGGTTATTGTTGGATCAACCCATGAGAATAACGTAGGCTTTGATAACCGCGTGACTGCAGGTGGAATTCAACATATACTTTCCAACGCAATTAAAATAGCGCCAGAACTGGAAAATGCCAGTATACTGGAGACACGTGTCGGTTTTCGGCCAATGACACCGGAATCTGTTCCAGTGATTGGCAGTCTGCCCGGATACGATGGTTTATTGCTGGCAAACGGGCTCGGTTCCTCGGGACTTACGATAGGTCCATATGTAGGAAAACAGCTGGCAGATATGGCATTAGAAAAAGAACTGGATATCGATTTAGCCAACTATGATATGACAAGGCTAGTGAAGAAATCTTGACTTTCCCAAGGCTATGAATGAGCACTTATGCCATTTTTTAACCATTAATAAAGGCTGTCCCCTAAAACTTCGGGACAGCCTTTATTATTATATCTATTTAACTATCAAAACGGGACATTCTGCACGTTTCGCAACTTTGTGACTGACACTTCCTAGAATTAGAGTCTGCAAGTTATTTAGACCTCTGCTTCCAATAACAACGCAATCAAATTCATTTTCATTTGCGTGCGATACGATTGTCGGCCCTGCTTCGCCATGTAAGATTTGAGTTTCGAAATCTACGCCTGAAGCCTCCAGTAAGTTCTTTACAGCCCTAATCTTCTCTTTTCGCTTTTTTTCAACTTCAAATTTATTTACATGATGCAAAACATCGGATTTGGACGTTTGGCCATCAACAGCATATACGATTTCAATTTTGCCATCAAATTTTTCGGCAAGCTCAATAGCATACTTTGCTGATCGTGCTGAGTGTCCTGAGCCATCAGTCGCCAACATTATTTTTTTAAACACAAGCCTCACCTCTTTAATTTCATCTAAACACCTTAAAACCTTAATGTCCTGATGCTTTCGAAAGTCCACCTATGCGATTCTTTAAATGTTGACTATCCTCATTCAATCCACTGTAGTAGACTTCGATATCACTCTGTTCAAATTTCATTTCTATTTTATCAAGAGCACCAATGGCTGAATCATCCCACAGATGGGCATGTGTTAAATCAATTTCTACTTCTTGAACGGTGTCTGTAAAATTAAACTTCTTTGGAAGGTCATTTACTGACGCAAAAAATAATTGACCATGAACGCGATAGATCTTTTTCTCGCCATTTCGTACAATTTCGTTCGTCACTTTTGTTTTGGATATTTTCGCTGCAAAGAAAATGGCACTTAACAGAACACCAGCCAATACACCCTTAGACAAATCATGCGTGACTACAACAATGACAACAGTTGTTACCATAACGGCAGCATCTGATTTAGGAAGCTTGTGAAGATTCCGTATTGATGACCAATCAAATGTTCCGATTGCCACCATAAACATAACGCCAACTAACGCTGCCATTGGAATTTGAACAACTACTCCACCTAGCACGATAATTAAAAACATTAGAAATACGCCTGCAACCAATGTAGATAAACGACCATTTCCACCTGACTTTACATTAATAACAGATTGTCCAATCATTGCACAGCCAGCCATTCCTCCAAAAAAGCCGGTTACAACGTTGGCAATGCCTTGCCCGCGTGTTTCTTGATTCTTGTTGCTTTCTGTGTCAGTCATATCATCCACAATATTAGCTGTTAGCAATGATTCCAAAAGCCCAACAATTGCTAACGCGGCCGAGTAAGGAAGAATGATCATCAATGTTTCCCATGTCAATGGGATAGACGGGATTAAAAACACTGGCAGCTGCTGTGTTAATGCACCCATGTCTCCAACTGTACGCACACCGATATCACCAAATATTACAATTGCTGTAATTGCGATAATTGCCACTAGAGTTGATGGCACTGCTTTTGTAAGTCGTGGTAAAAGATAAATAATTACAAGCGTTAATCCTACAAGTGCATACATGATCCAAGACTCATCTACAAAATGCTGCAGCTGTGCGGTAAAAATTAATATTGCCAGTGCATTAACAAATCCGACCATCACCGAACGTGGTACAAATTTCATAACACTGGCTAGTTTAAATACGCCTATTAAGAGCTGAATGATTCCTGTTAGAATCGTAGCTGCCAGTAAATATTCTAACCCATAATCAGCAACTAAGTTAACCATCAGAAGCGCCATTGCACCTGTAGCTGCTGAGATCATTCCTGGCCGGCCACCAACAAATGCAATAACTACAGCAATACAAAACGATGCATAAAGACCAACCATTGGGTCTACTCCAGCAATGATTGAAAAGGCTATTGCTTCAGGGATTAATGCCATTGCAACGACCATTCCAGCCAGCACATCACCTTTAACATTTCCAAACCAATCTTGCTTTATCTGTTCTTTTTTCAATGTTTAACCTCTTTCTATAGTATAGTGTTGCTAAGCTTTTCAACAAAGCTTAAACCGAATTCAACCAACGAATCATACCATAGAAATCACTTTTAACAAAATGGCAAGTAAGCGTAAACATTAAATACATGCTCCAAATCTCTCACATTTGCACCAAATTCCTGGTGAACACATTTTTTACTATAGTAATGAGAACCAATTTTTGACTAAAGCATGACTTTTGTCTTACCCCTATTTACAGCACAATGTGGTTTTGCTACTCTTACACTAAGTATAATTAGGGGGTACTGCTGTGAACAGTAAAAAGGTCGTCTTATTGATTGTTGCTTTAACGTTGATTATATTAATTTTTGGCTGGTTCTTATTGAAGGATGTCATGGTTAATTTTGATGTAGATCGAGATACATCAAAAGCAGAAATCCATCTGGATATGCAATCAACCAACAACAATATAGATTGAGCCTTTAAAAACTTGCTTTTATGATAGGGGTTTTTATGATCATGTAATTGACTTTCTTAGAACCTCTTAAATATTTATATTAGATTGCAAATCTTTATTGCTTTTAACTCCGTAACGCCATGATCAAGTTTATCAACTATACTATTAGATTAATCTCTACTAATTATCATACCTTTAATCCTTGCCTGTCTATTGTTTGTGCACTGATCATAAGTAACTTCGGGTACAAGTTAAATTCATAATTGGGGGACTTTAGGTTTTTTTCATATAAAGGCAGTATCTCCTGAAACACAGTTTGTGAAAGATGTTCAGGGATGTGGAAAAATCCAGCAGGGGTTATATAGCTGCCATCACCAATTGGCAACAGCATTCCAGTTATCACTTCGCCACTCTCTGGCATTTGATAAATGTCATTATACATGCAAACAATCCTTGGCCGGCACTCAAATATGTCACTAACAACGAATACACGTCCACTACTGCTCTTATCATCATCAACATAATAAAAGCCAGGACTACTAGACAACCAACTAGCTACTACCTGTTGAAATAAATTACTCTTTTTTCTCAACACATGGCGTTTTTTTGCTAAAAATAATTGAAAAATTGTCTTATCTTCCCCTGCTAAAGGTGAACAAATTACAGCCCACCATGCAACTTGAAAAAATGTCTTTTCTGCCAGCCCCTCACTAACATCCATTTTGTCAGTGATATTACCTATTTGTTCATTAAGGACTTCTCCATAATTATCCGATGCGAATTGTATTAATTCTTGTAATAAGTCGAATAGATCATGGAGAAGTTTATCGTGAATGTAAAAAACATTTTCTGCAGGCATTACACTTACCTCCCTGTTCCTTTGATATATACTAGCATGGAATTCTAATAGCTGCATCTTGCTATTAATCCATTCTCATATCGGGGTAAGGGAGGAAAAATGTATTTTGTCTAGTTCTTTATTCAAAAATAGCCACTGAAATACACAGGAAAATATAAATTTACCTAACCACTCGCTCTTGATGATGTAAGTTCCTTGTCTTGGTATTTTGTCTGTAATCGATTGATAAGTTTATCAAAGCGCAAAAATGTAAATTGAAAAATAGGACTTTGTATAAATGTGAAAATAAACGTAAAGATAAATACCGGTCCACCCAAAATTAGACCTAACACCAAAACAGAGCTCTCCGTAATAATCCGAACTCTTCCAATAGGTGCACCTAATTTATCTGAAATGGATAGCATAAATCCATCACGTGGCCCTGAACCTACCCTGGCAGCATTATATACACCGCCCCCGAATCCCATGAATACAATCCCAATCACCATCATAGTAGCATCTGTCCAGGAATGATTTGCATCAGGCAGGAAATCAAGCCATAAAAACAAATCCACGAACATACCAACGAGAAACGCGTTTAGAAATGTACCTAATTTTATATAACTCTTATCCAAAATCCATGACGCGATAATTAATGTAAAGCCACATACAATATTCCACGTACCAATCGTAAAACCAAATATTTCAAACAGGCCTACATTTAATACATCCCATGGGTGAATACCTAAGTGTTGAACATTAATCGTTACAGAAATTCCAAAACTAAAAAAAATAAGCCCCACGACAAAAAAGGACCACCGAATTGCAGCCAGTATAATCACCCTTCTTTCCTTGATGTTCTATACATTATCATGCAGTATATTCAATTAATATGCAAGATTAGTGTCTTTAGAAATAAAGAAAAACAGACTTGATCCATATATTTTGCAATGATTCAGGGAGTCCTGCTCATCGTACACCGACAATTATAGGGGCCAGCTTATCTGTTAAGTATTCCACAGAATAATGAAACTACCCCCACTGTGAGGGTAGTTTAATTACTTTTGCTACCTATTTTTTTCACCGTTATCTTCAATAATCCCTAACACTACATCAGCCACTTCCGGCAAACGCATTAGCTTATCACTTAAGCGAAATTTAATATCATCCGCTTCGGCTAGTGAGAATCCTTTTTTGAGTTCCACAGTTCCCTCAACATGATAAGTGCGGCCTTCCTGGATAATTCTTATCTTGTAGATATCAACGACAGCATCATCTTCCAGTAATGATTCGGTAAGTTTTTTTTCAACATCTGCTGGGGCTGAAACGCCAATTAAACCAATCATATTGTCATATCCTACACGAAACGCAACAAACAGCATTAATACACCAATAATCATCGTAAAGATTCCATCCGCTGTAAGGAATCCAAACACCTGCGATAATAAAACACCAATCAAGGCGAATACGGCGCCCGAAGTTGCAACAAGGTCTTCATAAAAAACGAGACGTGTTGCCGGTGATGCTTTTTTGGCACTTTTAAATGCAGATGTTACAATCCATCCAGACTGATCCTCTCCAGATTCCTTGGTAATCTCCTTCATTGCTTTAACCAAAATGGCACCATCTATTATAAGTGATGCAATGAGAACGCCTATGTTTAACCACAAATTACCTGAATCTTCAGGATGCCGGAACAGATGCCAGCCTTCTTTTAGCGTCTCGTATGCCATCACCGATACAACAATGACAGCGACCATACAGAATATATTGATAACCCTTCCAAATCCAGTCGGAAACCGTTCAGACGGAGGTGATTCCGCGAGCACACTGCCAAAAAACACAAACCCCTGGTTAACGGCATCCGCTAATGAATGCATGGTCGTTGCAAACATAGCACCATTTCCACTAAAAAAAGCAGCAACACCTTTTATTAAAGCTAAAAACGTATTACCGAGAGCTGCCAGACCAGAGGATGTATTCCCTTTTTTTACACGCTCCATAAATCCCATATTCGTTCCTCCTGTTGTTTATCATTATCTATGATGCTTAATCTATAGTAATTCTATACATTATTTTCGCTGTTTAAAAACTAAGACTGTATTACAAAAGTTTAGCGCTATTTGTACAGACTACAACTTCCTAAATAATATAATTATGAGAATCCGAGTTCTGTTCTTATCGCGTAAAACAGTCACTCATGAGGATTAGGAAAAACCGCGTAAAGGATGGAAAAGTTTGTTTCGCGGGTTACTGCAGAAATCAGTTACACCAAAAGAAGCCTAACCAAGGTATTGGTTAGACTTCCTTTCTAGTTCACATGCGAATGATGCATGAAATCAAATAATCTATAGTCATTTCTTCCTGCCTTTTTTGCTTTATAAAGCTCTTTATCTGCATACTTCAGCATCTCACTGGCATTTTCAGGGGCCCTCGGTGATGAAATAACAACTCCAAGGCTTGTTGTTGTCCCAAAGTCATGGTTTTCGACACACCAAGGCTCATTCATTACTTTAATAATTCGATCAGCTATTTCAATGACGTCAACGGCAGAGGTTATATTAGGTAACAATAAGGTAAATTCATCACCGCCTAATCGCGCAAGTAAATCCTCATCACGGATTACCTTACTGATCCTCATCCCAAACTCCTGAATAACCTGATCCCCAATGCTGTGTCCCATCTTATCGTTAATCGATTTAAATTGATCAAGATCCATCATGATCATGGCCAGTCGCTGATCCGTATTTTTAATTCTCTCTATATGCTCGGTTAATTGTTTGATAAAAAAGCGACGATTCGGCAAGCCTGTTAACGGATCATGATATGCCATTTGCTGCAGCTGCTGTTCATAATCTTTTCGAAGTGTGATATTTCTTGATACCACTACCATATGTGTGAAATATTTATCATCATCATAAACGGGCGACCCTAGCAACTCCGACCAAATGTAATCCCCATCCCCATGTTTCTGCCTAAATTGTTCTTTCCAGGTTGTTTTCTTCCGTATGGATTCTTTAAATGTTTCCTGCAACCTCTCACAATCATCTGTGTGTACATTATGTAAAAAAGGTTTATTAATATATTCACTGACTTCATAGTCCAGGACTTCTTTGTAAGATGGTGATACGTAAACAATTTTACCCTGATTATCTATCATCGTTATTAAATCATTCGAGTTTTCTGTAATAATTCGAAATTGATCTTCGCTTTCTTTATACTTCTTTCCTAATTGTATTTGTTCATTAATATCTTTAAAGATACCATAGATACCAACTATATCTTCATTGATGATGATAGGAGTAAGCTTCATAATAACCTCTATCATTTCTTCTGATTTATTAAGTACAGTTAGTTGATGTTCTTGTGGAATCCCTTTCACAACATCACGAAAACTTTTGTAAGCTGAATCTTTATCTTTTGAAGCAAATAATTCAACAAATGGCGTGTTTTTCATTTCTTCAGCATTATAACCAAAGACTGATTCCACTGCACTATTTCCATTTTGGATATTTCCTGTAAGACTGAGGGAAAATATAGCGTCCAAATTGTAATCATACAAAGAACGATATTTTTGCTTATTACGATACAGGTCGTTTTTAGATTTTTGAATTTCAAGCTCAGTCAGCCTTCTTCGGGTAACATCCTTCACCAACGCGACAATATGTGTGCAAACACCATCATTATTACACAAGGGAGTCAATGTTGTCTCTGAATATTTAATACCTGAAGTGGACTCATAAAAATCTTCATATGTTAATCCGTCTATAACTTCGATAGCTTCTCTATATTTATTAATTAAAAATTCTGCGGTCTTTTGTGAATAGACGTTCTGAATTGATTGCCCAATTACCTTGTCCGTAAGAAATGTTTGGTTAATGGCCGCCTTATTAAGAAATTCATAGCAAAAATTATCGTTATCGTCTATTGCAATGATAAAAACCATCTCTTTAATTCCGTTCATCAGAACATTATTGAAAAATAAGGAACTATTAAAGCTCAAATTAGTCTCCTCCTTTCCGCAGGCTTATTACTATGTAATTTACAATTATTAAATAAATTATGTTAGTTTCATTATATACTCTATACGAATTTTTTCTAGTCCTTTTTTACTATATTTTAACATTTAGTAGATATTTTTAGATAAAACTTAGAAATAGAGAAGTATATAATTGCAAAATTTAAGTTTTATAATGTAAAAAGACTGAGCCTTCAATGGAATGGCTCAGTCTTGTTTTGGTTTTTTAAACACAAAATATTTAATCATGAAAAAGCTTGCGACAAAGGAAAGGAACATCGCCAGACCTTTCGCAATATTGTATCGCAGCCAATTGGGCACACCGAAACTTTCCATCAGGGTGTTGGATACAATAAACACAAGATTATTAACACCCAAACTCACTATGCCTTGTACAATAAACAGTATTCGCTGCCGATTACTTCCTTTGGCTGAGTGTTGAAACGTAAAGCTCGCATTCCAAAAATAACTATTTGCTACAGCCAGTGTATAAGCGATGGTGTTGTAAAGTAGAAGCAGTCCTCTTTCATCCGAATGGAATAATAATAATAATAGGTTTAGCGTTCCGATATCAATACCTGCATTCGCAACCCCAATCGCGCTAAACTGCAGGAATTGAAGTGGTCCCTTTTTTCTGTCCTGTGTCATGGTACTCCTCTACTTACTCTTTGAGAATTGAAAAACTAAATATCAGTTTGCTGTATTACTTTGTTCTTCTTCTACGCTTACTATTTCCTTATAATAATCAAGCACTTGCTTCGATTGAGCTTCCCAGCCCATCTCAGAAATCCCTTTATGGGCAGCTTTTGCCAAACGCTTTCTTAACGTTTCATCTTCAAACTTAAGCAATGTAGCTGTGAAGTCACCTGGCTTTTCGGGATCATACAGCAAACCAGTATGATTATTTTCTATTTGCTCACAAGTTGGTCCGCTTTCAGCTGCTACAAGTGGCAAACCAGATGCCATTGCTTCTGTAATAACCAGACCAAGCGTTTCTGTAGTCGATGGAAATACGAAGACATCTGATGAGGCATAAGCGTTAGCAAGTTCCTCACCGTGCAATAAACCAGTGAATACCGTATTAGTTCCTGCAAAATGCTTTTCCAGCTCGTTTCTATGTGGGCCATCCCCAACAATTGCAAGCACGAATTGATCTGATACACTTAATACTGATTTTATTTTCTCAATTTCTTTCTCTGCCGCAAGTCTGCCAACATACAGTAACAGCTTTTTCTCAGGGTTACCATTTGAGAGCCTGTCCCGCATTTCATCACTATACTTGGTTGGGTGCAATAATTCTGTATCTACACCACGTTTCCAAACGTGCACATTTTGAAATCCGTGCTCTTCCAATTCAGCCTTTACTGTATTAGAAGTACAAAGATTTAACTCGGCTTTATTATGCAGTTTTCTGAAATACCACCAAACTAATCCTTTAAACAGAGAGAGTTTATAGTAATTCAGATATTGTGCTACATTTGTATGATAAGACGCTATCATAGGGTATCCAAGCTTCTTTGAATAGTATACACCAGAGAAACCAAGAATAGCCGGATTTACCACATGAACAATGTCAGGGTCATATTCACTTAGTAGTTCACTTACTTTTCGATTTGGAAGGGCAAACTTCTTGGAGCGATAAAAAGGAAGGGTACGTGCCGGCACCCCATCTATTTTTGCCCCTTCAAATTCATAAACACCAAGGTCTGGTGCTATTACCCTGACATCATGTCCTTCTTTTAAGAAGTAGCGAATACATGCTTTTAGTCTGGTAACAACTCCATCAGTTGATGGCAGAAAAGTTTCGGTTACGATAGCAATTTTCATAGGTGACACTTCCTTGTTTATTTCCAGGATACTTGTGGCAATACATTTTCTTTAATTATTCGATCTTTATGATTTACAACCGTTTTAAGAATTCCACGAATAACATCGTCTGTCAGTAAATTTGGTTCCAAACCAAGATCCCGAAGTTTTGTATTTTCTGCATGGAAGAAATGCTCTTCCAATTCAACTCTTGGATTCTCAAGATGCGCAATTGTTGTCTCAAGACCTTCTTCTTGAGCAACCTTCTCTACCTTATTAGCCAGATCCAATACAGAAAACTCCTCTGTAAATTGGTTAAACACACGAAATTCTCCTCGATCAGCCGGATTATTCGCTGCAATCTCAATACAGCGTACGGTATCTCTAATATTTAAAAAGCCACGTGTTTGTCCGCCTTTTCCGTATACTGTAATATCATGTCCAATAGTTGACTGGATAATGAAACGATTCAATGCAGTACCAAATACCCCATCATAATCCAGGCGGTTTGACAATACCGGATCCATTTGCGTTTCATCCGTATCTAATCCATAAACAACTCCTTGGTTTAAGTCAGTTGCTCTTATTCCCCAAATTTTACATGCGAATGTTATATTATGGCTGTCATGAACCTTAGACAGGTGATAAAAAGATCCTGGCTGTTTCGGGAATGGAAGAACATCTTTCCTGCCTTTGTGTTCTATTTCGATATACCCTTCTTCTATTTCAATATTAGGGGTACCATATTCACCCATTGTACCCAATTTAATTAAATGACAGTCAGGAACAATTTCTTTAATGCCATACAATACGTTTAACGTTCCTGTTACATTATTGTTTTGCGTAAACACAGCATGTTCCCTATCAATCATGGAATATGGTGCAGACCGCTGTTCAGCAAAATGTGCAAACGCATCAGGCTGCTCCTTTTTCAGAACTTCACGTAAAAAATCATAATGGGTTAAGTCGCCATCATAAACCCGAATTTCTTTCCCGGTAAGTTCTTTCCATTTTGCTACGCGTTCTTCAAGTGTTGCAATAGGAGTAATGGAGTTCGAGTGCAGTTCATTATCCCACTTTCTTCTGATCATATTATCAATAATGGCTACATCATGCCCCTGTTTTGATAAATACAAGGCGGTCGGCCAGCCACAAAAGCCATCTCCACCAGCTACTATAATTTTCATAAGATTTTCTCCTCTATTTAAGTATTCGTATGTAGTATGCTTCTCAATTTAAAACAGCTTGCAGCATACCTATCCTTATAAAAATTATCATGTTATGAATGATTTTACAAATGATGTGATAAATCAATTTAAAATTATTACTCCGTTTTAGTATTCCTTCTTTGTTGAGAGGTATTACAAAAACATAATTTCCTATACAACAACAAAATTATTTCACCTTTATTTTGAAGAAATTTGCACATGCTACAAGAGACTGACTTTGTGGGGTGAGAATTCCCCTTTTTATCTTGTAATCAACCGAATTCCTGTAAAACAGTTGATTTTTAAATTCAATTAATATAGTATGTTTAATATATACAATACAAATTAAACAAATAAGGAGGTTGATACTATTGTCGAATGAGCATGAAACAATTGAGCAATCCAGAGACATAATGATCAGTGCGATTGCACAATCCATGGTTATCTATGGAGTTACTCCTTCTGTTGGTCGTATTTACGGTGTGCTTTATTTTTCCTCCGAACCGCTGACACTTGATGAGATTAAGGATCAGGTAGCAATGAGTAAAGCAAGTGTAAGTAATGGAATGCGGGAACTGTTAGAGACAGATATGGTCACAAAAGTCTGGATGAAAGGTGATCGAAAAGACCATTATGTTGCAGAAAAGGATTATCTAAGAAATTTCATCACATTTTTTATAAAAAAGATACGACAAGAACGTAATTTAATAATGAAGGCCACAGAACAGGTTGAGCCTACTTTAGAAGCTATAGTTGAGGAGACATCCGATGATCAAGTAAAAGAAGAAGCAAACAAAGATCTTGCCCTCATTAAAAACTCTTACAACTATTTTGATTGGACGATGCGGTTTGCTAACGCAATGGAATCGGGGGAAATATTTAATTATTTACCAAAACAACAGGAAAATAAAGGAGACATAACATGAACAATAACAACACTGCTTTGGTGCTAATTGACCTTCAGAAGGAAAGTAATTTTGGACTTGGGCAATTGGACCAAGTAGTTAAGAATGCTAAAAGGCTAATTGACGGGTTTAGAGAAAAGGACATCCCTATTATATACACGCGTCAAATTAACCGGGCAGATGGGGTTGGCCTTTCCTTAGGAGAGCCCTTAAACAGTGATGGTACACCGTATTATTACAACACAGCTAACGAAAGTATCGAAATTTTAGATGGAATCAAACCACAAGATGGTGACATAACCATTGATAAATATCGATGGAGCGCTTTTCACGAAACTAGTCTGGATCTTACACTTAGGAGTCTTAACGTAGAAAATGTTGTGATTGGAGGAGTCGTGACAGATGGATGTTTATTAACCTCTGTATTTGATGCCTATTTTAGAGATTATAAGATCCACCTTGTCAAAGACATCTGCACAGCTTCCAATGAAGGTTCTCATATGGCATCACTTATGATGATTGCAAATTGGGTGTACACTCTCAAAATGTATGATACTACAAATATACTCCAGCGTATTAATGGAGAAGATTACGATGCTTGGGAATCAGACACAGTCGATTCATTACAGTATACACCAGAAAATATGAGAGAGATATTTAATAAATTAAACTAAAAGAAGGAGACATTCATCATGAAGAAGTTATTACTATTATTTATTACATTATCTTTGTTGACACTTGCTGCTTGTGGCAATGGAGAAGAGAAAAATGATGCAGCTAAGGATGAAACTTCCGAAGAAAAAGGAACAATTGTTTTTGGACAAACACCTTGGACAAGTACTGCACCACCAACACAGATTGCAAAACAAATTTTAGAGGAACAAGGATATACAGTTGAAGTAAAACATGTTTCTCAACCAATTATCTGGGATGGAATGAGTAATAAAGAAATTGATTTCTTTATGGATGCATGGTTACCATATACAGAAGCACCTAGATGGGAAGAGTATAAGGATGAATTAGTGAAAGTAGCAACAAGTTATAAAAATGCACAACTAGGTTTAGCAGTACCTTCTTATGTGGAAGAAAACTCGATTGAAGATTTAAAAGCAAATGCAGAAAAATATAATGGTCAAATACTTACCATTGCTGAAGGTGCAGGCATTGTTAATATTGCAAAGGAATTAGTGAAAGGTGAGAACTTAGATGAAAGCGGATTTGAATTAAAAACTTCTAGTGAAGGTGCGATGATTTCCGCTGCACAAAGTAAAATTGATGATAAAGAGCCTGTTGTATTCACTCCCTGGAGACCACATTCTGTCTTTGCGCGTAATGATTTGAAGTTTTTAGAAGGTCAAGGAGACTATTTTAAAGCAGATAACGTCTATGTATTATCATATAAAGGAATTAAGGAAGCACATCCAGAAGCATATAAGATATTATCCAATTGGAGCATTTCCATCCCTGAAATAGAATCGATGATAAGTAAAAATGAACAGAACGGTACATCCTTTGAAAAATTAGCTGCCGAATGGATTGAAAAAAATCGTGATAAAGTCGATCAAATGATTGGAAAGTAACAATACTTTAAGCAGGTCAACTTCATGTTGGCCTGCTTATTTTCGCTCGGATTGTGGCCAACCTGTCGAAGCGGATCCTCGTTCCGTTAAATAGCAGAAAAGGTGCTCTCGGAGGCGGGAGACGGATCCTCGTTCCGCTAATAGCAGAAAATCAGCCGAATTTGACGCAAAAATGACAAATAGCGGAATGAGGATCCGCCAAATCAGTGACACGGTCCTCATTCCGTTAAAGAACGCTTACTTTGCAAGACAAGCCCAGCATTTCTACCGTTATCAACTAGCCTTTTTTAATTGTATAAGAAAGGACAAGGAGTTATCCCCTGTCCCGCAAGTTCCAAGCGTCACTCTGTATTCTCTTCTGCTTTTTCAAATAAAGCTTCTGGAATCATTTCAAAGCCTTCAATCACCGTATTTTCTTCCACTTCCATCATTAAGTAGCGCTTCCCACTGAAATGGACTTGACGTACATATCTTAAGTCTTGTGGGCTAATGGAGATATTAGCTAATTTCGTCTCTATTTTAATAGATTTTGAATTATATTTCGGTACGATGTTATTTGCTTTAAACTCATATGATTCATCATCAGTCACAGTTTTAAAAGCAGTTTCTACCTTTTCCGAATTGACATCTTCTATCCCACTGCTTTTCAAAACATTTTCTACATCCATGTAGTCTAATTTCGGTATCTCTTCCTCTTCATTCTCTTCCACAACACGATGAATCTCATCGTAAACATTTGAAAGTGTGGTAGTGTTAATTTTTTGATCACCTGCTACATTTTTTACGATTTCCTCAAAAACAATTTTATCCTGTGCGGCAGTCATTTTTTCTTGCGCATTTAAAACTTCCTCGATGAAATGATAATTCAGTTCATTCTTCTTCCCTGCCGAATACAGCACGTGGTTAACATCCGCAGCATTATCCGTGATTGAAGGGAATAGAAATCCTGATATTGGTGCTTTCAGATTAATAATTGGATCTACGACTATATTATACTTAAACTCTTTTTCAACATAGTCAAACAGTAATTCCTTTTTTGAATCCTGCGTTTTATTCATACTGCATAATATAAAAGGATGAGAGTAAACCGTATCACGTACACTTTCCTCTGACTCGTCGCTCATGTTCTTCATCGGTTTCATATATTCTCCCCGAATAAAGGTTATGACAATATCCATCTCATATTGCTTATCCTTCAGCATTTTTTCTACAATCTGAAGCATTTGAGCCTTCCATTCTTCTGTATCATTACTTAATAGACCCTGGTGAAGAATTAGCTGACTGTTATTTTCCACATCACGCTGGAACTTTAATTCAAATAATTTTTCATCCAACTGGCCTGATAATACTTTTTTAAAGTTATCCATAAACAACTCTTTCTGTTCCTCTTCCAATAGTTCAAATGATAAACTTTGATGATGATATATTTCACTGGACTCTTTCATTATATAGACATTAAAGATTTCACTAATTTTTAATAAATCATTATTTAATTTGAATTGTTTACGAATACCTGCTATGTCTTTTTTGTTCAATCTTATTACACTCCTATGTTCGTTGTCAGCATGTGAGTCATTCTACACACATTCTTTCATTTTATCATAAATATCAGTTGTTTCCGCCTAATTATTTCTCTTGTAATAGTAATGAAAATGACAATTTCACCTATCAGCAATTCATTTTCTTAAATCATAATAATGAATTTTTCCTTCGATCGTAAAAAAATGCCCAAAACATTGAATAAACAAAACAGATATTTTAGAACGCAAAAAAGACAGAATCTTAATAATCCTGTCTCACAGTTTATGACCATAATATTTTACTACTGTTGTGTATAATACTGATACCGGTGGTCGGGTTCGAACCGACACTCCCAGAGGGAACATGATTTTGAGTCATGCGCGTCTGCCAATTCCGCCACACCGGCATATGTTGGAGGCGGTAACCGGATTTGAACCGGTGATAAAGGTTTTGCAGACCTCTGCCTTACCACTTGGCTATACCGCCAAAACGAAGTAATGGAGCGGAAGACGGGATTCGAACCCGCGACCCCCACCTTGGCAAGGTGGTGTTCTACCACTGAACTACTTCCGCATAATGGCTGGGCTACCAGGATTCGAACCTGGGGTACACGGGATCAAAACCCGATGCCTTACCGCTTGGCTATAGCCCAATAAGTTTGAAAGTTATGGGGCGACCGGTGGGGATCGAACCCACGAATGCCGGAGCCACAATCCGGTGCGTTAACCACTTCGCCACGACCGCCATAATAAAATAATGGCAGGGGTAGTAGGAATCGAACCCACATCAAAGGTTTTGGAGACCTTCGTTTTACCATTAAACTATACCCCTACTTGTTAAAAACTATATGGTGGAGGGGGAGAGATTCGAACTCCCGAACCCTGAGGGAGCGGATTTACAGTCCGCCGCGTTTAGCCACTTCGCTACCCCTCCATATAAATGTAAATGCAAAAATGGTGGCTCCGGACGGAATCGAACCGCCGACACAAGGATTTTCAGTCCTTTGCTCTACCGACTGAGCTACAGAGCCAATATGTATTATTGCTATAAATTTAAATGGCGGTCCGGACGGGACTCGAACCCGCGACCTCCTGCGTGACAGGCAGGCATTCTAACCAGCTGAACTACCGGACCGAATATGTAAATGTGGATATGCTTTAAATTGGTTGCGGGGGCAAGATTTGAACTTGCGACCTTTGGGTTATGAGCCCAACGAGCTACCAGACTGCTCCACCCCGCGATATGAATTAATATTAAATTAATACTCTTTTAACTTGAATAGAACTGTTCGTCGTGTTGCAAGATTATTCGGTGTTGTTGCACTCCTCACAAAGCCTACATTCGGGGTTATTCAATGGTACTTACGGCTTTGCTCCACCCCGCGATTAAAAAAATATTAACTTTAAACTTTCGTCTAAAATGGTGGAGGATGCAGGGCTCGAACCTGCGACCCCCTGCTTGTAAGGCAGGTGCTCTCCCAGCTGAGCTAATCCTCCATAATAGTGGTGACCCGTACGGGACTCGAACCCGTGTTACCGCCGTGAAAGGGCGGTGTCTTAACCGCTTGACCAACGGGCCAGAAAATATAAATGATGGCGGAGAGCGAGGGATTCGAACCCTCGAGGCCGCGATAGCGGCCTACACGATTTCCAATCGTGCTCCTTCGGCCACTCGGACAGCTCTCCATGGCTCCACAGGTAGGAATCGAACCTACGACCGATCGGTTAACAGCCGATTGCTCTACCGCTGAGCTACTGTGGAATGATCCAAATATAGGATATAAATGCTTGTCGTATCGCACGCTTATCCGGAGTAGCCTCACTCCTTACATGACCCATCTTTATGTTTTTAAAGATGTTCTGGCCAAATTACTATGGAATGGGATTTGCCTGGCGGCGTCCTACTCTTGCAGGGGCAAAGCCCCAACTACCATCGGCGCTGGAGAGCTTAACTACTGTGTTCGGCATGGGAACAGGTGTGTCCTCTCCGCTAATGCTACCAGACAATCAAAATATAATACTTAGTAAACCTATTAATTTTTAGTGACAACCAATATTATAATTGTTTCTCAAAAAAAATCAAGCATATTTAATAAAAATGTGTAGAATTTTGTACCCTAAAAACTAAATAAGAGCTCTACATCAACATTACATCAGTATTGATTAGTTAAGTCCTCGATCTATTAGTATCCGTCAGCTCCACGTGTCACCACGCTTCCACCTCGGACCTATCAACCTCATCGTCTCTGAGGGATCTTACTCACTCGAAGTGATGGGAAGTCTCATCTT
>NZ_JBHFQH010000016.1:0-102695 GCF_041949995.1 Virgibacillus sp. JSM 102003
TGTAAGCTTTTTGACTCCCCAATCAAGAAAATATGAAGAGAAGGAGTCAAAAGGTAATAAAGATAAACATTTACTTAAAACAGATTGATTTGTTATACTAGTGTTATCCATAAGAAATCTCCTTTATATAGAATTACGGATAACGTTGGTTGCGGATATCCTTCTACATTAGGAGATTTTTTTTATTTCGTCCAGTAATTATTTGGAAATTGAATTCATTTGAAAATGGATACCAGTTACGGGAAATATTTAACCTGTGGATACATTTGCAAGGCTAGTGATCCTCATTCCGTTATTTCCTTAAAAATGCCTGTTTTGAATGTGTTATGTAATCCTCATTCCGCTATTTACCCTTTTTAACCACATTTTTGATTATTATTAGGTAAATAACGGAACCAGGAACCGCTTCAACCTTCTAGAACGGATTTTTCACCCATTTAGCGGAACCACGATCCACTTAACTGATTTTGAAATTCACAATCCGCTCCCTTGAACCATCATCCATACTACTATGTCTTTAATACACTTTAATATTGGATCAATGACCTGTCCGATCGTGCCGCTGATAAATGAGGACTGTCTAACCAGCAATTAGTTGTCTTTTTTACCTAATACTCGATTCACACGCTTGCGAAGCATTTTCATCCCGCTTCCACCAGCTTGAAAATGTCTTAATTTCCCTTCAGAATCAAATACATAATAAGCAGGTACATACTTATTTTGAAAAGCATCTGTTAATGTATGATCATTATCTACAAATATTGGCTGTGTAATATCATGTTGATTCGCAACTTTTTTTATCTGATCAAGATCTAAATCTTTTTCGGAACGAGGCATATGAACCGCGATTACGTTTAAATCTCGTTTGTATTCGTCACGAAATTCATTTATTTTTGGCATCGCCTCTTTACAAGTTCCGCAGCTTACAGACCAGAAATGAATAAGTGTTGGTTTATTTCCAATTAAAGATTCTCTTTTAATCGCTTTACTATTAAACCACTTTGTAGCTCCTTCTAATTCGGGCATTTGATCTCTTAACCTCATAATGACTACCTCCTGTTAAATAAGCAAAAAGGCTGACTCTAATTTTCATTTTGTAAGCTATGAGCCAGCTCTAATAATATTTATACATTTATTATATATGATAATTTTTTTATAATGTTTCCTGGCCAGGTTTCCAGTTTGCCGGACAAAGCCCACCTGTTTGAAGAGCCTGCAGGACACGCAACGTTTCATCAACATCTCGACCTATGTTATTATGAAAAATTGTCTGATATTGCAATTCACCCTCTGGATTAATGATGAATAGTCCTCGTAAAGCAACGCCTTCTTCTTCAATTAATACCCCGTAATCCTTGGATACAATATGATTTGTGTCTGCAGCTAGTGGATAACCTAACTCTTCTAATCCATTATCATCACGAGACGTATTAATCCAGGCTTTATGTGTATGAATTGTATCGGTTGATACACCTATTACTTCCGCATCCAAATCTTCAAATTCATCATATCGATCTGACATTGCAGTTATTTCTGTTGGACATACAAATGTGAAATCCATTGGATAGAAGAAAAGTACTGTCCACATATCGTTTTTCATATTTTCTTCTAAACTAACTTTACCAAATTCCTTATCAGGCATTACAGCGTCCATTTCAAATCGCGGTGCTTGTTTTCCTACCATTCTTTCAGCCATATGTAATTCCTCCGTTTAAATATTTTATCAATCTAATATTAATTATAGATTACCCTGTAAACTGGTCTATATGGTACTTTAACCTTTTAAAAAGTACATATAAATGACACAATATGTTCTTATTATTGACAAAAATCTTCTCCGGTATAACCATTTATAGCGTGGATATTGTTTATAAATGAACAAATTGTGGTAAATTAATAGGGTCTGTCGAATTAGACACATTAAAATACTGGAGGGAAGATACATATGGAGATATTCGGAATCGAGGTAGATTTATCTAATCTGATAAATATAGGTTTAAAGATTGGTTTACTTATTTTAGCCTTCATTATTTTCATTCCAATTGGCAAAAAAATTATTGAACGAACAATAAACAAGGCTGGCTCTAATCAAAGAATATCAGAGAGTCGTGTGAAGACACTGGAAAAGCTATTAGTCAATCTGTTTTCCTATGTGATGATTTTTGTATTTATTGTTATGTTGTTTGCAATCTTTGCTATTCCAATTGGACCTCTACTTGCAGGTGCCGGTGTAGTTGGTTTAGCAATCGGATTTGGTGCGCAGGGACTTGTAAGTGATGTTGTTACAGGGTTTTTCCTATTACTTGAACGCCAGGTAGAAGTCGACGATTATATAACAGCTGGTGGATATGATGGGATTGTAGAGGAACTTGGCCTCAGAACAACAAAAATCCGCAGTTTTAATGGAACATTAAATTTTGTTCCAAACCGGGAAATCATTGGTGTTGCCAACCATTCACGCGGAAATATGCGTGCATTGGTTGATATAGGAATTAGCTATGATGAAAATATTGATGAAGCTATTAGTTTATTGGAAAAGGTCTGTGCTGAATTCCAGCAGGATGAACGATTTAAGGATGGCCCTAATCCAATAGGTGTTCAAGGTTTAGGTTCATCAGACGTTGTTCTCCGTGTTGTGGGACAAACCGAAAATGGAGAACAGTTCGGCTCCCAACGCGATATGCTTAAGCGGATAAAAGAAGCATTTGATGAAGCAAATATTGAGATACCTTTCCCACACCAGGTCAATATTCAAAAAGACAAGTAATACTTGGCATTTGTTTATGCTTAATTGCGAGTTTTTATAAATGCGAAAAACCCCCAGTTCATTACTAGAAGAACTGGGGGTTACTATTTTAACCATTTCCATTCAATTTCTGATTTACCATTTGGCACACATCTTCTGCACTATAACCTTCTGCATTAATTACAGGGCCGGCGATACTTGTTGTAGACATACCCATTACATTTTTATCCTGTCCTGTAATAACACAGCAATCACAATATTCAGTGTCATCCTCGGAGTGCAGATCAACTACATCATGTCCCATTTCCATCAGACCATCCTTCACATCTGAAAGACTTTCTTCAACACCAATACGCGCCATTCATATACCTCCTCTAGATACAAAGCATTTACGCATCTAGTTTTTCCAGAAGATAAAATGATATACAGAAATTAACGAGCAGATAGGGCTTGTATTGTATTTTTAACAGCCTTGACACCTATACCAAGCGCATCTTCATCAGGCTTTAATTGAGCATTGTGTAAACCAGCTGAAGAATCAACACCAAGCCAGAACATGAATCCTGGAATATCTTTTAGCATATAGCCAAAGTCTTCTCCAGTCATTGCAGGATTAGCCTCCTGATAATTAATATTATTAGTTTTCATAGCTTCAGCAAATATATCAACATACTCCTGCTCATTGTATACCTGATAATAATTTGCACCATAATCAATAGCAATCTTACATTCATGGGAGATTTCAAACCCTTGAATTAATCGTTCCAGCTTATGCTTAATTACATTAATTGTAGCTGGTTCGAGTGTACGGATTGTCCCTTCCAATCTTGCTGATTCAGCAATTGCATTTTGCACAAACCCACTTTCCATCTTCCCAACTGTAACCACTGCACTTTCCAATGGGTTAAGGTTTCTTGCGACAATTTGCTGCAATTCCACAACAAAGGAACTTGCTGCAACAGTCATATCCCTAGTTAAGTGTGGGTATGCAGCATGTCCCCCTTTACCCGAAAAATCAAGAAACAATTCACTCGTATTTGCGAATAATAATCCTGGACGACTGGATACCGTTCCAGTAGATAGATCAGGAGCGATGTGTAAAGCAAAGATAACATCCGGCCTCCATTCCTTAAAACTATTTGACTCCATCATTGGTAATGCGCCACCAGGTCCTTCTTCAGCGGGTTGAAACAGGAACACAACATCATTATCAATCGGATGATCAATTATGTGTTTAAGTGATCCTAGTGCAATTGTCATGTGAAAGTCATGTCCACAAGCATGCATTCGACCTTCATGTGTGGATTGGAATGGATAATCTGTCTGTTCCGTAATCGGCAGACCATCCATATCGCAGCGAAATCCAATCGTTTTATTGGGGTTAGTTCCTGAAACACGAACGAGGATTCCAGTTCGCCACTTTTTTACTTCCACCCTATCGGTTTGCATTGCATTAATCTTATCCAGCAAATAGCTTTGTGTTTTATATTCCTGAAAACCCAACTCGGGAATTTGGTGCAGTTCCCTTCTGATTTCTACTAAATCCATGCCAATCCCCTGCTTTAGTTATCTAATTTACGAAGCTCTTGTTTGATCTCTGTTTTTGATTTTGTACTATCATCGATTTCTTTTAATACTTTAGCAGGTGTACCTGCAACCAATGTATTTGGTTCAACATCCTTCGTAACTATTGATCCGGCAGCTACAATTGATCCCTTTCCTACTGTTACTCCTTCCAGAATAACAGCATTGGCACCAATAACTACTTCATCTTCAATGACAACCGGTTTCGCAGAAGGTGGTTCGATAACGCCCGCAAGCACTGTCCCAGCACCAATATGGCAATTTTTTCCAACAGTAGCACGACCACCAAGAACAACATTCATATCAATCATGGTGCCCTCACCAACAACTGAACCAATGTTAATGCTTGCGCCCATCATAATAACTGCTCCATCTCCAATCTCAACTTGGTCACGGATAATAGCTCCAGGCTCAATTCGTGCATTAACCTCTTTTAAATCAAGTAATGGAATGGCAGAGTTCCTGCGATCATTTTCCACTGCATAATCTTCAATTTGCTCTTTATTATTTTCCAAAAAGGATTGAATGTCCTTCCACTGTCCAAATAAGACACCACTATTTTTCTCAACAAATGACTGAATTGACTCACCGTAGTTTAATTCATTCAATTGATTACCTTTAATATATACTTTCACAGGTGTACTCTTTGTACTATTTGAAATAAAGCTGATAATCTCATTTGCATCCATCATTTTCATAATTTGTTCCTCCAATTTTATGTATTTATTTTACTTTAGCAGACCACACAATCACTCGCAAGAACAAGCTACTCCTGTCCTTTTTTTGGCAAAAAATAAATTAGGGTAAAACTAATCACTGCCAGTATTAACAGGCCTGTATAAACAAGATGTAATCCTGAAGTAAGACCTTCCTGCAATACAGATGTAACCTTCTGTGAAAGTGAAGCATTTTGATGTGGATCCAATAAACTGTTTGCCGTATCGACAGAGACTTTACTTTCCAGTTCTTTATTCTGAATAAAGGTTTGAATTCTGCTGTTTAGCAAACCTCCAAGTAATGCCGCACCCAGTGCACTGCCAATCGAGCGCATAAACATATTTGCAGCAGTTGCAATACCACGCGCTTCCCATTCAACCGCATTTTGTATCCCAACAATAAATGATGTGTTCGTTAAACCCATACCTATTCCCACAAAGAATGATCCTGCCGCCGCCCATACCGGCCCTTTATCAGGGGACAGCAGGAAAAACAATAGTGCTCCAATAATTAATGATGTACCACCAATTAATGATGTTGCTCTATATCCTATTACCAGCAAAAGCCTGCCCCCGACCATAGCTGCAATTGGCCACCCAATAGACATTGTTGTTAACGTAAACCCTGCTACTGTTGCAGAATAACCCATAACACCCTGCACAAAAGCAGGTAAGTAACTGGAAACACCAATAAGAATCATTCCAGTCGTCAGTGAAGTTAAATTTGCTATACTGATTATTCGATGTTTCCAAATTTCAAACGGCATCATCGGGTCCGCTGCACGCCTTTCCTGGATTACGAATAAAAGTAATCCCACAACGACTAAACAAATCAGACCATACATGGCACCAGAGTTCCACGAAATTCCTATACCACCTTCAACTAAAATGAAGAGCAAAGATGTAACAGCTATTACAATCCACACCGACCCAAGGTAGTCAACAGAACGTTTTTGCTTTTCCACATTTTCATGGAAAAAGAAAAATATCCCTAGCATAGCAAATATACCTAAGGGAATATTCATCCAAAATACATAACGCCAACTTAAGACATCGACAAAAAAACCACCAAGCAACGGCCCAGTAACAGCAGATATTCCCCATACACTAGACAGTTGCCCTTGGATTTTGGCCCGCTCTTCTTTGCTGTAAATATCACCAATTATCGTAGTTGCAATTGGCATCAAAGCGCCTGCACCAACCCCTTGAACAAACCTTGATATAATTAGCATTGTCATGGATTCACTAAAGCCCGAGAGCGTAGAACCAGTCAGGAAAATGGTAATGCCAAGCATAAAAATAGGCTTTCTTCCAAAAATATCAGAAAGCTTGCCAAATATTAATACTGTAGCAGCATTAGTCAGTAAATAAGCAGAAAAAACCCAACTGTAAAGTGAAAAACCGCCAAGATCTGCTACAATGCTGGGTATTGCTGTTGCAACAATTGTCGCCTCTATCGCAGCTAAAAACATGCCAAGCATAACGGCTGCCAATACAAAGGGGCGCTTCATCGTTTTTATTTTTTTAAGACTTGTTACCATAGGCTATCACAGCTTCTTCTGTTAGAAAACTTAAGGTTAATTAATAGGTAATTCTTATCTGCTAAAGAACAAAAGCGAGAAGCATCCGTTTAGCGACGTACGAAGGTGAAGGAAGTTGCGCTGGGCGCTGTAGCTGGACATCGCTAGATAGCTTAGTCAGTTATACACAGCACTCAAATTTTGTAGTTCCCCAAAATTTAAAAAACACCCTACGCATTATAATTCTGCAAGGGTGCAGCAATAACTCAATTTTATAATTGGTCATTTCTGTTTGTATAAAAATCTCGATTAGTCTGTTTTAGAATAGCACGTCTGGTTACAATTCCATCAAAATAACCCTCTTCATCAGAAACACATACAAATGTATTGTTAATAAGTGCTTTTAACCCATCCATAAATGAATCGTCTTTTGACAGTGATGGTATATCAGTATTCATAACTTCATGAACGCGCATATCAGAAAGTTTTTCAATCTCAAATCGCTCCAAACCTAAAATTTCATTCAGAATGATTGTCTTACCAATGGTTCCTACTAACTTATATGATGCATCTAATACCGGGACAGCGGAATAACCGGATTTCACCAATACTAATAATGCGTGTTCCAATGGATTATTCAACTGAACATGGGCAACTTTTTCAGATGATATCATTATATCTTTTATTACAATATCTGTTAATTGCTTTTCCTGTGTCGTACTCATACTAAATCGCTCCTTTTGAATACTAGCAACAACAATTTTTTTAGAGAACGTGACATCCGTTAAAGGGATTCTTAGGAAAGCGTGCTTTGCTTTCTTTAGACCCCTATACTCTGAAGTGCAAATCTTAATGACGAGTGACTAAGTTGCACCTATGGAGTAAGAAAGTATGTATACTTTCTTATCTTTAAATAAAGGAATTATAATCTACATCCACATCCTTAGTTTACCATAGTTAATGTTCGAGAAACATATATAGTTCCTACATATTCCTAATATTATCGAATAATTTTTAGAGTTTCATGTGAGTATACAATAACAAGTGACAATCAGTGGTGTGAATGATTGTGACTTTTGTAACTGTTTTTTTAATAATTTCAGTTTACAATAATTATATATCGAAACAGAAAGAGGCTGCGTAATTGGAAATACACACTTTTACAAGAAAAGAAGAAATTATCCATGCAATAACTCATGGTATAGGCGCATTATTAAGTATTGTTGGTCTTGTGCTATTGATTATTTTTGCTTCACTTAACGGAAACCCATGGCAAATTATTTCGGTTTCCGTATTCGGAACAACAATGCTGATCATGTATTTATCATCAACGATCGTTCACAGTCTGCCGGAAGGAAAATGGAAAGATATCTTTCAAATCTTTGATCATTCGTCGATATATTTGTTTATCGCAGGTACATACACCCCGTTCCTGCTTGTGCATTTACGTTATGAATTGGGCTGGATTTTGTTTGGTACTGTATGGGGAATTGCATTAATCGGGGTTCTCTTCAAAATATTTTTCGTTAAAAAATTCCTTGTTTTGTCAACACTATTTTATGTTTTAATGGGTTGGTTAATTACACTGGTATGGAATCCACTTACTACTATTATGGATGGAACAGGTATGCTGCTATTAATCATTGGTGGAATGTTATATACACTTGGGGCTATCTTTTATATATGGCGCGGTTTTATTTATCACCATGCTGTATGGCATTTATTCGTCCTGGCAGGATCCATTTTTCATTTCTTTACTGTATTTTATTATGTTATTTAAACAACTGAGCTGGCGTGCTATCCCAATGGATAGCACGCTTTAATGTTTAAAATGGGAACTTATTAAGCCACTGTCCTCCATCCATTGTTATAACCTCTCCATTAATATAGGCAGCCTTGTCGGAGAGTAAGAAGTGAGCAAGGTCAGCAATTTCCTCCGGCTTACCCAACCTCTGTAGCGGAACTGAATTTATGGTACGTTTCGCAGCTTTTTCTGACTCAAATAATTTTTCCGCACCGCCAGTACGCTCAATTGGTCCCGGTGCAATAGCATTTACACGAATACCATATTTTGTCCCCCACTCCACCGCTAAAGTGCGTGTCAGATTAAGCACCCCTGCTTTTGCTGCAGATGAATGGACAACGCCTGCCCCAGCATTCCAAGCATAAGTCGCAACCATGTTAATAACTGAACCTTTTATTTCATTCTCAATCCAATACTTCCCTACCTCTTGGCTGCAATAAAATGTGCCATTTAACACAATGTCAATTACTGAATTCCAGCCATTAATTGAAAGGTCTTCTGCTGCAGCAATAAAGTTACCCGCTGCATTGTTCACAAGATGATCAATTGACCCAAATTTTTCGACTGTTTTTTCGACCATCCGTTTCACGTCTTCAGGTTTTCTTACATCCATTGAAACGGTGTATATTTCACCGGTTGAATTTTTATCCAGCTCCTCTTTCGTCGCTTGTAACCGGTCGTCATTTCTGCCAGTAAGCACAACATTTGCACCTTCAACAGCAAACTTTTCTGCCATGTACTTTCCCATTCCACTAGAACTTCCTGTTACAATAACTGTTTTATTTTTCATATAATCCCCCTTTTATCCATTAGGTTATTTTCGTATGTTTTGTTGCACAACAAATACCCTGGGAACTGCGCTGCTTCCTTCGCTCGCAGAGACAATCATTACAGGAAATCATTCCCTTCATTTTCCCGCATAGATCTTCGTAAAGTCCCTTCACTAGCAAACCAAGTTCCTAACAACAATCATTTGGAAAACAACCTTCATCTATATTTATAATCATATTTATAACAATCACAAAAGTCAAAAAAATAACTGTAAACAGGATGCATTGATAAACCAGAATATTGTTTAATCTCCTAATAAAATAAGGTATGATTACTATCATACGAGAAATTAATTAAATCTGTTTTCTAATAGGTGTGGCTTTACCAAAGAAATGAAATCATAAAGAAGTAAACTGCCCCACAGAATATGGATAACCGATTCGTAGTATTTAGTGTAGCTCTCCGACCACGCAGCTGAAATATACTAGGCGCACCGAGGGCTCACCACGAGCCTCGACGCACAGGACTTGCTAGTGAAGACGTTCCTACAAGACGTGGCATAATTACTCTGCCACGATCGTGTGTAACGCTCAATTTGAGGTCTCCTAGAATCGCTGTCCCACAGAAGTCTCTCAATTTCCAACTGCTGGTTTAAATAGTTAAAATAAAGTGAGCATAATACAGCGCAGGAAATATACAGAGACTCCTGTGAGAGGAAAGGCATCGGCAAGACCCCGGACTGCGCAGCACGAGTAGTCTTGCCAGCGAACTAAGGTGCGCGGAGTGTTTTTTCACACTGTGTCGAAGTCTACATCAATTGCGAAGATTAAAAGACAACAAAGTCTGCAAAGAGCCTTATTAAAAGAATTTTAAACCCGGTGAAAGGTTTGACATATATGAACAGACGCACTTTCTTAAAAAAATCTATTGGAAGTTTACTAGCTTTGGTTGGCTTAAGTGGGGGTTCTTATTATTATGCACGAGAAATTGAACCAACAATGCTTGACATCAACCAGCAGATATTATCATCATCCAAGTTACCCGAATCCTTTAACAACTTTAAAATCGTACAATTTTCTGATACACATATTGGTTATCACTATTCACTAGAACAATTTACTGAACTGGTATCAACAATAAATGCCCAAAAGCCAGATATAATCGTATTTACTGGAGACCTTGTCGACAAACCACACATGTATAACTGGGACAGTGAACTCATCAAAACACTACGAAAGCTCAAAGCAAATCATGGTAAATACTGGATTTATGGTAACCATGACCATGGTGGATACGGAACCGACATCGTAAAGAATGTCATGGACAAAGCCGAATTTCAACTGTTAAAGAACAGCTATACATCAATTAACCTAAATAACGAAAAAATTGCCTTGGCTGGTATAGATGATGTAATGCTGGGCAGTCCGGATTTAGAAAAAACATTAACAAATTCAGACCCGAACCTGTTTACAATACTTCTTGCACACGAGCCTGATTTTGCTGATACGACAGTTCACTTCCCTGTAGATGTTCAGCTGTCAGGACATAGTCATGGCGGACAGGTTCGCCTTCCTTTTATTGGACATTTATATACGCCAATGTATGCGGAGAAGTATGTTCAAGGAAAACACATGTTACAAAACGGAAAGTTAACACTATATGTGAGCAGAGGCTTAGGGACAACCCGATTACCGTATCGCTTCTTATGCAAACCGGAAATCCATACCTTTACATTAAAAAGCTAGTTGTAAAGTCCCCTCCTTCTTCAACCTTGAATTGTAACAGTTTGTTCATAGTCTTTTCACCAAAAACATGCTACAATTGTTACGATTTCAATTAGGAGGAAATACATATGTCAAAATTAAAAATAATACTTCCTTTATTATTGGTTATTATATTAAGTGCATGTGGTGAAAAATATGAAGGTGACTATTCTTACGCAGTAAAGAATTTTACGTTTACAAATCAGGATGGTGAACAGGTCAGTAAAAGTGATATGGAAGGCAAGTTTTGGGTGGTAGATTTCATCTTTACTAATTGTACTACTGTTTGCCCACCGATGACTTCAAATATGGCTGATTTACAAAAACAATTAAAAGAGGCTGGTCTTGAAGAAGAAGTTCAACTTGTTTCATTTAGTGTTGATCCTAAGAATGATACCCCGGAAACACTAAAGTCTTATGCCAAGGCACGTGGTGGTACGTTTGACAATTGGCATTTGCTTACTGGATATGACTTTGAGACAATTAAAGAATTCTCTATAAAATCCTTTAAATCGGCAGTTGAAAAGGTTGCAGACTCCAATCAGGTGATGCATTCAACCAGATTTTTCATTGTGACACCAGAAGGAAATGCTATCAAAGGCTATGATGGCAGAGAACAAGCAAATATGGAGAAAATTGTTCAGGATATTGAAGATATGAGCTAAGAAGTTTGAAACAGGCCTTGCCCTGTTTCTTTTTTTGGCAGTTTTTTAAAATATTGCAATAGGACAAGCTTTACGATACGATATAGAGAAGTAATTCTAACAATTTAGAGAGGAGAGAATCCTATGAACGAGAAACAATCGATTCCTTTAAGCGAAATTGCCAAAGCACTCTTTACCATTAACCGTCATGCCAAAACTGCACCAGAACCAAAGCATCTCTATTTTATAAAGAAGGAAGCAATTAACCGCTTGTTAAAAGAAAGACGTGCTCAGAAAGTTGGTTTACACTTCTCAAATCATCCAAAGTTCAGTAATCAGCATTCTACACTTCTAGTAAAAGTGGACGACTATTTTTTTCATATTCCCCCAACAAAAGATGACTTCAAAAAACTTGACCATTTAGGTGATCTTGATTCAAGCTACCGAAATCCTCAAACAAAGATGTCACTTTCACATGCGAAAAAAATCGTCTATAACTATATTAATTGGCACCCCGCAGATAAACAGCAACGTGTTTCGCAAAAAAAATACACATCTTCTTATTTCACCCCTTCTTCTCTTGGGAAAATGGAATGGCCTCCTACCAAAACACGCCGCAATTATTAGAAAACTTGGCTTATCGCCAAGCTTTAATATAGATAAGCCTTAGTTGCACTTATGCAGTAAGAAAGGATTAATACTTTCTTACTGCTTAGAATATTGCCTGTACTGCTAATGGGTTAGAGTTTTGGGGACAAAAAATGCTAATTATATTAGAAGTCACATGATAATTAGCTTACATTTCGCCCCAGTTGTTGAAAAATCCATTGTTAGCAGAAGGAGAATCATGTTTACTAATTTGGCGGATCCTTATTCCGTTATTTGATATTTCCTCCTCAAATTCGGCTGATTTTCTGCTTTTAACGGAACAAGGATCTGCCTCACCCTTCCAAGAGCACCTTTGAGGATTCACTTAGACTGTTTGTCGGATCCTCACTCCGAGTGGCATTAATTCCTCCCCTTAGATTGTTATTTACAATGTTAATTAATGTGTTAAATCAAATAATTCTTATTCTATTAATTAGGATCACGAAACGGTATGTGTTTTATACACTTTACCCTCCTAAACCGTGCTGCATTCTCTTATTTATATGCTTTTGTTTTTTCTGAATAGATACTGGAGAGCATGAATAATAATAAGGCATCCACCAAAGATGGCAAGACACTGCAACGTCATAGCCAATAGCGTTAAATTAAGAACCGTAGTTAAACTAATACCTAACAGAAATAGTACCAAAAAAGCCAAACTACTCATGATATACGCCAATAATTTAGTCGATTGCATTGAAATCACCCAATTTACAAGTGGATGCACTATTAAATAGACTAATATAACTCCAATAAATATATATACATACTCTACTTTAATTTCTGCTGGTAACAGATTATTTATTATATTATTGGCTGTATTTAAACTTCCAATCATTTATTTCAACTACTTTCCAAAGATTTACTATTCAATATATACAATTTGCGTTAGGAATATACAAAACATACTAATCTGATATAATTGCTATTATTGAATGGTAAAGGGGGAATCTGCCATGAATAGAGCTTTCATCTATATCATCTTAGGTGCTGCGCTTTGGGGTACAATCGGCTGGTATGTAAAAAACTTATATTCGTTTGGATTCACACCTATGGAAGTTGTTACACTTCGAGCTTGGTCTGCTGCTATTATACTAGTCATCTATCTAATTTTTACTTCACCAAAGAAATTAAAACTTAACTCCATACGAGATATTAAGTATTTTATCGGTACCGGGATTTTCAGCATCATTTTTTTCAATTACTGTATGTTTACGGCAATTGAGCTATCGACAATTCCTGTTGCCACAGCTTTGCTATATACAGCGCCTGCATTCGTTACGCTTTTATCTTTTTTTCTTTTCAAAGAAGCCCTGACAAGACTCAAAATCATCGCACTTTTAATTACACTAATGGGAACTGCACTAGTTGTTGGATTAGTACCCTTGAATCTAGCGACGTTTCAGCTGACAAGTATTCTATTCGGATTAGGGTCAGGTATTGGATATGCCCTATATAGTATTTTCAGTAAATTTGCATTAAAAAAATACTCCAGTCTTAGTATCACAACCTATACATTTATTATAGCTGCTGTCACATTATTGCCATTTTTCCCTTATCAGGAAAAATTTCATATGCTACTGGACCCCACAGTATTGTTTTATGCATTCGGATTAGGCTTCCTCCCAACCGCATTTGCCTATATTATTTACACACACGGTTTAAACAACACAGAAGCTTCCAAAGCGTCTATACTCACGACAATCGAGCCTGTTGTTGCAACATTAATTGGGATATTCATTTTTCACGAAGCCTTTTCCTTTATACAAATGATCGGAATGGCGTGCATTATCGGTGCGGTAATCTTAATACAAGCCTATTCCAGCCCTAAATTAAAAAAATCGTAAGTAAGTGATATCAATCACGACATACAAACAATAAATCCACTATTATCTAAGTAAGTTCACTAATAGGAGGTAATAGTAATGAGTCAATTTACTACTGAACATACACCAGCTGAAATTGTAAAGGTATTTCCAAAAGCGAGTGATTTGTTCAAAGAACGTCGAATCGATTTTTGCTGTGGTGGGGATCGTCCGCTGGGAGATGTTTTTAAGGAAAAAGAAATAGATAAAACAGTTGTATTAGGGGAACTTAACAGTGCCTTTGATAGTTGGAAACAAGAAGATCATGAAGTAGTTGATTGGGATGCAGTCCCACCAGCTGAATTAATTGATCACGTTGTTCACACACATCACGCATATCTGAATGAAGAGCTTCCTGCTTTAGGACAATTTGTCACAAAGATTTTTCGTGTACATGGAGCAAACCACCCACATCTAAAAGAACTGCATCGCTTATATAACGAGTTTAAGGTAGACATGGAAGAACATATGATTAAAGAAGAAGGCGAAGTGTTTCCTTTAATTAAAGAATATCAAAAAAATCCTAGTGAAAAACTTCTGAATCATATCCATGAGGCTAATGGTGGTTTAGAAGACGAACATGAAGCATCAGGAAACATTTTAAAACGCATGCGGGAAATTACCAACGGATTTGAACCTCCAGCAGATGCATGCAGTTCATACCGAATCACATATGCCCGATTAGCGGAAATGGAGGCAGATACTTTTCAGCACGTTCATTTAGAAAACAATATACTTTTTAAAAATTTATAATAGTAAACCTGGCATCGTTAATGGGGTTCTTATGAAGCTTATTTGCTTCCTTAGAGCCCCTTCGCATTTAACTTTACTTAACTGCATAATAAAACAGGGGAAGCATTTTTATTAAATGTGCCCCTGTTTTTTGGGGTTCTAAAGATAGTCTCGGCTTATCAACCTATGTTATGATTATCAGTAGAAAAATTGACCTGAATGAGTGTTCAAATCATAAGGTTTTCATTTCTATCTGAATAATTATTAGGAAGAAAAGCGTTTTAGTTTATTGGGCTTTATATCTGATTGCTTCTTTTCCAGACGAAGTTCAATTTGTTCTAACTCATTCTCGTCTCTTAATAGCTCTTGCTTGTTTTGCTGTACTAGTTCTTCAAAATTTTGGTATTTTATTGGGCGCATAATTCACACTCCTTTATATTTGCTCATTATCTATTATACCCTATATGTTGTACAACAAATCAAAATTATTTGAACATTTTATGAAATTTTTTCATACTGGAGGTTAACTGATGCGACCAAATCTTAATAATTCTGTTAAAGATGTTGAAATATCAGGGATTCGGAAGTTTTTCAATATGGTCTCTGATGAACAGAATGTGACATCCCTAACAATAGGACAACCCGATTTTCATACACCAGAACACGTTAAGGAAGCTGCAAAAATAGCACTTGATCATAATAAAACAATGTATACTCATAATGCAGGAATAATTGAATTGCGAACTGCCATTTCGGGGTATTATAAGTATAATTATGGCATTAAATATGACCCGAAATCAGAAATCATTGTTACATCAGGGGCTTCACAAGCTATTGATATAACATTTCGTACTATTTTATCTCAAGGGGACGAAGTGATTCTGCCTGCGCCAATATATCCTGGATATGAACCACTCATAAAATTGGCTGGAGCAGATGTTGTTTATGCAGATACTACCAATGATAATTTTAAACTTACAAAAGAAAACCTGGAAAGACATATCTCAAGTAAGACAAAATGTGTCGTTCTCCCCTACCCTTCCAATCCAACAGGGGCTTCATTTACTAAGGATGAATTACAGGAACTTGTTTCAATTCTGCAGTATAAAAATATATTTATTTTAGCTGACGAAATATACAGTGAACTTGTATATGATTGGAAACATACGTCTATAGCAGAGTTTGATAAAGTTAAAGATAGAACAATAGTCATTAATGGAATATCCAAATCACATGCAATGACTGGTTTTCGAATTGGATATACGCTGGCACCAGAATGGCTGACAAAACACATGTTAAAAGTTCACCAATACAATGTCTCTTGCGCAACATCCATTAGTCAATATGCGGCATTAGAGGCGTTAACAAACGGGTTGGATGATCCCGCTAAAATGCGCAATGAATATAAGAAAAGACGTGATTATGTATATAATCGGTTAATTAACATGGGTCTTTATGTCAACAAACCTGATGGAGCATTCTATTTTTTTCCTAAATTTCCGATAAAAGATAAAATATCATCATTTCAATTGGGAGTAAATTTAGTTCGTGATGGTAAAATCGCATTAGTTCCAGGGGATTCTTTTTCTTCCTTAGGTGAAGGTTATATGCGTCTTTCTTATGCATATGATATCGAAACAATCAAAATTGGGCTTGACCGTCTTGAGGCTTTTTTACAGAGGAAAAAAATAATTTAATTAAGTCGACTTTAATCTATTCTTCTCTGATGTTTAGTCTTCTTTACGTCATCGAAAAGATTTAAAAGCCTGTCTAATTCTTGACTGATATTAATTGATTCAACACTTGTAAATCCTTTTTCAAAAGCAACATCAGTCATTTTATTACGTAGGAATTCTATTCTTTCCAGAAGCTTTTCTGTAGTGCACATATTAATTAGTACAGTACCTCCTTTCAATGCTTACTTAACTTTAGCACAGGTGCACAAATAATGACAAGTTTCTGCTTAAGTAATTTAAAAGCCTATTCGGAATGCACTGAAAATGATATTTTAGAAATGTGGATGCTAGACTGTAGGAGGGTCTCGATGTATTACAAAAGAAATGAAGCATACCGCTTCGTATTTAATCAGCCAATTGAAGGAAAAATGACTAAAAGAGAAGAAAACAGTACAGTAACTGCCAATGTTCATATTCTTGATGTAAGTAACGAAGGGGCTAAGATTAACTGTAAAAATGTAATTGATTTGAAAAGAGATACGAAAATAAATCTTTCCTTTATCTTAGAATCTCATACTTTTCACGCATCTGGCAAAATAATATGGACTAAAAACTTCCACCATTCTTCTGAGGTAGGTCTACATCTAAATACAGATAATGAATACAAGGACAACATGATAAAGGAACTTAAGAAAATTGCAAAACAAAACAAGAAAAAAAATTAAAGTATGCCTTATCCAGAAATGAATTTCTGTTATACTTTGATGTACGGGTTAAGAAAGGATGTCTTCTTTGACTACACCAAAAAAGAAAAATGAATGGCTGGAATGGGGAAAAGCTATATTAATAGCGATAGTTCTTGCCTTTTTCCTTAGATCATTCGTATTTGCAACATCGATTGTGGACGGTGAGAGTATGGAACCTACTCTTGAAGATGGAGAAACAGTACTTTTCAATAAGTTCACCTATTTATTTGATAAACCAGAACGCGGCGACATCGTTATTATCGAAAGACCTTTAAAGAATTATGTCAAGCGAATTATTGCGATGCCTGGCGAAACTATTAAAGTAGAGGATAATACATTGTATATCAATGGCGAAAAATATGGACAACCATTCATAAATATAGATGCAAGGAACAATACTGGTGAAATTGGTCCTGTTAAAGTACCTGAAAACAGTTATTATGTTATGGGAGATAACCGAATAGTAAGCAAAGATAGCAGAAATGGCTTAGGGTTTGTTAATGAAGATAATATTATTGGAAAATCAGAGGTTGTCATTTTTCCACTTGACGAATGGGCTATGACAAAATAAAGAAAAAGGGTCAGGTATCAACATTGCCTGCCCTTTTTAGTTATTAGGAAACCGACATGGGTGCAGATGGCGCAGTCACCTTGTTTAATTAAAAGGCTGTTTCAAATGTAACGGACTCTGTCTTGAAAAAGAAAAATGCTAATAACATTGAACATACATTTTTCCCCAGTTGTAGAAGAACCCATTTTATAAAAGATTGAGGATCCGTCTCATGGTTCCGTAAGCATTAATTTCTCCTATTTAGCGGAAAGAGGATTCACTTCAACCATTTGCCAGATCCTTGTTCCAAGCGGCAATACTTCAACCTCTTATTTTATATATCGGCTTGCCTTCCAAAGTATAAGGGACTCCTAGAAAGCAATTTAAGCTTACATAAGAATCCCAAGTTTTCTACTATTGGAGTATTATTCATTATCAAAAATGCAGTAACCTATATTTAACGCAACTAATCCGAAGCAAATGATACCAAAAGCTGTTTCCCAAAGTTCCATATGGTGTACCTCCTCTATTGTATTTATGTAAAAACCTAACAATTTAAATTATATTCTTCCTTTTCCTATCATATCAATTTCCCTTTCCTAAATAAAGCAAAAATATGATAAAATAGAAAAGAAATATTAGAAAAACTTGGCTTTTCTCTAAGCTTTAATATAGATAAGCCTTAGTTGCACTTATGCAGGAAGAAAGTGTTTACACTTTTTCATCTGCCTAGAATATGCTTAGACAATGAAAGTAGGTTTTGTTATGCATCACTGTCCTTATTGTGGCACAAAAGTGAAAGAAAATGAGTTATATTGTATAAAATGTGGCAAACAACTGCCAGAGGATACAGACGAACGACTTAACAACCATAAATCATTCAATAAGTACTGGTATATCCCTATCTCAATGTTAGCCATAGTTATCTTATCTGCTGGTATTTATTATATATTCCTGCAAAACCAAACAGCTGAAGCTAGCGACTTATACAATAAAGCCGAAGAAAACGTCATGGATGGCCAGTATGAAGAAGCAAAGGATTTACTCCGTTCTGCACTTGAAAATAATAAAGAATTTACACAAGCAACTGTTGCATTAAATTATGTACAGGAAGCCTTAAAAATTAAAACCAGTATAGAAAAGGCGAATAATTACTTGCAAAAACAGGAATTTCAAAAAGCACTAACTCTCATTAATGATGCCGAGAACTCATTAAGCAACTATAACGGCAATGCTGTGACACAATTAATTAATAAACTTACATCAGAACGTAATTCGATAAAGCTTGAAGAGCTTAAACATAAATTAAATCAGGATCCAAGCATTGATGACATGAAAACTTTGCTGTGGGAAGCTGAGTCGATTAAGCACGACGAGGCGGAAGAAATTACAACTAGGATCCGAAATCAAATTATTGATTACACCTATTCAAAAGCTAGTGAAAAACTGAATGATAAACAATTTTCAAATGCGATTGTAATAGTTGAAGATGGTTTAAAATATGCGCCAAACTCTGGAAAACTGCAAAGCCTGAAAACAACAATTGATAAGGAAAAAACAGCCTTCGAAACAGCCCAGCGTCAACGAATTGAGCAAGCGATAAGCTCGGCAGAAGAAGAACGAAAATTAAATGAAAATGATGCGATTGAACTTGTTTCAGTAAATGTGGAAAATAATGAACAAGGAAAATTGGTTGTAAAAGGTAAAGTAAAAAGTGTTGCAACGATTCCTATTAATACAATATTGGTCGAATATGCATTGTCTTCTAAATCAGGAAGCGAATTTTTATCAAATAAAGTATATGTATACCCAGAAACACTATATCCCGATGAGGTTGGTGAATTTGAGTTTACCCATTTTGACATTGATCAAGAAGGGAAAAATATTGATATTAAAGTAGAAAAAATAAAATGGTACACCAATCAATAGTATCTATGTATTAACGAGGTGAACAGATGCATAAATTGCAAACCAAACCATTAATAGTAACAGGAGTTGTCGTTATAATCGGTGCTGTCCTATTATTTTACATTCATAACTTATGGAGTACTCAAAGCGTAGCTGTAAATAATCCTGTTGTTAGTAAAGTAGAGTCAAGCTCCCGAAGCATTGATTTAAAAACAATTATCCACGAATCCGAAAAAAGTGTTGTTCAAATAGAAGGGCGAAATGAATTCAATACAATCACTGGGTCGGGATTCTTATATAACAATAAAGGCGATATTATTACCAATGCACATGTGGTAAGAGATGCTGATGTAATATATGTAAAAACTGCGAATGCACGTGCTTATCCTGCTGCAGTAGTAGGAATGGGAAAAGATACAGATATTGCTGTTATTCGCGTTCCACAGCTTGCTGGTCAAAATTCCTTATCAATCGAAAAAGATGTGCAAGCTGAAATGGGCGATGAAGTTATAGCACTTGGAAGCCCTCACGGATTTCAGAATACAGTAACATTAGGGATAATATCTGGTACAGAACGAAATTTTTCAGTTGATGGATTTAATTATGAAAATGTTTATCAAATATCAGCACAGATAACACATGGTAATAGTGGTGGACCACTAATAAACAGAGAAACCGGCAACGTTATTGGAATTAATTCTGTAGGTACCGAGGATGGGACAATTGGATTTAGTATTCCGATAAGCGAGGTTATTAAAAAAGTTACAAAGTGGTCGAATGAAGCACAAAACGAACAGTTGGACTTTGCTAATACTTCCGAAATCGGCAGCAATACAAAACCTAAAAAGCTAAAAGAAAATGCTGAATACATCATTGATTATTTCTTTGAAAGCATTATTATAAGAGATTATGTAGGTGCATATACATTACTGGGAAGTTCGATGCAATCTGAGAACTCATATTCAGACTTTAGGGAGCGATATATTCACATTATTGACCTCCAGTACTCTGATTTTTCCAGCAAAATTAAACAGAACGACCAAGTAGAAACAACCGTTAATGTGACTGTGGAAACAAATCTGCAGAATAAAGAAGGAACAAAAAAAGAAGTCTATAAATATGTACTTACCATTGGTAATGAAAATAATCAATTAAAAATTTTAAACCTGTCAAAAACCCTTGTTGAATAGGTCAGCCACTCATTCATGTTAAATTAATTAGTCAAACGTCCATACGTTTTGTTTCATTTGTCATATAGTATAAGTGTAAACACACGTAGGAGGTGATAATGAATGGGTGGTTATGGTGGATCCCACGGATATGGTAACAATTTCGCGCTAATCGTTGTGCTTTTTATCCTGCTTATTATCGTAGGTGCAACTTTCTATTACTAAAAAAAGCTTGTGCTATTCCTAGCACAAGCTTTTTACATATGTTAATTTTTTTACCCTACTGTTTTGAACAATTTGGTTAATTTATCGGGAGGCAATGGTTTGCTAAAGTAAAATCCTTGCATTTCGTCACACTTCTCACCTTCCAGAAAGTTAAGCTGGTCAATCGTTTCTACCCCTTCTGCAATAACTTTCATATCGAGGGAGTGTGACATATGAATAATTGACTTTACAATCGCCTGATTTTGTTTTTGATTTTCGTTCATAAACATTTTATCAATTTTTAGCTTGGTTATTGGAAATAAGCTTAAATATTTTAGTGAAGAATACCCCGTACCGAAATCGTCAATTGAAACCAGCACACCGAGTGTACGTAAACGTTGAATTGTTTCCAGTATATACTCTTCATTTGTCATAGCCATACTTTCCGTTATTTCAAGTTCCAGATAAGACGGGTCGAGACCAGTATCATGCAGGATCTTTTCTATTTTTTCTACCAATCCCTTTTGGTGAAACTGCTTTGCAGATAAATTAACACTTACAATTACCGGGGTATATCCGTTGTCTTGCCATATTTTATTCTGTTTACATGCTTCTTTTAGAACCCAGTCTCCAATATCAATAATAAGTCCGGTTTTCTCAGCTAGTGAAATGAAATCATCTGGAGGAATATATGCTTTTACAGGGTGATTCCAGCGAAGTAATGCTTCCATACCAATAATCTTTCCAGTATTAAGGTTCTTTTGCGGCTGATAATGCAGTTCAAAATGTCCTTCTTTTAACGCTTCCCTTAATTCACTTTCCATCGTGAGCATTGCTTTGAAATTCTCTGATATAGAGGATTCAAAAATATTATAATTATTATGATGCTGTTCCTTTATGACATACATCGCTGAATCAGCATGTTTAATTAAATCATTTGGTGTTTCTCCATTTTTAGGATACATACTGATGCCGATACTAATGGAGATAAACATTTCGTAATCATCAATTTTAATAGGTTTTTCAAACTCAGAGATCAAACTCTCTGCTAAATCAATTGCAGCGTCCTCACCCGCAGTATGGCGTTGCAGTATAAGGAATTCGTCACCGCCCATTCTGGCGATAAATGTATCCGTCTGTAAAAATGCTTTAAACCGATTACCACATGCCTTTAGCAATTGATCACCAAAAGAGTATCCCAATGTATCATTTATTTCCTTGAAGTAATTTACGTCAATAAAGTATACAGCCAGCATTTCATCATTTAATTCAGCTTCTTTAATCGCTTCACCTAATACTTTATAGAAAAAATTCCTGTTTGGTAAATCAGTAAGCTCATCATAATATGCCATAAATTCGATTCGTTTTTCATTTTCTATTCTATCTGTAATATCTTTAATGATTGCAACGCGGATAATGTTACCAAGGTTATTATACGGGTGTTCCATGAATTCCATGTAAAAAGACGTGCCATCTTTTCTTACACCCGTTAATTCATAGGGTTTATCAGGGTCATTATGAATGATTTCAGCCAATTTACAGGTACTGTTGGCATCCATTAATTGTGATATTTTCATATTTTTAATTTCATCTTCAGAATATCCAAACATATCGGCAAAGGTTTGATCACAATCAATTATAACCTCATTATCATACATAACCATCCCCTCAGCACTAGCGTGAATTAAGTGATTAATATATTTCTTTACTTCATCTGTCTTATCATGGATGGGTAAATCACTCATTATTAGACAATAAATATTATCATTAACTCGTATGGATTTTACTTCGATAAGCTTCCCATTATTATTCTTTTGTTCCATCAAGAGATGGCTTTCATCATTTTCTGTAAGCAGGTTGAAGTCCAAGTAATCAAAAACAGATGTATACTCCTCCATCTTCAATAAAGCTTGAGCAGCGTTGTTACCTTTTATAATAACTCCGTTTTTTCGAACAAAAAGAATGGCGTCTTTTAAACTTTCAAAAACCTGATTATGTATTGGCAATACATCTTCCTTTGACATGGCATTCCACTCCCAGCAGCCTCAGCATTTTTATCCAATTATCATTTTTTCCTTTGGATAATGAAACTTTCCGATCTTCTTACTATTTTTAAACATAAATAAAAAGGTAATAATTCCTACTCTTCCTATAAACATTAAAATCATCATGACAACCTTGCTGAATGTCGTAAGCTCACTCGTGATTCCCAGCGATAAGCCAACTGTGCCGAAAGCAGAAGTAATTTCAAATAAAATTTCTGATAATCGGAATGGCTCAACAATAGACACAACCAGAACAGAGATAAATACAAATATTCCGGCCATAAGTGTCACCGTTACTGCTTTAAGCAAGTCATCATCATAAACCTCTCGCCTGAAAATCCGAATACTTCCCCCGCCCCTCGCATAAGTAATCATAAATATGATAACCAGCGCGAACGTCGTTGTGCGAATCCCTCCACCAGCACTGCTTGGAGATGCACCGATGAACATAAGAAATGACATAAAAAAGTGGTTGGATTCAGTTAATTGACTGACATCCATTGTAGAAAGTCCGCCACTTCGAGTTGTTACTGACTGAAACAAGGAATAAAACAAGATTTCGTGCCATGATTTATCCGAGAAAAAATTCCCGATATCCAAAAGCATAATAAATACAGTCCCAATAACGATTAACACAAAAAAAGTTAATGTTGTTACTTTCGTAAATAATGTGAATCGTAAGTGTTTTCGTTTTTCCTGGTTCGCAAACATATACTCCTTTAATTCAATTAGAACAGGATAACCGATTGCTCCGAAAATAATCAATAGCATATTAATAAATTGGACAAAATAATCATCCTTAAAAGGAATTAACGATTGACCTGTTATATCAAATCCACCATTGGTTGTCGCACTAATTGCCCCAAAAAAACCTTGCATGTATGCTTCTTTTGCTGTAGGAAAATATGGAAGGAAATGAGTTCCCAAAATTATAAAACCGACAAATTCAATTGTTAAAATAACGAGGACAATTTGCTTAATTAACCTGACAAGGCCACCAAAGGTTGTTTGGTTTTGGTCTGTCATTATTAACCGGCGTTCGCGGAGTCCAATTTTTTTACCAATTAATAACCAAATAAATGTACCAACGGCCATTACACCTACGCCGCCAAGCTGAAGTATTATGGCTATCAAGAAAAAACCAGTTGTACTGAAAGTTTCTGCAATTGTAATTGTACTAAGTCCCGTTACACTGATGGCACTTACTGCAGTAAATAACACATCAATAAATGGAATATTCACCCCATCCTGATGGGCAACTGGCAACGCTAACATTATCGTAGAAATAATTACAGCGATTAAGTAAAATAGTAGAATTAGCTGTACTGGTGATAGTTTATTTATCCAGCGAAAAATAGGATTATTGTAAAACATAGCGTTGCTCCTTAGTATCGTTCATTAGTTATATCGGTTAATAAATTAAAATCTTAATAACATTATAGCAGTAGAGTGCAATATTTGCTTTCATTTTTGATATTTTCCGACTTATTTTGTCAAATCGGTATAATCACGCTTCTGGTATAAATTAGTAAGATTACGGGACAAAGGGAAAAGGTCAGATTCCTCAATCCAACCCTTTTATATGTCCTCTTTAAATTTTGTTAATAATTCGTCACCACTGTACCCTTCATCAATTAGTGATTTCAACTTATCCTCAACAATACTTTTTCGTTGGTCCACAATAGTCCCTTTAAATAGGATATTCATATGTGGCCCAATTTCATTAATACCGATAAGACTTGTAATAAATGTTGCAGGCTCATTACTCTCTTTGGTAATCTTCACCTGAACTAATATTTCTTCCTGTTTATCTTTCAAATTCTGAAAAAAACTATAATATTCATGGAGAATGTATGCCTCTATTATCCAGCGGTTTTGTTCATCCTCTCGGTTTATAACCAAACCGTCCAATAAGGGAAAAGACTGCTGAACCATACTTGAATCCTGGCTATTAAGAATTTCCAGTGATGCAAGCTTAAAAGTTTTCATTTATCCGCTTCCTCCCTCTATCCACCAATGTAAGACATTTCGATTTTTTTGCGATTATTATTTTTTTGCCAAGACCGTTCTTCAGAATAACGATCCTTTCTATTCCCCCATAAACCTGTAACTTCTTCCTCTAGCTGTTCATCAGTCAATTCATTCCGCATTTTTTCTCTAATATCAAAGCCACTTGACGCAAATAGACACGTATATAGCTTACCGTCTGCTGACAAACGAATTCTGGTGCATGTTCCACAAAAAGAATCGGAAACAGAGGAAATAACACCTATCTCTCCCCCACCATCCTTATATCGATATCTTGAGGCTACCTCCCCATAATAATTCTCTTCTGCAGGCTCAATTGGCATCTCTTTATCGATCATATCAATTATTTGTTTTTTGGTAATGACATTTTTAAAGTCCCATCCATTATGATTACCAACATCCATAAATTCAATATAACGTAAAATGACATTTGTTCCTTTAAAATACCGTGCCATCGGAAGAATCTGACTTTCATTCATTCCTTTCTTGGCGACCATATTAATCTTCACTTGTAGCCCAGCTTTCTGTGCTGCTTCAATTCCTTTTAACACAGGACGGGCTACGACACCCTTCCCATTAATTTGCTTGAAAACCTCGTCCTCGATAGCATCAAGGCTAATATTAACACGCTTTAGTCCAGCCTCTTTTAATTTTGCAGCTGTTTTTGGTAAAAAAACCGCATTTGTTGTTAATGCAATATCCTTAATTCCGGGAATTACTGTTAACTGTGCAATCAATTCATCCAGGTTTCTGCGCATAAGCGGTTCGCCACCTGTTATACGAATTTTTTCCACACCTAATTTCGCAAATGTTTTAGCCAATCGGACAATTTCTTCAAAGCTAAGTAACTCACTTTCTGATAAAAACACATGATCCTCTCCGAAAATTTCCTTTGGCATACAATATGTACAACGAAAATTACATTTATCAATAACAGAAATACGAAGGTCCTTCAATGCTCTACCGAAATGATCCTTTATTGGTTCTACTTGATTTGGCATTGTAACAGCTCCTTTATAGTAACTAAAACTCCAGTTGACCCTCACTATCATTTAACAGCAATACTTCAATCTCGTCACCTGACTTGAAACCACGTGTTCCACCCGGTAATACCATTAAACCTGTTGTATGTGCTAATGACGTAACAACATTAGATTTATCCATACCAGCTAGTCTTACATTCACTTTACCATTTTCATATGTTATATAATTTCGAACAAATCGCGTAAATGGATTGGGCTTTGGAAAATCATCAGCTAATGTGCCCTTAATGCGCTTCAAAAAAGGCTTATGACTAAATAAGTTATGCTGTATTATTGGTCTCACAAATAACTCAAAGCCTACATAACACGCAGAGGGGTTCCCAGATAAGCCAAATAGCAATTTGTCTCCGTTAGATGCAACTGTCGTAACACTTCCTGGCCGCATCGCTACTTTATTAAAAAGTACACTTGCGCCAAGTTCCTCATATATGGCTGGCATTAAATCAAAATCACCAACAGAGACGCCCCCTGTTGTAATTAATATATCTACTTCTTCCAAAGCTTGTTTTATCGTTTGAAAACTTGGTTCAAATTCATCTGCAAGCTTTCCAAAATATTTATATTCGGCTCCAGCTCTTAATATCTGTGATTCAATCATATATGCATTGGAATTACGAATTTTTCCCGGCTTTAATATTTCATCAACATCCAGCAATTCGGTACCAGTAGCAATCACCCCGATAACAGGTTTCTTTGCCACTTTTATTTTACTATATCCAAAAGTAGCCAATAACGCTTTAACACCTGGATTAATTAGAGTCCCCCGGTCAATAAGCTTTTCACCTTCAATTACCTCTGATCCTTCTTCAATTATATTTTGACCAGCCTTCATTCTTCGTTTAATCGACATGCAGGACTTATTATCTTTCTCATAAGTCTTACAAACTTCAAACATAGCAACACAATCCGCACCCTCTGGAATTTTTGCTCCTGTCATAATTCGCGTTGCCTGTCCTTGTCCTAATCGTATTGTTGGTACTTGACCTGCACCAATATGTTCCACAACCTCAAATTCTATCGGGTTTTCTAAACCGGCTTGGAAAGTATCTTCAGCGCTAAAGGCAAAACCGTCATACGGTGACTTATTAAATGGCGGAACTGCATGATTAGCGATAATGTTTTCTCCAAGTCTTCTATCATCACAATCATTAATTGACACATATTCGGTACTGCCCTGTTGACGATGACTCCATAAGTGTTCAATCGCTTCTTGTACGGGAATTGGTTTCCGCATTTCTACCATTATGATCAAACCTTCCATTTCTAATCATTACCATCAGTGTAACAAATCTGGCCCAAAATTGATATTTACGCACAAGAAATTATACGTAGTTGATATAAACTGCGAACTAACATGGAAAAATGGTTGAGTGCTATGACACCGCTTCGGAAATACACTACGCGCACCTAGGGCGGCTGATGAGCCTCCTTGCTCCTACGTCGCTGCGTAGTCTCATCTAGGCCTCAGCTCCCACAGGAGTCTCCGTGTATTTCCTGCGCTGTTGACTTTAGTAGGAATCGCTATAGAATAATTATGTGACAGCACTACCCTAGTCCGGGTGAGCGGAGGGCGGTGACTCCTGCGGGAAAAACAACAGCTGAAGATCCCGCAGGAAGCGGTTTTGGCTTCCGAGGAAGCTGAAGCGTTGCCCGCGGAAAGCATCCGCCCGGAGCGACCCCGGATGGCGCCGTGAGAGTTTATAGAGATTATTCTGGCAGTTAGTTCGCAGTTTATATCAACTGCGAAGATTAAAGAGCAACAGAACTTACGGAAAGTGTCAAAGAATATAAATGTTTTAGTGTTCTGCCCACTGGGTATTTAATTACTAACACCCTAGAAATAATCATAGCGATTACCAAATGTGACTTAAAGGAGTGCTAAACATGGATGAGCATAAAGATGTAGAAGTGGAACGTGTAGAAAAAAAGTCCGACTCAAGTAAAGTTGGAGTTGCTGTAATCAAATACGTAACATATTTAATCATATTCTTTGGAATCTTATGGTTCCTAATCAACTATGTATTTCAATTATTCTAAAATCAGGTTTTAAAAAAACACACATGACCACTAAAAACATCACTTACGAGTGGTGTTTTTTTATATAAAAGCAAATTCAGGCAAAGTAGATTTTTATAATAAATGCCTTAACAAGAAGGCATATTATCTATTAAAGTTTTTGACCTACAAAAAGGTTTTCTATAATGTATAATTAGATTAGCTGAATGTGGGGGGATTACAATGTATATACGATTGTTATGTCTAAGTGTGCTTTTACTATTGGCTGCTTGCAGTGAAGAGCCAGTAATTGTACAGAAAGATACGAAATTAGTCGATCCTAACCAGGATCCTGAGTTTGTGGAAGAACAAAATGAAGATGAAGAAGTTGATCAGTATATCGAGTTCGCCCTTCCTGAAGAAGAAGTTATGATTAACCTGGAAATGGTTCCAATTTTGGATGCATATCTACAAGCTACCCAAAGTCGCCAACAAGCACTGGAAAAAATGAATATGTTTCGAATAAGTGCTACGGATAAAAATCTTTACTTACTTGAATTTTCCTGTCACGATGAATTATGCTCATACTTATTACTTGATCAGACAATGGACAATCAGGCATATTTAGTTGCTGATTTAGCAAAATACATACAGGCAAAGGTATCTCCAGAAAATACAAAAATATTACTGCGCTTTAACAGAAATCTTAAAACGCCTTCTCCATACTCCAACATTGCTGTTATAGACCTGGAAGAATGGGAGCTATTACCACTGGTTAACGAAACAAACGATAAAGATCTTTTGAACTATAAATGGCCCATCTTAGCTGCAAATTGGGTGGATGATGACACAATCTCAGTATTTCATCCAGATATAACAGAACCATCACCTGAAAATATTAAAAAGTGGCAGGAAAGTGAAAGGCCCACGGTAAGTACTAATCTAACACTAAACGCAAATAATTAAAGGAGATTTAGATAATGAACGATACAATAAAGGTAATTAGTAATCATCGCTCTATTAGAAAATTTAAGAAAGAACCATTAACCACTGATCAAATACATACGATTATTGGCGCAGCACAGCAAGCTTCAACGTCAAGTTATGTCATGGCCTATACCGTTATTGGTATTACAGATGAAACTGTAAAGGCAAAACTAAAAGAAGTATCCGGGCAGGAATATGTAGAAGAAAATGGACATTTCTTTGTTTTCTGTGCTGATTTAAATCGTATCTACCAGCAAGCTTCTGCAGAGGAGCAAAAGGCAATGCAGGAAAGTCTAGAAAGTACAGAACAGTTTCTTGTTTCAACGATAGACACAGCGTTAGTCGCCCAAAACACTGTCATTGCTGCAGAATCAATGGGGTTGGCAACATGCTACATAGGTAGTCTCAGGAATAATATTAACCGAGTTAATGATATATTGGAACTTCCCGATTATGTTGTTCCACTATTTGGTATGGCTGTTGGTTATCCAGATGAAAATCCTGACCGGAAACCTCGTCTTCCTATTGAGGTTGTGTATCACGAGAATAAATATAATAAAGACCGCCAGTTTCAGCAGAAATTAATAGACAGTTTTAACGAAGAACTCAAAATGTATTACCAAACAAGGTCAAAAAATACGCGTACAGACACTTGGTCAGAGCAAATGGTTCGAAAATACAAAAAAGCAATCCGAATGGACGTTACCACATTTATTAAAAACAAAAAGCTAAATAAGCGTTAGAAGTAAAAAACAGCATCCGTTTTTATTCGGCATGCTGTTTCTTAATTGAATGTTAAGTTTTCCTGATAATTTATTTTTATTTCTTCACCTTCCACTTTAAATCTTGATTCGCAAAACAGTGTATATTCACCTCTGTCAGGTGATTCAAACGTTTTAGAACCTTGAGGATGATAACTGCTTCCTGAAGTTAGCGTTCTTGATACATTACTTCCGGTATAATCATGATTTTTATGTTTCAGTGAGACAGATATAAGTGGAGTTTGGTGTGTTATTTCAACCTGTTCCTCCCCTACGTACTGGATGGAACGGAAAACTTGAAATCCCTCATCCATTTTTTCAACCCGTATATGTAATATAAAGTTATCTTTTTGAATCTCTTTGCTTTGGTTAACCGCAAGCTCTGCTCCAGCCTGCTCGTAAAACCAATAAAATGAGATTAGAAAACATATCGACAAAACAGAAAGAATAAATACCCCTTTTTTCATTTTCCACTCTCCTATCTTATATATAAGACGTATAGACCTGGTAAAAAGTTTCCATTTATTAATAATTTTTTTAAATAGAAAAAGTAATAGGTAAAAAATAGAAAGTATAATTACTGTCATTATATTGAATTATATATAGTGAAGCGCAATTAAAGGAGGATATTTATGACAGTTTCAAGCCAGGTTAAACAAACAATAGCTGGTCTTAAAAGTGCACAGGCTAGCTTTGAACAGTTCGCACTGGAAACAGAGAATAAACAAGCGAAGCAACTTTATGAGAATGCAGCACAGCAAACTGAGTCTATTTTACAAAGTGTTGAACCTAGAGTAACACAAATTGAGCAAGAGGAACCACAATATAAAGGAATGTAAATACTTGATTTGTGAGGTTGGTTCCATTTGACCAGCCTCTATCAATGGGAGGATTGTTTATATGAATGCATATCGATTTTTGTTTATAGTCGGCATGATACTTTTCCTAATAGGGTGTAGTCCAAATACTGATTCCTCCCAGAGTGGTCCGAATAATGGAGTAAATTTCACCAACATTTCTACTAAAGGATCGCTTGATCAATCCATTTCAAATAACGCTAAGCAAAGTCTAAGTCAGCATAAAGAAATTACGACTATAAATGCAGTAAATACGGAGAAAATATTGGTTATTGCATTTGAAGTACATCACAATAAACGCTTCCAATTAGCGAAGTTAAGGAAAAAGATGCATAAGAAATTGGAAAAAGTTTTCCCTGATCAAAAAGTTGAACTATCAACTGATAAGAAAATAGTGATTGAAACAAACCGACTCGAAAACAAAATACGGCAAGGTGATATCTCAAAAAAGAATCTTAAGAAAGAGGTAAAGCATTTAATTAAACTTATGAATGAACAAACATAAGGAAATGAGTGAGCAATTTATGGCAGATAAGAAAAAGAAAAACCTACCTCCTAGTGCACAAGAGTACCAAGCATTTCAACAGGATAGAGAAGTTAAGAGACCCCTTTTAAAAAATTGTATTAAGGCTTTTTTTGTAGGTGGATTCATTTGTTTTATCGGCCAAATAATTTCAACAATCTATATTTATTTCTTTGATTTTACTGAGCAAACTGTTGGGAATCCAACTGTTGCCACTCTGATATTTATTACAATGCTTTTAACTGGCTTTGGAATATATGACCGAATTGGACAATTCGCCGGTGCTGGTTCAGCAGTACCTGTCACCGGCTTTGGAAATGCAGTAATATCTGCTGCTATCGAACACCGTACCGAAGGATTTGTGTTAGGAGTCGGTGGAAATATGTTTAAATTAGCTGGATCTGTCATTTTGTTTGGCGTTTTTTCGGCTTTTGTTATTGCTTTAATTAAAACAATTCTAATTCAGTGGGGTGGATTATAATGCTGACTGGACATCGCACTTGGATTTTTGAAAATAAACCTGTCATCATTTCAACCGGCACTGTTGGTGGGCCTTTTGAAGCAAAAGGGAATATCTCCAAAGATTTTGACCTTTTACATGATGATATGTGGCTTAAGCAATCGACCTTTGAAAAAGCGCAACGAACAATGATGGAAGAAGCAACGCAAATTGCAGTAAAAAACAGTTTTATTGATAAAGAACAGATCCAATTTTTTATTAGTGGCGATTTAATTAATCAAATTACACCAACAAGTTTTACAGCTAAAACATTAGATGTGCCATATTTCGGCTTATTTAGTGCCTGTGCAACCTCTATGGAAAGCCTGGCACTGTCGGCACTTATTATTAATGGGGGTGGAGCTGATTTTATTTTAAGTGGTGCTTCCAGCCATAATGCCGCAACTGAAAAACAATTCAGGTACCCAACAGAATATGGAGGACAAAAACCACCTACCGCACAGTGGACAGTAACGGGCGCCGGATGTGCATTAGTTGCTAAAGAAGGAGATGGACCAAGAATAACTTCTGCAACTATTGGTAAAGTTGTTGATATGGGTATGACTGACCCTTTTAACATGGGTGGTGCAATGGCTCCAGCTGCTGTTGACACGATTGAGCAACATTTAAAGGAACGTGATGTTGACCCATCATATTACGACTTAATCATTACAGGAGACCTTGGTCATGTTGGTCGCGAAATAACGATAGACCTTTTGCAAAAAAGGAATATTGCAATTACAGAAGAAAACTTTAAAGACTGTGGGTTAACCATCTACCGGGAAGATCAACCGGTTCTAGCAGGAGCGAGTGGGGCAGCTTGTTCCGCAGTTGTCGTATATGGGCACTTTTTAAATCTTATGAAAAAAGAGAAGCTTAAACGAATTCTTGTTGTTGCAACAGGTGCCCTGCATTCACCACTTAGCGTGCAGCAAGGTGACCCAATTCCGTGTATTGCACATGCAGTTTCTATCGAATCAGGAAGTGATATACAATGATTTTTTTCTGGGCATTTGTTGTCGGAGGGCTTATTTGTGTAATCGGCCAAATTATGTTTGATGTATTTAAATTTAATCCTGGACTAACTTTAAGTATTCTCGTTGTCGCAGGTGCAGTATTAGACGGGTTTGGTCTATATGAACCATTAATTGACTTTGCAGGTGCCGGTGCAACAGTCCCCATTACAAGCTTCGGTAACTCACTTGTCCATGGAGCAATGGCAGAGGCTGAAAAACATGGTCTGATTGGTGTTGTAACGGGAATGTTTGAAGTCACCAGTTCTGGTATTTCAGCGGCTATCATTTTTGGAATGATTGGTGCAATTATTTTCAAACCGAAAGGATAAATAAATATGACTGTAGGATCACAAGTTAAAGGTTGTTATTCGTCTGTTAAAAGTGTAGAAGCCTCACTTCTTACATTAGAAAGTAAAACACAGGATAGAGAAGCACGAGAATGCTTCCATGAAGTGCAAAGTATTATTACTGAAATAAAGACCGACCTGGAAAAACAGGTAATATATTTATCACAGCAAGAACCACAATATAAGAATTAAAGGAGAGGTACAATGCCAGGATGGGTTGAAATTCTAATACGATCAGTAAGCTTATTGGTTGCTCTGTTTTTTATTACCAAAATGCTTGGTAAAAAACAAATGTCCCAACTTGATATCTTCCAATATATAACCGGTATTGTTATTGGAAGTATTGTGGCAACACATGTTACAGATTTGACAACCCAATTCGAGTATGCACTTATTGCGCTTTCCGTTTGGTTCCTGGTCCCATTCGGGTTAGAATTTATCGCATTAAAAAGTAAAAGAGTACGCAATTTTACACAAGGGAAAGGCACTGTATTTATTCAAAACGGTAAAATAATGGAAGAAAATCTAAAAAAAGAACGTTACACAACTGATGATCTGCTTGAAGAATTGCGTAACAACAACATGTATAAGGCAGCGGATGTCGAATTTGCTGTTTTAGAGCCAACAGGAAAGGTTAATGTATTACCTAAAAAGGAAAATCAGCCAGTAACAATGAAGGATATTGGCTTAAAACCATCTCCAGAAAAAGAACCTCAAACAGTTGTTATGGACGGAAAAGCATTACTCGAGCCTTTATCAAATGCTTCACTAAACACAAATTGGCTTGAAACCGAATTAGACAAAATGGATGTCAGTATTGAAAATGTGTTTTTAGGTCAAGTTGATAGCAATGGACAATTAACAGTAGATTTATATGATGACAAAATTGCTGTACCGACTCCAAGTGAAAAACCACTGCTTCTTGCAACAATGAAAAAAAGCCAAGCAGACCTTGAATTATTTGCACTGGCTACCATTAATCAGGAAACGAAGAATATGTATGAAAAAAATAGCCAGAAAATGCAGGAAGCAATTGACAAAGTTTCTCCATACCTTCAATAATAGAAAACTTAGCTTAGCTAATATAGATAAGCCTTGATAGATAGGAATTATACTTTTGCAAGAAAATACCTCTCCAGCCTTCGATTACAAATTTATTTTCATAACAAATCGTGGATGTTCATGCGAAGCCACGAAGGTTTAACTAATAAAGGCTATTCTTTCTAATCCTTGCTTTTTCAGCGGACACTGAAGCTCTTATTTTACATATATCATGGTTAATAACAAATAAGGTCTCTCGTGTCCGCAAAACCTGTATGAAAGGCTGCCATGTTGTTTTCTTATCTGCAAAAATGATAAACTCTTCTAATCCTGATAAAGACATGTTAGAATTCAATTGCACGCACCTCCTTTTGTAGATTGTTTATTGGTGTAAACAAAGTCTAACAAAATTAGGAGATTGGGTGTTTTCTTTTATCAGAATTCTTTCTGTACCCCAACATATATTTTAGAGCCAAAAAAAGACTCTCTTGCCATAAAAGAGAGCCTTTACTGTCTATTCACTTACTACAATTGCAACATTTCCAAACTGCTTGCCTTGTTCAAGGTAGCTCATCGCGTCGTGTGCGTTGTCCAGTGAAAATGTACGGGCAACAACTGGATGTGTATTAAAGTTCTCAATGTGCTTCAGCATAGCACGAAGCTCTTGCCTGCTTCCCATTGTTGAACCGAATAATTGATATTGTCCATAGAAAAATTTCCGTAAATCTAAATCGATTGTATCCTCAGTCGTAGCACCAAATACGACAATACGACCACCTTTCTTCAGTACCTCCAATGAGCGATTAAAGGTAGCTCGTCCCACACTTTCAACTACTAAATCAATTGTTTCATCTTGCAGCTCCTCATTCCAGTCACTGTTTGTATCCAGGACAATATCAGCACCTAATTCTTTGGCCTGCTGCCGTTTATCCGCACTGCGCGAAGTAACAATCACTTTTGCCCCAACATTTTTGGCGAACTGAATAAGATATGTCGCAACTCCACTTCCAGCACCAGGAATAAACAATGTATCCCCTTCTTTAAGCCCGCCTTTTGTGAACAATGCACGGTAACCTGTTAACGCAGGTAATGCTAGAACACCCGCCTCTTCCCATGTGAGATGCTCAGGCTTTGCTTCCACCTGTTCAGCTGGAAGTACGATTTTCTCCGTAAATGTTCCATTATCAGGCATTCCAAGAATGTCAAATCCCTTTGGAGGTGCATCACTATTGTCATACCATTGAAGTGATGGATTAATAATTACTTCATCTCCAATTGAAAAATCTGTAACGCCTTCCCCCACTGATTCAATTATACCAGCACCGTCAGATCCGAGAATCAAAGCAGCCGCATCATTCCCTCTACGCTTTGGAATCGAGATATCACGTCGATTTAATCCTGCAGTTCGAATTGATACTGTAACTTGTCCGTGATCTGCAAACGGAACTGCCATATCTTTTAATTTCGTTTCGCCAAACTCATGTACAAATGCTTTCATAGCCAATCATCCTTTCACAAAATATTTACTGAAATCATTAAGTTGCTGTTTGTCCATTATATCGCGTGAAAATAATGGCACATAAATCAATTGCTGTTTCGTAAACGTTTCTTTTATCGTATCCATATATTGCTGTTCATGCCCTTTACGTTGAAGCAGGAAATCACCATCCACATTATCTGGTAGTACTTTATTTACGATTAATGTTTTCACATGAAGATGATATTTATCAAGTAATTCAATTGCTTTTTGTGTTTCCAAAATTGGTAAACGCTCAGGATTCATCACAAAGACAAACCCGGTAACCTTCCCATCCAGTAAAACTTCTCTTGCTTTAGAGAATCTTTCCTGACGTTTCTTCAGCACATCATAAATAGGGTCTTCAATCGGTTCTCCATCATTTAATAATTGTGTATAATTTTCATTTGTCTTTTGCCGCTTTTGTAACATTCCTTCAATCCATACTCCCATTAGCTCTGGTAATGAAAGCAGGCGGATCGTGTGCCCTGTTGGTGCTGTATCAAAGATAAGTTTATCATAATACTCGCTTTCTTCTAAAATGATTGAAATTAATTTATCAAACAACGCAGCTTCATCTGCGCCTGGGGAAGCTTTTGCAGTATCCAGCTGGCGATATACCTCTTCCATCATACCAGAATGGACTACACCCTTTATATTTTCTTTTACCCCTTTAATGTAATTATCTGTCTCTATTTCGGGGTCAATCTCCAGTGCTGATAGGTTATCTGAAACCTTAGTTGTCTTACCTCCAATTGACTGATTAAAAATATCCCCTAGATTATGCGCAGGATCTGTAGATATAAGGAGTGTATTATGCCCTTCTTCTGCAGACTTCCAAGCAATTGCTGCAGCCGAAGTTGACTTTCCTACACCGCCTTTTCCACCAACAAAAATAATTTTTTTCTCTAAGACTTCCATATTTAAACTCCTTTTCAGCTGAATCAATTTCATAAATAAAATAGGAAATCCAAACTATTTGCAAATGTGCTTAGCCTGTTGATTTCCTCTGAAGACGGGAGCTTTCCTCGGGCATGGATTGAGCCTCCTCACGGCAACATCAACCCACCCGCCGCTAATCAGGGCCATCCGCTTTTGTATTTAACAGCAGCGGATCCCTGTCATTGGTGATTTCTCCATTCCCATGCGTAAATGCCAATCGTGGAAACGCTCAATCATATATGGATACAATTCGAGTGTATAATAGTATACAGGATTAGGAATTCCAATCATCTCAGAATACAAAAGCAGCAAAAACAGGTCATCCTGGTCCCTTAATTCCCTGGCAATTTCCTGACGATGCGGCATATTTAATACTTCTTCATAATATTCGATTAGCTTCTTTAATTTATCTAACACGTTTCTCACCTCTTTTTCGGTTATCAGAAAAGGGATCATTGTTTAGATGATCCCTTCTCTTTAACTTATTTCATCTTATTTAATCATTTTGTCATCCGTATTAATATTCTGATCCATTTTACCCGTTAATGCTGTAAATGCGGTTAAAATAATCCAAACCGCAAATACGAATATGATAGCCCCGAAGACAAAGAGTAATGTACTTGATTCGGAACCCCACCAGGACCATTGAAATACGACCTGCTGGAACATAGCCCACAGTGTCATAAACATCAAGAATACCATCGGAAGGAATGTTATCATATAGTTTCTGCCTTGCCGCTTCAGCCAAATAGAAATCAGCAATAAACTAATCCCTGCAAGTAACTGGTTAGATGTCCCGAATAACGGCCAAAGCAGATATCCTCCCGAACCAAAACCTTTTGGACCTTCTGGCAGTAATACTAACGCCGCACTTGAGACAACAGCTACTGAAGTTGCAACATGTGTTTTTGTAAGTGCCGGCATTTTATATTCAACACCAAGCTCAGCTATAATATAGCGCATTAAACGAACCGAAGTATCCAACGTTGTTGCAGCAAAGCTTACTACGATGACAGATACAATGGTAGCTGCTACATCTGGAGGAATCATTAAGCCCGTCGCCAGTTGTCCAGCACCTTGAACAAACACATTAAGTCCTGCACCGCCTGCTGCTGTGAAGCTGCTGTACGTTGCCAGGAATTCGTCGGTACTGGAGAAGAATGTCACAACAGCTATGATTGAAATTAATGCTAATGCGCCTTCACCTACAGCACCCAAATACCCAACAAATCTTGCATCTGTTTCGTTATTTAATTGTTTACTGGAAGTACCGCTCGACACTAAACCGTGAAAGCCTGATATGGCACCACATGCAATCGTGATAAATAATAGCGGGAACCAAGATACGTCTGTATTTGTATGCGTTAATGGTGCTGTAATTTCCGGATTCGAAAATAGTAAGCCCAAATACAGAATTGCAAGTCCTACAATTAGCTGATGTGAATTAATGAAGTCCCGCGGCTGCAGTAACTTCCAAACAGGTAATGTAGAAGCGATATATACGTATATCATAAGTATAATGATCCAGATGAAAAATGCTGTTGAAACCGCACCAAGACCAAATAGTCCTGCAGAACCTTCACCGCCCATATACTGTACTAAATCGATTTGCATAAAATCGACTCTGCTTGCTATTACTGCAGTGAGATACATAACTGCCAAAGCCAGCAACGATGGTACAAGCATTTTTTGTTTGCGTTTATATACCGCAACACCTATCCATATTGCTAATGGAATTTGAATAAATACCGGAACAACACTGGCCGGGAACGAAATAAACAAGTTAGCAATTACCCATGCAAATACTGCATTAACCATTAAGACCAGTATAAGAATAATAAATAAAAACAAGATCTTTGCTCGTTGTCCTATAAGTTTATTTGCAAGTGTTCCAATCGATTGACCTTTGTTACGAACAGATAATACAAGTGTTCCAAAGTCGTGCACGCCTGCAGCAAACACTGTCCCAAGAACTACCCATAGAATCGCTGGGAGCCACCCCCAATAAACTGCAATAGCTGGTCCAACAATTGGTGCTGCTCCCGCAACTGAAGTAAAATGATGCCCCCACAAAACAAATTTATTCGTAGGCACAAAATCCACACCATCTTTATACTGATGTGCAGGTGTTACATAGTTGGGATCTAACTTGAAAATCTTTTCTGCAACAAATTTTGAATAATAACGATAACCCAATGCGAAAACAAGTATCCCGATTACCGCAACCAAAATACTACTCACCTTTTCAACCTCCCCCAAGTTATTTGGTCTGTCTTTTGTGAACTTTGAGACATACCTAGTAAAATCTATGTGTAAACGATAATAAATAGTACAACTCCATCTTACTGAATAAATATTCATTAATGCAAATTTTTTGAATCGAAAACGTATTCTTACTTATTTTACATTTCAGAACCTAATAAACCTCTTATAAGATTGCCTCAAAAGTTGCTTCTAGCACCTTTGAGGCTCACGTACTTTATTCTCGTCCCATCCCACGCAAAAACTGCAACAGCATCGTAACACTCCTATTGATTTCCGGATCCTTCAATGCCTTTAAAAGGTCCATATATGATGTCTTATCTGAATCCTCAGATGTACTTGCTACTTCCATTCCACGATTAAGCCTATCAGCAAAATATTGAATTTCATCCACTTTAAGGTCACCAATAAACAAGAATAATTTGCTCAGGTTTTCCAGTGTTCCTGAATATTGCGGTTTATTTAACTCACCCATCACATTTTCCAATGCATCCTCTTTATGTTTTACCAAGGCATTTACTGTATCCAACGAGCCACTTTTATTAAGCGTTGCCAAAAAATCAATTCCTTTTAAAATTGCCTCTTTGTTTTCGCTTACCGCCTGAGAGACTTCGTCAAGGTTCCGCTCTTTCGTGGTTTCTTCTGGGATTTCCATTCGCTTAATATTGGTTATTGGATTAGACATCATGCTTCACCTGGCTTCCTGGGAAAATATAGTCATCACGAGTCCATTTATCCTCTACCTTCACACTAATCTGCGGTTGCGGATTTCCTCGCCTGTAGTTATTTGGTGGCAAGGGACTTTTCCCTTTTTTCTTTATAACATCCATTTTTACAGCTATCTCCTTGTAAGAAGGAGTGTTCGTATCCTTATCCACATTGTTGTCAGTTAAATAATTGACAGCTAATTTCCCATTATCATTTAATGGCAGGTACAGTTCTTTACCGCGTACACGATCTGTAATGTGAGCAATTCCGGTTGCTTCCCCAGCTTCCGAAGTCAGCTTAACTTCTGCGCCTTCTTTAATTCCCCGTTCTTCAGCTAATTCAGGTGAAATTTCAATAAACGCATTTGGCATTTTACTTGTAATCCCTATTGATTTATATGTCATATTACCCTCATGAAAATGTTCCAGTACTCTGCCATTATTCACATGCAAATCATATTTTTCATTTGTATCATATTTTAATTCATATTTGAGTGGGTACAATCTTGCTTTATGATCATCAAACGGGAAACCGTCAGTATATAACAGCGGTGTATCGGTCCCATCCGCTTCAACTGGCCATTGAAGGCTATTATAGTCTGTTAATCTAGTATAACTTACCCCAGCAAATAATGGTGCAAGTGTTGCAGCCTCATCCATAATTTCTGAAGGGTTTGCGTAATCCCATCCGTATCCTAATCTGTTTGCAATGTCCATAATAATTTGCCAATCCGGACGGGAGTCTCCCACAGGATCCAGCGCTTTATACAAGCGTTGAATACGTCTTTCTGTGTTCGTGAAGGTTCCTTCTTTTTCAAGACTTGGAACAGCTGGTAAAATAACATCGGCATATTCTGCTGTCTTCGTTAAAAATAAATCCTGAATAACAAAGAAATCGAGTTTTTCAAATGCAGCGGTAACATAATTAATGTTTGCATCAACTATCCCAGTATCCTCTCCCAGCACATATAAAGCGTTCAAACTCCCTTCATGGATAGCCTTAATCATTTCATGGTTATCTTTTCCAGGTTCGCTTGGAATCTCTGCACCCCAGGCATCCTCATAGCGCCCGCGAACATCATCATCTGCAACCAGTTCATATCCAGGGAAGAAGTTCGGCATACTACCAAAGTCACTGCATCCTTGGACATTATTATGACCCCGTAATGGATATGCCCCTGTACCGTTTCGCATATAGTTTCCGGTGATTAATAACAGATTTGAGATTGCTGTACTCGTATCACTGCCAAGCTGATGCTGGGTTACTCCCATAGCCCAGCAAATTGCAAGTTTATCAACACTGACAATCTGTTCCGCAATTTCTATTAATTCCTTTTTGGATATACCTGTTAATTGTTCAGCATATTCCAGCGTAAACTTTTGCAAAGATTCCTTATACGCCTCAAATCCATTCACCCATTTATCAATAAACGTACGATTTTCTAGGCCTTGATCGATAATATATTTTGTCACCGCAGACAGCCAAACTAGATCTGTTCCACTTTTAGGCTGAAAAAACCTATCAGCACGCTGCCCCATTTCATGTTTTCGTAAATCAAATACATACAGCTTTTGACCAAATAATTTTTGTGAACGCTTTATACGCGAACCAAGCACGGGATGTGATTCGGTAGTGTTAGAACCTATTGTTATAACCATTTCCGCCTTACCAATATCATCAATTGAACCTGAGTCCCCTCCATGTCCTACTGTTCGAAAAAGACCTTTTGTAGCCGGTGCCTGACAATAGCGTGAGCAGTTATCGATATTGTTTGTTCCAATTACCTGTCTTGCCAGTTTTTGCATCAAATAAGACTCTTCATTTGTTGCTTTAGATGAAGAAATAAATCCAAGTGCATCTGCACCATTACCTTCCTTAATCTCTGAAAAACGCTTCACAACATAATCCAGTGCTTCATCCCATTCTACTTCCACAAAAGATTCACCATCACGAATTAATGGCTTTGTCAGTCGTTCATCCGAATTCACATAATCCCATCCGAATTTCCCTTTAATACAAGTAGAAATCCCATTTGCGGGTGAATCTTGCTGTGGTTCTACTTTTAGTACTTTACGATCCTTTGTCCAAACATCAAATGTGCATCCGACACCGCAGTATGTACAAACAGTCTTCGTCTTTTCGATCCTTTCTTCCCGCATAGACGCTTCCGTGTCAGATACCGCAAATAGAGGTCCATATCCTGGTTCTGCCTTTTTCGTTAAATCAATCATGGACCGTAAAAGTCCAGGGCTATGATCAGTCATATATCCCGCTTCGCCAACCATTGATGTTTCCATTAAAGCATTACACGGACATACAGTGACACATTGTCCACATCCCACACAAGATGATTGATCAATAGGTACATCGTTATCCCAGACAACGCGAGGCTTCTCTCGCTTCCAATCAATTAATAGTGTTTCATTGACCTGGATATCCTGGCATACTTCAACACATCTCCCGCACAATATACACTGGTCTGGATCATATCGGTAGAACGGACTTGAATCATCAATTTCATATGGTTTTGGCTCAAACGGTCTTGACTGATACTCCAACCCAAATTCTGCAACCGTATTATGAATTTCGCATGAGCCATTGTTATAGTCACAGACAGTACAATACAACTCATGCTTTTCTAGTATTCTGTCGAGAGCTTCCTTTTGAGCTGCATTCACAGGCTCAATTGTTGTATTCACTTCCATACCAGGTGTGACTGTTGTTCCACATGCACGAACAATCTCATCGTCAACCTTTACCATACACGTATCACAAGTTTGCACAGGTCCCAACGACTCGTTGTAACAAATTTGTGGCACAAATTCGCCTGTTGTGTTAATCAAATCCAATAGATTCTGGTTATGTTCTGCTAGGTATTCTTCTCCATTTAGCTTAATTACAATATGATCCTTATTTTGCACATTATCGCCTCCCCAAAAAATGTATATTCTGCTCTGTGTTGCCATAAACTCTGTTTTCATGAGTATATACATTCAGACTAGTGTCACGAGCGAAACCAACAGCAGTAATTTGCAAATCATCAGCAAGCTTCAATGCAAGATCTGTTGGTGCTGACTTGGCTACCAATAGCCCTGCACCGATTTTGGAAACTTTTAATACTACCTCAGACGAAATTCTCCCACTGAACAAAATACATTTATTTTTCAGGGTTAGACGATTTCGCAATATATAGCCATACAGTTTATCAAGCGCATTATGACGTCCAATATCAATATAAGAAGCTATAATTTTATCACCAGATGCCAATGCTGCCTGATGTACACCTCCTGTTCTATCGAATACTTCTGACCTGGAGTCAAATTCCTTCATTAATTGATAGATTTGCTCAGAAGAAATTTTTGTATTAGACATGATAGTTTTAGCAGTTTTTACATCCTGTTTTAAATAGAATTCCCTGCTCTTCCCACAGCATGAGCCAATCCATCTTTCCGTTCGTTCAGGAATTGAAACTGGGATTGACAAATCAACATATGCAAAGCCCTTAACTTCATCAATTGATAGATTTTCCACTTGATCAACTGAACGGATAAGTCCCTCAGATGCCAGATACCCAAACGTCATTTCATAGATATCACTTGGTGTGCAAACAATTGTGGCATACTGCTCTCCATTAATCGTTATTGTAATAGGGGCTTCTTTGGCAATCTCATCCTCTTCTGTTGCTTTTAAATGCTGATTATACTTCGTTGTCTTCCATAACGACAGGGTTTTATCATTCACTTTTAATACCCCTCCTTGTATCCGCTTACATTTTCTTCTTTAATAATAATTACCCCATTCAAATTACGTTTAAAACAGCTTAACTTAATTACTGAATATTATAACATATTCAGTAGTATAAAAAGACATTCCGTATGAACCGATGTAGTTCAATTTTGAGTAAGGGCGATGAATTGCAGCTTCAGGATATTCCGAATAGTTCTTAACTGCTAATAAAAGCAGTTCAATTAAGGAAACAAGTTCAGTTTTTGACTGAGAAGGCAAAAAAACTATTTAGGAGTATAAAACGCATAAGTTTGTGACTTAAACTGGAAGGATTCTCGGAATTAGGATCCGCCAAACAGTCGACGTGAATCCTCATTCCGTTAAATAGCAGAAAACGTGCTATCGGAAGGGTGAGACGGATCCTCGTTCCGCTATATGCAGAAAATCAGCTAAATTTGAGGTAAAAATGGTAAATAGCGGAACGAGGATCCGCCTCCAAGCCAAAAACGAGGGTTTTCAAGGAAATAACGGAATGAGGATCCGTCAAATCAGTAAACCGGACCTCATTCCGTTAATAAAAGGGTTCTTCAACAATAGGGGCAAGACATATGCTAATTATTCTTTCTCTCCCAAAACTAAACTGCTTAATTTCTAATATAGTTTACCTTGCTTATATAGAATTGTTGATATTTTCATTACAGCATGAATATAACAGTTCTGCCGCAACGGAAACGGATCCCCAAAAAATTGTGGAAAGATTGTATCAAACGTTTGCTGCATTTTATCAAATAAACGCTTAAAGATTTCTTCTTCACTGAAAAATTGCGTTTCTCGGCCTTGCAGCCATTCAAAATAAGAAACGATGACACCACCAGCATTTGCTAAGATATCAGGAACAATAATGACACCTTTTTCACTCAGGTATTTATCTGCTCCACTGGTTACTGGTGCGTTTGCTCCTTCCACTACGATACTTGCCTTTATGTCTTTCATGTTTTCCTGATGCACCTGATCTTCCAGGGCAGCCAAAAATAATACATCAACATCCAGACCTAATACGTCATCACGATCCTTAATGGTAGCTTTCACATCAGCTTCTTTTAACTGTTCTTCATCAACTGGAAGATCCCCACCACTATTGGAAGTGAATTTAACAAGGCCCGGAATATCCAAACCATCGGAATTATATAGCGTTACATTCCGATCACTAACTGAAACAATTTTATTATTCAAATGTTTGCATTGAAAAGCCTCAAGTGCGGCAACAGAGCCAACATTACCAAACCCTTGTACTGCCATTGTCAGTGTTTTATCCATATGTTTTAAAGCTGTTTTTGCAAAAACATTCTCGCGTTCTGAGAGCCACTTTTCCTGATTCTTAACAAAGTTATGGATCATGTAGCGAAATGCGAAATAAACACCTTTACCAGTTGCTTCCCTCCGTCCTAATGACCCACCATTCTCTACACTTTTGCCAGTAAAGCTGCCACGATATGGGCTTCCAGGACGAATACTTTTATATTCACCCATCATCCAGTCCATTTCACGGTCACCTGTACCAACATCTGGTGCTGGAATATCTTTATCAGGTCCAAGAATTTCACCAAAATACTGTACATATTTTTTACAAATCATATATAATTCTTTGACACTATAGTCTCTCGGGTTAATAACAACTCCGCCTTTTCCACCACCAAACGGTACCTCATGAAGCGCATTCTTTAGTGTCATGAGTGATGCAAGGTTAATCACTTCATCTTCATTAACAGATTCATGAAAACGAATACCACCCTTATATGGACCAAGAATATTATTATGCTGAACCCGAAAAGAAGGCACACGTGTTACCTTTCCATTTTCGAGTGCAATTCGTAAAAAGGATTTGTTTACATGGTTAGGAGTGGATAAGATAGATACCAACGACGTAAATGCCTTCTCACGTGTTTTGTCCGTCAGTTCTGGTAAAAAGGATTTATCATCCAATAAAGCTTCTAGCGACTCCTGAACAATTTTTGTGGTACTGTTTGCCATATTGAAAACCTCCATCAGTAGTAAATTTTTCCTAATTTATTAAAGTGTATCAAACAAATATACGATAAACTAATAATACTGTTCTACTTGGAGGATTTACTTGTTTATATACAATTATTCAATTCCTTATAAAATTAAAACAGCAAAGACGGTAGAAATGATTAAACCAAGAATAACCGGAACAAAGTTTTTCCGGACCAAATCCATAACTGAAACGCCACAAAATCCAGCAATCGCAATCATAGAGGACCAAGCAACAATTGTACCTCCACCGGTCCAAATTGAACCCATTTGGCCAATGGCTGCGAGTGTTCCAGAGTCAATAGCCGAACTTTCTAGAGAAGCAGCAAGAGCTCCAGTCAGTGGCAAACCTGAGAACCCTGATCCATCCAGCCCAGTAATAATACCAATAATCAATACACTAAATGCTGCAAATAACGCACTTTGCGGTAAAAAGGCCTGTGAGGATTGTACAAGGTCAAACAGTAATCCGGGCGCTTTTTCACCCACACCTAGAATACTTCCGGAGAAGTCTGCACTGCCAAGGAAGAAGAACCCTGCAATTGGAATAACCGGACCCATTGCCTTAAAAGCAAATACAAAGCCATCTGTAATATGGTTACTAATATAATCAAGTGCATGGTGTCGACCAAAGGCGACCGTAGATAATAACAATAAGATTACAGCAACGCCACCAATAAATGCAGCACCATCCCCACCTTCAAAACCACTCATTCGTCCTGATAAAAGTTTTGTATACATCATGTAGATTACTACTGTCAAAAGGGCAATGGGAACAAGTACTGCAAATACTTTACTCCACGTATTCAGATGTGTTGAATGTGCTTGATTCGTTGACTCCTGAGTTGCCTGTAATGCCTCCAGCTCTTTTTCATTCAGTTCACTGCTTTTTGAGCGGATTGTTTTTCGATAAAAGAGATATGCTAACCCTATTGCAACTGCGCCAGTAATAACAGATAGGATTAATGCCTTATCAGCAACCAAACCAACATCGATTCCGGCTGATTTTGCTGATAGCCCTGGAGCAACCTGAACAATATAATCAGAAGATAACGCCATTCCCTGTCCAGCCAGCGCAACAGCAACTGCTGCAGTTAACGCTGGGAGTCCCGAGCGGATGGCTGCGGGTACCAGCAATGCACAAATAAGCGGTACTGCCGGTGTCGGCCAGAAAAAGAGCGAAATTACATAGGTGACAGCGATTAATACAAAAAATGAAACATGGCCATTTATCATTACTTTTTGGATTGGCTGGATCATTCTTCGATCGGCACCCAAATCACGTAATGAATGAAGTAATGCCATCATAAAAGTAATGATCAGAAATATACTGAACAGTTCTTTTGCTGCAACAAGATTGGCATTAAATATGGCGGTAAAACCGTCGATTAAACTCCCGTTATAAACCCAGGCAATCACAAATGTCCCAAGTAACGAAGGAAGCACAACACCTCTTCTGAAAATCATTGTGAAAATAATTATTAGTGTAAATATACCGTATAGCCAATGCGATATAGTTAGCTCCACCGATAACACTTCCTTTCTTAAGTGTGCTATAGCCTATGCACACTGAAAGAAAGCGGTGAGAGTTTATTCCAATGTTAGTTGCCTATTTTGATTCCTTTTCATTAGCACATTCATTGCAAAGTAGCTTTCCATTTTGTTGAACACCGTCAAAAAAACCATCCTTGCAATATACGTTTTGTCCACATGACTGGCACTGTCCGATTAATTCTTTCATAATAATCACCTCTGCCTTAAGTATAAAAAAATAGCCCTTATATTACAAAGGACTATTTTCTGTGAACGGATTTTATTAATTTACGATGCAGTTTGCATTAATGTTTTTGGTTGTTTGTAGAACAATAGAAAAACAATAATTGTACAGATGATAAAGGATGGCAGCATGTAAGATCCACTGTACAGTAACGAATATAACCAGACTGGCTGGCCTTCTGGTGCATATTGCCCAAAGAACACGATACCGGCTGTAAAATGTGCCAAAAAGCGTAGTGCTGACCCTATAAAAACACCTGACATAATTAGGAAGAAGCTTATCTTCGCTTTTCCTTCCTTGACAGCATGTTGAACTGGTTTAACAAATATTCCTGCCATACCAATTAAAGTGAAAGCAACAATATAATCAAGAAATCCCTGGACAGGTGTTAAAATTATTGGTCCGGACATTACGACCTGCATGACTCCTAGCAGGAAGCCAGCCACCAGACCACCTTTCAATCCCCAACGGAAAGCCATAATGAATATGGGAATCATAGCAAAAGAAACAGATCCACCCTGTGGCCAAATAGAAAACTTTAAAAAAGGAATTATATCCAACAGTAATGCCATGGCAGCAAATATTGCCACCTCAATCATAAATAACGTGCGCTTTGAACTCATTTTAGATTACCTCCCCCTTTGAATAAATACAAAAAAAGCAATGCCAAGGGGAAGCTTCCTGATGGGGAATCCGCTCACAACATTGCTTTTTATTCCATCAAAAAAGCCACCATCCCTACGTTAGTACTAACTAACAGGTTCTAAGGGTAAGAACTAGTATCACGTTCACTCTCAGCCAAACGGCTCCCCCTGTAGGCTTCTATTATTCTGCTTTTTTCATTACATTTATTATAACGTATCGATTTACAATTGACAACGGTTTCTTATTTAGCTGAAACAATAGCTCCTGTATTTGGATGCGCATATATTTGAACCTTGCCAAAATCCCGGGTTTGAATAAGGTAGACATGTGCCTGCGGGCTGCCAATAACTTTATACGTTAATCCACCAAATTTATCAGGGCGTAAAAAACCTTTTTCATTACCTTTAACCGGCGTTGCATCTATTGGATAAACTCGCCAGCTTAAAGCTTCCGGTGGCAGACTTAAGTATTTAGTAAGTGTTTCACTAACTCCATTACCTTTATAGGAAAATCCACTAAACGTGCAAAATGCCCTTACAACAGATTCAGCTAACTCCTGCCAATGATCCTTTACCTGGTCAACATCATCACCTCGTGAATCGGCAAAACCATACTCAATTATGTTTGTTACAACTTTTCCCGTGTCACGATTCATATAATAAAAGTCGCGTGCACGGTCATTTGGCAGTGTTCTTGTAAAAATCCTGCGTATATTTTGACCTGCATGCTTTAATTCAAAAGCTATCTCTTCGGCCATATCCTCTCCACCATAGATAGAATGAATAATCTCGCCACCATCCCCTCCACCAGCATTGATATGATTTGAATGACAATACCTTGCACCACTATCCCGAACAATCTTAGTTCTTTCTGCCGGTGATAAGGTGACATCCTTCTGCCGTGTAATAGCAACCGGAATTCCTAACTGCTCATACCGTTGATACTGATAGAGTGAAATAGATAGATTCATATCTTTCTCAACCCAATACCGATTGGATCCACCACCTGGGTCTTTTCCTCCATGACCTGGATCAATTATTAAGACTGGTTTCATTTAATTACCTCCATTTTTGCCTATTAGGCCTTTTTCCTGTATTACTTCTTTTTGCTTCATGCCTGTTTTAGTTACATAGTTATTTTTAAACCAAGCGGAAATTGATGTTACAACCAGGAATGAAAATGACATTACTTGTTCCAACATTTCACTATCAATCGGTAACGGGGATTTTCCAAACATAACAAGACATTGGTTCACAAGGGCCAAAAGAAGTGCAGCCGTTCTTATTACAGTACCTTTATCCACTTTTTCACCTCCGGTAAGAAATTTGTCTTACATTAGTATTTTCAAATTGGTGTAATAATGGAACGGCTAATGTAAAGGGCAATCCAAATTATCTGTTCTACACAAACAATCGAACCCCAGGCTTAAAAAGTGGCATTAGAACAGAAAATTTTGGTTTATCGTAAAGGGGTTTTGTTGAAAGCTTATTTAGGAGACTTGGTTTCGCCCAGTAAAAAATAGATATACATAATTATCTGCACAAACAAGAGGTCAGGACAAAGGTGTTTCAGTCAAAGGAAAATCCGAACTAAGATTCAAATTCTTAAAATAGAATTCGAATTAGTTCGGATTTATTTTGGAGTTAAGAAAGCACCATGGCTGCTAAAATGCTTAGCCACCACCTATCATGAAAATTATTTTGCATATAGCAGATTTGAGGTTTTGCGGACACTAGGGACGTTATTTAGCAGAAATCCACGAAAATGGGGGTGTTTGCGGACACCAGAGACCTTATTTTACATAAATACATTCAAATAACCATGATATAAGTGAAATAAGGGCTTCTGTGTCCGGATAACTTCGAGAAGGTTTCTTTTATATAGAAATAGCGTCTCCTGTGTCCGTTAAAATCAAGTCAGAGAGGTTTTTTCATATTTCTTACTGCATAAGTGCTACTAAACATTCACCAAAAGGCTTGGCGAATGTCTAGTTTTCTAATGTTGCATATTAGATATAAACTGCGAAGTAGACTGAATGTAAGTGTTGTTCTCTAACCACGCAGTTGGAATATACTCGCGCACCTAGGGCTCACCACGAGCCTCCTCGCTCGCAAAGAACGCTCCCTGTAGGGTCTCTTAGGATCGCTGTCCCACAGAAGTCTCGCATATTCCAACTGCTGGTTTAGTCGTATAAAATCTTATTTTGTTAAGTTCTAGTGAGCAATACATAGCGAAGGAAATACACGTAGACTCCTGTGGGAGCCGTGGCCTAGATGAGACTACGCAGCGACGTAGGAGCAAGGAGGCTCATCAGCGCCCTAGGTGCGCGGAGTGTATTTCCGGAGCGGTATAGTAACACTCAAACTTTTTAAATAGTAGTTCGCAGTTTAAATCAACTACGTATTAGAGCCAGCCATTGAAAATGAACGTTCTAAACATCCTAGCCTATTATTAGTATAAGTAAAAAATTTTAGTCCTATCTTTTTCAGTATTATTTTCGTTTTCGTTCAATTGGTAATATACCATTTGTTATTTTATAAGCAATTGCACTAAAAGTAAGTACACTTATGACCAATACAACTAAAGCAATTATAAATTGAATAATCATACTGAATATATCATTAGATACAGCTGCATCAAAATAACGAACACTATTAAATAAGATATAACACCCGATTCCAACAACACCAAGGAATGAAATTGCTACCCCTGCTTGCTGCGACAATGACAACTTCTTCACAGTCTCTTTATGCTTAATTGTGATGTATATCATGTATCCAATTAAAATAATAGCTATCAAAACTACGCGATTCATTATGTCTAGTCCCCTATCTAATTAGTGAATGGGTGTATTTTTCTCCAGAGATTGCTTTAATGCCTGCAGAATATAACCAATTCCTCCATATTGTGAAAGAGGAAATGTCCGTGACTGATCATCATTAAAACACCCATTAATAACCGGTTTATATTTTTTTCCTGTTAAAACAACCAATTGATCAAACATATCCAGCTTCATGTCATGAACTTGTTCTCTCAACCTATCAAATGTAATTATCTGATCACTCTTTTGATTAAATGTCACATCGTATTGGCCATCAACAATATCATCTGCGAACAGAAAACCATGCTTGGCAGATAGTATCACCCATTTATCTGTAAACTGTTCGGCGTAACTTCTGCACAATTTATGTAATGTGCCAATATACGCTTCTTTTGCCGGTACAGCGCCTAAGTCCGGGTTTTTGTCCCATATTTTTTTCCTGCCACATGGAATTATACTTAACTGACTCATTTTTCACAACCTCTTAGTCTATGACTTCTGCTGTTTATTATAGCACGGTTAGATTGTTTAATAATATGAAAATACGGGTAAACATATTTTGAAATCAAAATTTTTATTTAAAAATTACTTGACAATACCTATTTATTATTTTAAACTAAGTTACATAAAGTAACTATTGAAAATTAACGGAGGGATTTTACATGGCAAGAACTACATGGAGTGTAGATACAGTACACAGTGAATTAGGATTTTCAGTTAAACATATGATGATTTCAAAAGCGAAAGGAAGCTTTGATGATTTTGATGCTGTTATAGAAGCTGATGTAGATAATTTAACAGATTCAAAAGTTGAACTAACAATTGATGCAAGCAGCATTAATACTCGTAATAAAGATCGTGACGATCATTTACGTTCAGGAGATTTCTTTGATGTTGAGAATTATCCAAAGATCACGTTTGTAGCAACAGACATCAAGAAAAAATCGGATAACAACTACGATGTTACTGGCGACCTTACTATTCGCGGAACAACGAATCCAGTAACAGTTGATGTAGTATTTGAAGGACAAAGTAAAGATCCAATGAGTGGTAATACAGTTGCTGGCTTTAGTGGCGGAACTAAAATTAGCCGTAAAGATTTCGGTTTAACTTGGAACGCTGCAGTAGAAACTGGTGGCGTACTAATTGGTGACGAAATTAAGATTAACTTCGAAATTGAAGCTCATAAAGAAGCGTAACCAAGACAGACAGGATGTCACCAAAAAGGTGGCATCCTTTTTTGGTGCCTGTCACTTCCCGGTTTTTAGCGAACATTGTCGAACGCACCAATATTAGTTAAACTCCAACCTCCCCTGTTTTATTTTCCGTAATTTGAGGTAAACACTACTATGGATACAATTCAAAAGGAGGATTAAAATTGGCCTTAAATGTAGCTCAAAAACTCATTAATAAACATCTGAAATCAGGAGAGATGGAACCAGGGTCGGAAATTAGCCTGGACATAGATCAAACACTAACACAGGACGCGACTGGAACTATGGTCATGCTGGAACTTGAAGCAATGGGATTGGACTACGCCAAGACAGAAGCTTCTGCACAGTACGTTGACCACAACCTTATTCAGGTAGATAACAAGAATCCGGACGACCATTTATTTTTAGAAAGTGCGGCACAACGGTTTGGATTGTACTATAGCCGTCCCGGAAATGGCGTTAGTCACCCAGTTCATATGCAGAGACTTGCTGTGCCAGGTAAAACACTCCTCGGTTCAGATAGTCACACATGTGCAAACGGCTGTATGGGAATGCTCGCAATGGGTGCTGGCGGAATTGACGTTGCTATGGCCATAACTGGTGAACCGTTCTTTATTAAAATGCCTGAAGTAATGGGGGTAAAATTGACCGGTGACTTACCAGATTGGGTGAGTGCGAAGGACGTAATTTTAGAAATGCTCAGACGATACGATGTTAAGGGCGGTGTCGGTAAAATAATCGAGTATTACGGACCAGGACTGGATAATTTATCTGCCATGGATCGTCATGTCATCGCAAACATGGGAGCAGAATTAGGTGCAACCGCTACAGTATTTCCATCAGACAATGAGGTGAAACGATTTTTAGCCCAGCAAGACCGCGAGGATGACTGGGTTGAACTGGTTGCAGATAATGGTGCCACTTATGACAGTTATGATGAAATCAATTTGTCAGAACTGGTACCGTTGATTGCCAAGCCATCCAGTCCAGGGAATGTTGTACCAGTCAGTGAAATTGCTGGAACCCCAATCTATCAATCATATATTGGTTCATCAGCTAATCCTGGCTATCGTGATTTTGCTGTAGCAGCTGAAATTGTAAAAGGACGGCGCATTGCGGATGGAATGTCATTCGATATCAATCCGACATCAAGACAAATGCTAACAAATCTCGTAAAAGAATTTCATATTGCCAGTTTATTGCAGGCAGGCGCCAGATTACATCAGGCAGGCTGTAACGGCTGTATTGGCATGGGTCAAGCTCCAGCTTCAGGCAGAAACAGCCTGCGGACAACACCACGGAATTTCCCTGGCAGATCTGGGACAAGTGAGGACAGTGTATTTTTATGTGGTCCAGAGACTGCAGCAGTATCGGCGCTGACAGGTGAAATAACCGACCCTAGAACGATGGATTTCGCCTATCCAAAAGTAAGTGAACCAAGTGATCCAAACGTAGAGGATCTATTAGATAGACCACTACCACCTGAAGAAGCAAATAGAGTAGATTTAGTAAAAGGATCAAATATTGTTTCCATTCCTGAAATGGGGGATCTACCAGATAAATTGGAAATTCCAGTTCTTCTTAAAGTTGGCGATAATATATCTACTGATGAAATACTCGCAGGCGGGGCACGCGTTCTTCCATACCGCAGCAACCTGCCTGAAATTAGTAAATTCACATTTGAAGCTGTTGATTCAACTTATGTTAATCGAGGCATGGAAAGTAAAAGTTCCGGAGGTCATGCTATAGTCGGCGGGTATAACTATGGTCAGGGTTCCAGTCGTGAACACGCTGCATTAGCTCCCCGTTACCTTGGACTACGTGCTGCCATTGTAAAAGACTATGCTCGAATCCATTGGCAGAACCTGATAAACTTTGGCATTCTTCCATTGAAATTTACCAATGATGCCGATTACGATAAGCTTACCCAAGGGGAAGTGCTGACTTTTTCAAATCTGCGACAGCAATTTATGGAAGGTGATAAATTGACTGCCACACTCGCTGATAAAGGTGAAGATATTACTGTTGAACATAACTTAACACCTCGCCAAAAAGATATTATTATGCATGGCGGACTGATAAATTGGATCAAAGAAAAGCAAGTTTAGTTCCCAGCAATATTAAAAGAGTGTGCTCCCCAATAAATTCGGAGCACACTCTTTTGCATTTTCATATGTTTAACTGCTTTCCCATCAAGCACGTTTCTTCATTAGCCACAAAAAGTATGGTGCACCAATTATTGCAACAAGTATCCCGGATGGTATCTCATTTGGAGCTAATAACGTACGGCTAAATAAATCAGCTATCACTAACAGCGCACCACCGACTAAAATCGTAACTGGCAGCAAGCGCTGATTTGACGGCCCTACAAGCAATCGAGCAGCATGTGGTGCAATAAGGCCAACAAATCCTATTGCCCCTACTGCTGCCACACTGAATGCAGCCAATAATGTTGCAATTAGAGCCAGCTGAAACCGTGCAGACATTATATTTAATCCTAATCCTTTTGCAGTGTCATCACCTAACGACAATGTATCCAGCACACGGATTCGTATTAACAATAACGGGAACAAAATTACTACAGGCCAAATCAGGAAATCAAGAAGTTCTGACCACCCTTTGGCATAAGTTGTTCCGGATAGCCAAGTAAGCGCCGAAGCAACTCCCATATCAGCCTGAACAACTAATATCTGGATAATAGCTGAACCAAACGCTGAAACACCTATTCCAAGCAAGGCCAAAATGGTAGGTTGAAATTGGGCGCGAATCGCCAAAATCATAACGAATACAAAAAATACAAATGAACCAGCCATTGCTCCAATCGGAACCCATACTGCAGAAACTCCAAAGACATACATTGTAAGCAGTGCCCCAACCCCAGCTCCTGAAGTAATTCCGATAACGGATGGATCTGCCAACGGATTTCGTAATACACCTTGAAAAATTAACCCGCTTACAGCAAGTATCATCCCGCTAAGTAATGCCACAAGTGCCCGAGGTAATCGTAAATCCACTATTAAGCCAAGCATAAAATCATTTGATTCACCGAAAAACGTATTCCACAGCAGTACTGGTTCAAAACCATAATTTCCTGATGCCAAACTAACGATCATAGTGAGGATAATAATACTGATCAATAAAGGAATTACTACCTTCAGTGGCATAGAAATAGTTTTTTTCCCAGCCATAACTGCTGAATTCTCTTCCCCATATTTTGACCGCTTCATCCGTAATACCAGATAAATCAGCCACGGTGCTCCAATAAGTGCCGTTATCGCACCGACCGGCAGTTCCGAAAATGACGGATCAATCACTCTAGCCAATACGTCAGCAAATAACAGAACATTTCCTCCCCAGATAAACGAGGCGATAACCAATGGCAAATGTTTTCGATAGCCAATTAGCTTTATAATATGTGGTGCTACCAGGCCGACAAATCCTATCGGCCCGACTACACTTACCGTTACTGAAGTCAGTAATACAGCTGCAACAATCGATACGAACTTAACGACGTTCACATTTTGGCCCAGCGCAACAGCAACATCATCACCCAATGTCAATGTATCCATCTTGAATGTAAATCCCAGAATTACTGCTAAACCAATTACTACAAACGGTAAGGAAAAATTCACACCGCTCCAATCATTTTGAACAAGCGTACCAGATCCCCATAAAAATAACCCAGCTGTTTCATTTTCATAAAAAATCTGCAGCACGCTGGTCAGGGAGGAAAACAGAAATGTAACAATCATCCCTGCTAAAACCATGCGTACCGGCGTGGCACTGTTACCACCTGACAATATAAACACGATTAAAAAGGTTAAAATACCGCCTAGAAACGCGACAATAATTCCATTTCCCACTAAAGCTGCCGGAAAGAAAACCGTACTAAATACTACTGCAAAATAAGTACCAGAATGAATTCCTAATGTACTTGCAGATGATAATGGATTTTTGGTTACTGTTTGCAGAACAACACCAGCAACTGCCAGTGCGCCCCCGGCAATAATGCCCATTACCGCACGCGGCAGCCGTAACATACGAATTGTATGATGCTGTAATGTATCCTCCGGTGCAAAAACAGAATCAATAATTGTACCAGTTGGAATAGATACACTTCCCTGATTTATATGTATAAAGGTTAATATGCATAAAAGCGCGGTTCCACCCCCAAAGGTTAGAACCGCAACCATAGATTTTCTTACTGCCTCATTCATCAAATCACTCTTTTACCATAGCATCGACTAACTGTTTTGTTAAAACTTCTGCTGATAACACACCACCAAATGTCCACGTATCTCCAGGTAATTGATGAGTATTACCTTTTTTGACAAAGCTTAAATTTTCCCATACAGGATTTCCTTTAAGCTGATTTTCGAAGATATTGTCTTCTTCCTGCACAATATACAGAAATTGGAGGTTATTCTCTTGGAAGTTCTGCAGCGCTTCCACCGTAACTTCGCTATACCCGTATACTTCTGTTTTGTCTGTTGAATAAGCATTCTGAAAGCCGAGTTTACTCATTAATTTCGCAACGATAGAATTCTCGGTGAATAACCTTAATGTCGGTGTGTTTTGTGCTGTAAATGCCTGTGTTGCAATGTATTTCGTGCCTTCCAGCCCTGCGTCAGCTACACGCTGCTTTTGTTCATCGACAAACTTATTCAAATCCGATAACGCTTGTTCTGCTTCTTCCTGTTTATCCATTATTTTAGCAATCGTGTTAAATTCGTCAACCATATTCTGATAATGGTCCTGCACAGCTTCTTCACCATATGGAGCAAACGTAACAACTGGAGCAATTTCTTTTAATTTATCCAGGTATTGTTCATGACGGAATTTAACCGCAATAATTAAGTCTGGATTTAATCGGGAAATAGCTTCCAGATTTGGTTCCTGACGTGTTCCCACATCTTTAACACTCTCATCAAATTCCTTATCAATGTTTACCCACTGATGAAAACCATCCAAATCGGCAACACCAGCTGGCTGCACACCTAGTGCCAAAAGATTTTCAGCATACGACCACTCAAGTGCTACTATTTTTTCAGGTGTCCCTTCAATTGTTTGTTCACCCAAAGCATCCTGGATTTTTACTTGGCGTTCATCATCCGAATTATTATTCTCATTCGCATTACCATCATCACTATTCCCACCACATGCAGCTAAAATAGACAATACTAAAATTAACATAAAAATGGCTAATTTCTTCATGTAAATCGCTCCTTTATACTGTTTGAATCCACTCGATGGAATTACGTATCGGTGTTCGTCCACGATTGCGCGGGATTCTGTTAGGGTACCCAATCTGAACAACAGCTATTAACCGGTGTTTGTTTGGTGATAAACCAATATCTCTTATAAATTCTTCATCTAAAAGTGTCGGCTTCGCTGTCCACATCGTACCAATCCCCTCCGACCAGGCTGCTAGCTGAAAATTTTGGATGAATGCACATACAGCAGCATAGTTTTCGTCATCTAGGTACCCGCCATTATCCTCTTTATCCATATAAAAAAGAGCATGGTGTGGTACGGACTTGAAAAATCGATCATACTTTTGTCGTGCTTTCTTCAACTTTTCATCTGAAAGAGTGTTTAAATATCCGTATCGTATGTAACTATCTACAATTTTTTCACCAAAGCCAGAACGTGCTTCATCTTCAAAAATTTTTATTCTCCATGGTTCTTTCAGGTGGTGATTCGGTGCAAATGCTGCATGGTCAAATAATTTAACAAGTAAATCCCTATCAACCTTTTCTTCTTTGTAATCAAGGATCGTGCGCCGGCTACGCATAAGTTCAATCAGATCGATCTTTCTCACCTACTCTTCAAACTAGCTAATTGATAAAGATTATCATTATCATCTATAATACTACGATGTATTCTGATCCCTGTCAAGAAAATCTTTTAGCTATTAGCCATTTCTACAAATTTATTTTCATAGTACCGTTTTTTCTTTGTATTGTTAGTGTTATCAAAAAATGCTATTACATCAGCCAATGCATTTTCAAGCAGCTGACGGTCCTTAGTCAGTTCAAGGCGTTCAATTGCTTTCTCATAATTTTTGGATGCATCCAGGAGATTGCTTCCTTCCTTATGTTCGAGACAGTAGGCATATTGCATATGAATCATACCTAACTGTCGATGTGACGGAAATTGCAGATTATTATATGTTTCAATTGCATCCTTATAAAAAGGAACTGCCTCATTAAGCATTGATTTTCCAAAGTAGTAGTATGCCATTTCTGTTAATGCTTCAGCGTGTGCTATTGTATTTACTAATGAGGAGTCCCCCAAAAGCTGTAATGCTTCTTCTAAGTATGGATATGCCTGTTTACTTTGATCTTTACTGCCGTATGTTTTTGCAATACTTACGAGACTTTTAATTTTAAGTTCCTCATTATCATCCCCCGCCATCTCGATCACTTTTTTGAGGTATGAAATAGATTCATCACCTTTATTTTGCATCGAATAAAGCATCCCAATTTTAAAATGGATATACAAAATCATATACTGATCCCTGTTATCATCTTCCTCGAAATAGCTCAGCCCTTTTTGGAAATACTTCACAGAGCGAACCAATTTTTCAAGCTTTTCTTCCACTTCAGCCAATACCAAATAACCCCGAGCAAGTTTTATTCGATCCGCTTCCAATTCTACCTCCATTTGTTTTATTGCAGCTGTCATAATTCTGCGTGCCAATTTATAGTCACACATAAATGCGAGCTCACCAAGTAACATTAAATCGCTATCATCATTCCTATACAGCTGAGCGATTATTTCGGATGATGCCTTGTTTTCACCAATTTCCGCGTGACAAATCGCCTCAACCATCCATAATTTTTGAACAAGAACTGTATGTACATCATTATTTTCACGTAAAGTTTTCGACTTGGACAGGACGTTCGGATAGTGTCCACGCTTAAACTCGTCCAAAATCTGTACCAAATCATCTTTATGTTCAACTGACACATTATCATTAAATATTTCTGCCAAATTTAAAATATCCATAACCAATACTCCCCCTCTCTGACTAAATATTAACCAAATTTCATGTTAAAATAAAGCTAAAGGGGTGTTTCAGACATGATTATTTATTATGATAGCTATTGTAATATGTGCACAAGTTCATCACTATTCTGGAAAAAAATTGATTGGAGAAACCAGCTTTCATTTGAATCGTTCCGTACGCTGGAAAATTATCCAAAAGCAATGGAAGAAAGTCTGCACGTATACCACCAGAAAAAATGGTTTGATGGTTTTGATGCTATTATAGAGGTTTCTAAAAAGCTGCCACTTATGTGGATTCTGCTGCCTTTCATGTATCTCTTCAAATGGATTGGATTAGGCGGGTTTATTTACAAAAAAATAGCCAGGAATAGAAAACTTGTTCCCGTCAATCAATGTGACCATGACGGATGCCGAATAGACTCATAGTGATTCAGAGGAAAGGATCCTGATAATCATTTTCCCTTCATCAGCTGTTGCCCGAATTAATAATGGTTGTCGATAATTATTCTTAAATACAAAGTCAGGACCATACCAGCTAACTGTCGCATCACGTCCTGGCGGTACATACGGGACACTTCGGCTGTGGGAATATCGTTCAATTATCTGGACACCTTTCAGCTCGACTGCATTGTACAACGTTGAAGAAACTTGGCATATGCCTCCGCCAACGTCCTCTGCCAACTCACCTCTTACGATAACAGGGGCTCGCTTGTACCCTCTTTCTTTCGTTCTTTTACCAACTACATTGTTAAAAGAAAACCTTTCTCCAGGAAAAACAACATAATTATTTATTGCTTCAGCTGCGAGCACAATATTATGTGATCTTTCCTTATTGTTCTTTTTAAAATAAGTAATATAGCTGCCAAGTATCTTTTCGCGAATCTCTGCAAGTAACTCACTATCAACACGGGGATAAATCTTTTGTTTGGGAAGTATTATTTCTTCCCTGCTTCCCTCGTAAAAATATTCCTGAAACAGCTGTCGAAATTTAATACGGTCAAGCATAATCCCCGGTTTTTCCTGCACAATCTGACCGTCATCATCCAGCTTTGCATTTATCGGTTTTTTGTAAATTTTTTCACTCAAAACATCCATTTCGAGTTCCAGCTTTTGATCATTTACAAATAAACTATCCACATAGGATAATGAAAAGTCACTCCTCAATAATTCCCCTACTGGTTCTTGATCACTAGTTAAAGTCAGAGGAGTCGAAGCTAATAAAAAAGACAAGATAACGGTTAACAAATAACCACCTCCTGTCTTAGTATTTGATAGATAAATAAAAACATGTAACTGTTTAAAAACTTAAGAAAGATAAATTGCAAAAACCACAAGCGAAATTACAATTGTAACCGTGTAAATAATAAGTTGAAGGGGGAGATTTGATTTCAGCGATGATGACTCATATTCATGTGATCGCCTCAACTGATCTTCTACACTGTCTCCTTCTTCTTCATATTTTTTCATCTTATTTTCCTCTTGTTTAAATACTAATAATGTCCCTGCCAATGCAACAATAAATAGAAATGCCAGTAAGATAATTAGTTCAATACTCACGAAACAACCTCCTCTGATAACTCCACTATATATCATTAACACTACACAAACAGTGATATCCATCACAGATTTAAAAAATAATTTAGAAATCCTGACTTATCGCCAAACATAATATAGATAAGCCTTAGTTACACTTATGCAGTAAGAAAGGATTTATACTCTCCTTAACTACACTAAAAAAACCACCCTGCTGCTTAAACAGAGTGGTTTTTGATTAGTCTTATCTGAAGTCTCTTGAATCCTCGAGATTACGGGTTGCTACCGTATACCCGATAATTGCTGCAATTGTAATTAATAAAACATACAATGTTCCATTTTTCATAAAAATGTCCCTCCTCATTTATTTAAAGCATGCGTAATTTACCTTTTTTCAAGATAAGTTTAGGTCCGCCAAGTAAGAACAGGTAGCGGTTATCAATCACCTTTTTCATTGCAGTAGCAGGTGTACCATAAAGCAGGCGCTCAGAGAACACAGTTCCCATTGCATCACTTTCACCAAGGGAAGCTACTGTACCTTTGTCATCAAATGTAAAGCTTTCTAATGGTTCATTACGAAGCAGTCCTTTTAAGTTGGCAGCACATGTATCAGCATGCTGCATTGCAGCTTGTGCAGTTGGTGGGAATGGACGACCTTCCTCTTTATTCATTACCCAGGCACAATCACCAATGATGAAGATATTCTCTTCACCTGGTGCACGAAGATCAGACTCAACGGTAACTTTACCTTTTGTTATTTCAAATCCTGATTTGCCAAGAATAGAATTACCGGTTACACCGCCAGTCCATACGATAGTTCCGGCTTTAATTTCTTCCCCATCATCTCCAATAACAAAACTGTTCTTCTTACACTCGGAGATTTTAGCACCTTCTCGAATTTCAACTCCACGGCTTTCCAAAGACTCTTTAGCGTATGCTACTAAATCATCATTAAAGCCAGGTAAAATTCTTGGTGCTGCTTCCACATTAACGATACGTGCTTTACTGCGATCAATATCATACTTTTTGCAGAGTTTCGGTACTTGTTCTGCAAGTTCACCAACAAATTCGATACCAGTAAAGCCGCCACCGCCAACTAGAATTGTTAAATCATTTTCATTCTTCTTGTTTGAAGTACTGTATTTGGCAAATTGATACTCAATATGTTCGCGAATCATACGGCTTGATTCGATGTCTGTAATGGAAAATGCATTCTTTTCCATTCCTTTAATTCCAAATGTATTTGTTTCAAAACCGAGTGAAATAACAAGATAGTCATAAGAAACTTCACTATTTTTCAATACAACACGGTTCTCTTCTTTTTTCACTTCAACAACTTCATCATAAATTAAACTTACACGATTTGGGCTAATCACATCACTGATCATCATTCGTGCTTGGTTCTGATTCCTCGTACCTGCTGCAACCTCATGAAGCCAGGTTGTTTGATAGTGATAGTTATGTTTATTTACTAATACTATCTCCGCTTCATCTGGTCCTAGTTTTTGCATTAATCGTTTAGTCGTCATCATGCCAGCATAACCGGCGCCAAGTACGACTATTTTTGGTTTACTCATATAATATCCACCTTCCTCAAATAGTAAAATAGCAATTTCATACGAAAATTCATATAAAATGCAGGAAAAACCTTATGTCCACTTCCTCTATAATATCAAAGTTTTTATAAATAGGCTAACAAATCTATGGTTACCTGGCTATTCTTTGTAATAATGAAGAAAAACATTCTATAATTATATGGAGGTGGATTATGGAAAAAATTAAAATTTATCAGGATGACAAATCTGTACATGAATTATCAAATGCTGATCCGCAAATGAAAAAACTAATACAAATCATTGGAGATATTGAAGTTGTAATGCGCGTCGACTTTTTCACATCCATGGTTCGTTCAATGATTGGACAGCAAATTTCAGTACAAGCAGCAAACGCCATATATACAAGGCTTGAATCGCTTATGGAATATAATATTACAGCCGTTTCAATTCTTAATACACCTGATGAGCGATTACGTTCAATAGGTTTATCAGCACGAAAAGTCATCTATTTACGGGATTTGGCAGAAAAAGTTTATGATAACGAAGTCGATTTACAAAAGTTGCACGCACTTGATAATCAGACGGTTATTAAGCAACTGACAAGTATTAAAGGAATCGGAAAATGGACTGCTGAAATGTTTCTAATTTTTTCATTAGGCAGAATGAATGTATTGGCAGTAGATGATATTGGTATCCAACGGGGAGCGAAATGGCTCTATGAAGTTGAAAAATCAGAACGCCGAAAGATTTTAGTCGACAAACAGCCGGTTTGGAGCCCCCACCTGACAATTGCATCATTTTATTTATGGGAAACCGTGCATTTGGATTTAGTAAAAAAGTACAATTCAATAGAGGATATTGGAGGACAACATTATGCATGATAAAAGTGAAATCAAAGCTCTTTACCAAAAAATGATTGACGGATGGAACAATAGAAATGCCCATGATATGGCAGGACAGTTTACCAAGTCCGGCGAATCGATTGGGTTTGATGGCAGTCTGATGTCGGGGCAGGATGAAATGATTGCGCAACTAAGCGGGATATTTAACGAGCACCCTACCCCTCCATTTGTAACGAAGATTAAAGAAATACGTTTTATCGGAGAGGATACCGCAATCTTACGCGCAATTGTAGGAATGGTGCCACCTGGCCAGACTGAGCTGGACCCTGAATTAAATGCTTATCAGACAATTGTGGCAGTTAAGCAGCCAAGGCAATGGAAAATTGAACTGCTTCAGAACACACCTGCACAATATCACGGCCGGCCAGATCTGGTTGAAGAGATCACCGAAGAACTGAAGTCTGAAATGTGAAACTGCTGGTTTATATAGGTTGTTGATGGTATATATTGCGACACAATGTGGCAATACACTTTAGTTCGCTGTCTATAGAAACTCCAAAGGTTAATAAAGCTAAAATAAAGGGAAATGCTGATACATTTATAGCATTTCCCTTTATGTTAACTACACTGGTCTTACAGTCACTTCATTAACATTCACATAATCCGGTTGTGTAACGGCATATACAACGGCACGTGCGATATCATCTCGTTCTAACTTTTTTCGATCAGAATTGGAGGCTTTCTTTTTAAGATCTTCATCCGTTCCATGTGAAGCAAGATCAGTATCTACAGCTCCAGGCGAAATGTTTGTTACACGCACACCAGTCCTTGCAAGTTCTTTTTCCAAGCCCATTGAAAGTGCACGAACAGCAAATTTTGTCGCACTGTACACAGCATTCACTTTAGAGACTTCATGTCCTGCAACTGATGAAATATTGACAAGATGCCCTGTTTGACGCTCTATCATTTTAGGTAAAACCGAGTTAACCCCGTAAAGAACTCCTTTTATATTAACATCAATCATCTGATCCCATTCATTAACATGTCCTTTTTGAATAGTTGACATTAACATCAGCCCTGCGTTGTTAACATAAATATCTATTTCGCCAAAGGTTTCTGTTGCTTTTTCTGCAAGCGTGTCAACTTCTGATTGTTTTGCAACATCGGTTTCAACAGCAATTGCTTTTCCGCCTTCCGTATTATTAATTGATTCTACAAGCTCATCCAGCTTTTCCTTGCGTCGTGCTGCTAATACTACATTAGCGCCTTCATTTGCAAGATGTTCTGCAATCGCAGCACCAATTCCGCTGCTAGCACCTGTTACAATAGCAGTTTTCCCTGATAATTTTGCCATGGTTAATTCCTCCCTTACTGTTATGAGTTTATCATGTAAGAAATGCAAATTCTAAATTTATGGATTAGGATTACGTTGATTGACAAAAAATGAGAGCGATCGCTATACGCGATCACTCTTATTTTTTCACTCAAAATTGTGAACTTCAGCGGGGAAATTGTGAACTTCAGCCAAATGTGTGACAACTTCGGCGAAAACTCTGTGAACTTCAGCCATTCGACAAGTTTCGACATTACTGATCCCGGAAAACTCACACATCACGGACGCAGTACGACCTTGATGCAATCATCTTCTTTCCTGTTAAACATTTTATAGCCATCTGAGGCATCATCAAGTATCATATGGTGCGTTATGATCTCTTTAGGATTGATATCTCCTTGAACAACCTGATGATAAAGTTTATCCATATAAGATCTGGCATGCGCTTGACCTGTCTTCAACGTAATGTTCCTTGAGAAAAACGGCCCCAGTGGAAACATATTATACAGCCCGCCATAAACACCAGTAAGTTGAACGATTCCGCATTTTTTCACTGCTTTTGTTGCTATTTGGATTGGTCCAAGTGTGCCACCCTGCAGTTTAAGTTTTTGTTCAACAAATTCAAGTGGAGACTTTTTGCCATCCATTCCGACACAATCAATTACGACGTCCGCTCCACCATGTGTTGCCTCTTTCAATTCTTCACCCATATCATCATATTTAGCAAAATTATATGTTTCCGTTCGATTAATCTTCTTCGAATGCTGGAGGCGAAATGGGATATGATCAACTGCAATTACACGTGATGCCCCTTTTTGCCATGCAAACTTTTGAGCCATTAATCCGATTGGACCACAACCCAATACCACAACTGTATCCCCTTGTTTAACCCCAGCATTCTCCACACTCCAGTAAGCAGTTGGCAAAACATCAGATAAAAATAACAGCGAGTCATCATCCATTTCACAGTCTTCTGGAATTAAGAATGGTGTATAGTTGCCGAATGGTACACGAAGGTATTCCGCCTGTCCACCTGGATAATTACCAAATTTCTCTGAATATCCAAAATAACCACCTGAATCATAATGGGGGTTCGCATTATCACATTGAGATTCCTGATGATTCTCACAATACGGGCAGCTCCCACATGCTACTGTAAACGGAATGACAACCCGGTCACCTTTTTTAACCTTTGTTACATCATTACCGACCTCTTCCACAATACCCATTGGCTCATGACCAATCTGATAACCGATTGGCAGTGGAAAATTCCCCTGATATAAATGTAAATCCGATCCGCAAATTGCTGTTGATGTAACTCTTATAATAACATCTTCTGAATCCTGGATCCGCGGGAAATCAACATTTTCGACACTTACTGAATACTTTCCTTGATATGTTACAGCTCGCATAGTTAATCCACCTTTATATAATTTACTAAGATTTACTAAGATTTAAGATATCCTATTTGCTGTAACTTATGTGCTAATTTACCGTCTAGTACCAGACTCTGTAACCTTAAATTTCATTTTCACTTCAATTGGAAGTGTCTGGTATTTCTCCTTAAACTGTTTTTGATTATACCCTCGAATACTGCTCCGAACATGTTCTTTAATTCCGAGTGGATCAATGTTTAACTCCTGGAATTGTTTGATTAATTTATTTGCTTTCTTTGTAAAATCATCTTTCAAATCTTTTTCAAAAGAAGGTATGCGCTTCGTTAAACTTTCTTTTGTATATTCCCTGACAACCCCCGTTAACCTCACATCTATCGTAACGTTTATATTGCCTTTTTTATTTGAAACATGAAAATCCCTCGTTCCATTAATATTTTGAATCGATGCTTTATACGTATCAGTGATCAAATTATGCTGTCCGTTTTTAAAATCCTGATAAAGCATTTTAAATATATTCGCATCTGTTATTGGTATGCTGTCAACAAATTTATCATCATCAAAAAAAGCTATACCCTTAATACTCGGTACTCCTTTTTCAAGGGTTAACATTGGCAGGAATGGATCATAGGTAGAGGCTTTCAGACTAGAGGAAAATTGTTTTAAGTTTGTTTGGGGAACATTACCATAATGTACATTATGGTCTATTAAATCTGACAAGTAAATTCCTGCACCTTTATCACTGTTTACACTATTCAGCAACTCATATGCAGATCCTTCCACAACTCCCATGTATAGCCGGGACCCGATTGACGGGTCTCTCAACAGATAATCGACACTATTACGCAGCCCTGTCTTTGCCAATTCATCATTAAATAATGCTACCTCTAATTTTCCATTAAACAGTTCTTCGGATGCCTGTGCATTTAGTTTCCCTCTGTTCTCATATATCATCGATGCTGTATCTGTAAACACTAAATCCTTTAATTGATTTTGTTGTAAAAACATTGGCGAAACCACAGTTCCCTGTATGGTCTCTTCATCTACATAGTCATACCCTGCTACCGTGATCATTCTAATTTGGTCAATAACCTTCTTAGGCATACCAAAGTTTGCAACGACGCTTGTGAATATAAGTGTGAATGCAATAAGATACCTAAGACGCATTATTCGTCACCTTTCTGCGGACAAAGTTAATTAAAAATAATACAGGAATATAACCAAACAAAAAAAGCAGCCCAAATTTACTTACAATATCACTCAACTGATCTATAACTATTCTTCCAGCGGGGATAACACAAGCCACATACATTATAACAAGTAAAATAGTTGCTATTTTTTTATGTGATATTCCAGCAACATTGTGTAGAGTTCTCGTGCTTGCCCATAAAAATAATACGATATTAGGCAGGATACTAAAAAACAATGTAGCAATGCCGAAGTATTCGAACCTAGCTAGAAACGGCATCTCGATAATCTTCCACATACCTAACGTTGCCCAAATCGTATTCTGAAGTTCATTCTGATTGTAATATATATAGGTAACAACGCAGATAAAAACATATAAAAGTGTGGTAGCTAAATTTCCAATATGAGCAAATTTTTGAGATTTTCTGGACTCACGTATAAATGGATAAAAGACAAGTAAACTGCTAACACCCAGAAAACTTAAGACTGCTAATGATGAGGACTGCATAATTTCAGTAAAGGAGTGGTCAAAAACAGGCAAAATATATGTTATATGAGCATATTTGAGCGGATAAAGCAGTGTAAAGATTAAGAAGGAAGGATAGAGCACACCGAAAAAACACACACCTACGACAATCCTAAACTCCCCTGATATAATGTAATAAAACAACGGAATAAGAAGGAATAATAATGCCCAAACCTGGATTTGGGGAAAAACCCATACCTGAATGATTTCAATATATGTCCGCAATACAGTTATCGACAGTAATAACAAGTATACAGAGAAAATTATGGAGAAAAAAGCTCCTAACCATTTACCATAAGTAAATTTGTGAATAGCAACAATTTCTCCTGGTTCATTATTATGTAAAATCTTAAACATAATCCAAATAGTTACATGGAAAGCAAGACCTGCTACAATTACAGATATCCATGCATCATGTCCGGCATACTTATTGATAACGCTTTGAAAACCAAGAACCCCAACACCAACCTGTGAGGAGACAATTAAAAAGAACACCATAAGTGCCGGCACTTGATCTTTTAGCTTAATCATAAAATACTCCTCTACTTATCCTTGTTTTGTTTAGTAGGTCGCAAAACTTTATCTGGTCGAACAGAAAAAGGACGCTTGTTCTGTTTATCAAAAGGTAACCGAATAAAAGCATCTTTTAAATCCGTCATTCGAAATGGAAACATCGGTTCCAAAAACGGCCTTCCCAACGATGTTAGCTTTAGCAAATGAACCATAATATATGCAATACTGATAGCAATACCCAGTAATCCATATACATGTGCAAATATAAGTAATGGGAACCTGATAAGGCGGATTGTGTTACCCATTTGATAGACAGGCGTTGTGAAAGAGCCAAGTGCTGCCAATGCAACAAGAATCAGCAGTACATTACTGGTCAGTCCTGCTTCCACTGAAGCCGTCCCGATCACAATTCCCCCCACAATACCAATTGTTTGACCAATCTTGCTGGGTAAACGTGCCCCAGCCTCACGTAATAGCTCAATCGTCAACTCAAGAATGATAGCCTCCAAAATAGGAGGGAATGGCACTTGTGTTCTTGAGCTAACTAAAGTCCCAAGCAGTGTTTTAGGTATTAATTCAAAATGGTGAGTAAGTACAGCAACATACATTGGAGTAATTAAAATAGAGAAAAATACCGCAAATAAACGAATAAGACGAAATGCGGATGCAAGTGTCCAATTTAAAAAATAATCCTCAAAGGCTGAGAAGAACTCCACCAGCGTTGTTGGGCCTAATAATACATGTGGTGAACCATCAACAAAGATAACTACTTTCCCTTCAGTTAATACAGCAGCAATCCTGTCAGGACGTTCAGTGTCCAGTAGTTGCGGAAATGGTGAATTCTGGTTATCGGTGATCGATTGCTGGATATATGAACTATCAATTACCTGATCAATTTGAACATCTTTTATACGCTGAACTACAGTTCTAACATTTTCTTTATCTGCTATACCTTCAATATATACAACTGCAACCTTTGTTTTTGTTACGGTACCAACCTTCATCTTTTCTATAGCTAATTCAGGGACAGCAATTCGCTTTCGCACTAGATTTAAATTAGTATCGATATTTTCTACAAAAGCTTCTTTTGGCCCTACAACACTGAATTCCACTTCCGGAATACCGATTTGACGTGTATCAGCAAGCGGTATAGGTATAAGTAGATACTGAGGATTCACATTTTCCATAGAGATGAATACATACCCTTGAATAAGCTTCTCGTGTAATTGATCAGGATCATCCATTAATTGTGATTTGGTGATAGGAATATCATTAATTACTTCAGTTAAATCAGCATAATCATTTTGCTGTATTTGTGGCAGTATGTATTTCTCTAACTTTTTTTTATCAATTGCTGATTTTAAATAACCAATAGAAATAAGATTATCATTATGCTCAAATTGATAATCAATAAAATCATCTTTTTGTTTTAAATCAGCTAACAAATTTTCAAAGTCTCGTTGCTTTTTCTTTTGTGCCGCTTTCTTTTTCATCGAAACATCCTCATTAAAACGTGCTACAAGGTAGTATGAAAAGGAATTGGCTTTCTTATGCATCTGGAAGAGTTCAAAGTAAATGAATAATCTTGACCTACAAAAATTTCTTTAGTAAAAAATACATAATTTACTTAAACATGCTAAACAATACTTACGGAGCACAAAAAGCTCAATATACATTAATGGAGGTTTTTTATTTATGGCACAACAAAATCAACAGCAGCAACAGTTACAACAAGCTGTACAACAGGCTCAACAAGCGCAGCAAGCGGTACAGCAAGCTTCTGCAAGTGCTGATCCTCAACAGCTGCAACAGGCGCAGCAACAATTACAGCAAGCTGAACAAGGGCTTCAAAATGCTCAATCCCAAGCTGGTGCTGCCGGACAGCAAGACCCGCAAGCTCAGCAAGCACAACAACAGCTGCAACAGGCACGTCAACAGGCAAATCAGGCGCAGCAAGCTCAGCAAAACAAACCACAATAATACTTGGATTATCACCCAAGTAAATAGGGAGTCTTCAAGATAATTGGAGACTCCCTTTATTATTTATTGACTTTGGATTAATTCTACAATTTTATCTTCAATTTCCGGACCGTCTTCCTCATCCAACAAGTTATTAAGCATGATTGAAAAAATGAGCTTTTCACCGCTTTCGGTTTCAACCATCCCTGATAACGTACTGACACCATAAATAGTTCCGGTTTTCGCCTGGATATTCTTGTCCTCCATTCGGCTTCGCAATGTTCCGCCAGTCATCCTGTCAGCTTTTCCAGCTATAGGCAGTGAATGGAGATATGAATCATACCAACTTTGACTCTGTACTGCATAGAGTAATTTTGAGATCTCATTTGGGGGAATTAAGGTTGCATGTGATATCCCCGAACCATCGCGGATCATAAGGGAACCTGTGTTCATTCCCATTTTTGTTAATTCCGTTTCAACTACTTCCAGCCCTTTCTCCCAGCTGCCTTCACCATGTACAACCTTTCCCATTTCTTTTACCAATACTTCCGCAATCGTATTATTACTTAACTTCATAAACGGTACCAGCACCTCAGATAGTGGCATCGATTCATGTGAATAAAGAACTTCAGCTTCACTCGGAGCTGCGTTCATTTTAACTTTGCCCGTCCAGGATATCCCCTCTTCTTTAAGTGATTGCTGAAACAAATCCATCGCATAACCAGTTGGTTCCCAAACAGTCATCCATTCTTTAATAACAGCCGACCCAGCTGGAATCGTCCCCTCAATTGTTAAGGTATTCTCACCATGTACACGCTTAAGCGTCAAGTCCTCTTCCGCGCTTGGTTCACTAGTTATAGCCGTATTCTTCACTTCTATATAGTTTGTCTTGGGTGAAACGGTAACATCCGGCTTTTTCCCTTTACTGCGTGGACCCACCTCAACAATAACTGTACCTGCATCAAAGTCAGTATCCGGTGAAGCAGTTAGAGCAGAAATTTGTGCACCATAATACCAATGCTCGTCACTCCAAATAAGATCCGGTGACAACCGAACCTCATCATACCACGTATCATCCGCCACAATATCTCCCTTAATCACGTTGACACCACTTTCCTTTATTTTTTTAGCAAAATTATCAAAATCAGAAGGAAGTAATGTTGGATCCCCTTTCCCCTTTAAAAAGAGATCCCCAGTCAATGTACCACTCTTAATCGATCCAGTTGTAAGAATCTCGGTTGAAAAGGTGTGATTCTCCCCCAACACGGCGAGTGCTGCAGCTGCTGTTAAAAGTTTCATATTTGATGCGGGTCGCAAACGGACGTCACCCATATGTTCATACAACTTTTCTCCATTCGATGCTGAACGGACACTTATCCCAGTGATAGCCCCATTCAATTTTGGTTCACTTTTTATAAAACTCTCTATCTGTTTCGTCATCGTATTACGCTCCTCTATTGTGTTTGCTGCTTCATTATTTCTATCTGTTGCACCAGACCCTATCATGAAGATTAATAAGAATAGAAAAAGCATACCAAAGCTATAATTTTTTACTGTCATTCCTATCACCTCATTTCAGCCCTAATAATAATTTCTGTATTTATGTAAAAAATCCTTTTTACTTCCTTATATTTAAAGAAATTCACGATAAACTGACCCGGGAACAGCCTATTTCCAATGATTAACTTGACTCTAAAATTATATACTTTATTTTAGAAAACCAAGCTTATTGTTAAGCCTTAATGGGGAAAGTCTAGTTGCACCTTTATTCCATGCGTAAATCACTGCATGATTCGCGATGTTCTTCTGTTGATTCCACGTGCTCTTCTGGCGATTCGGCGTGTTCTTCTGTTGATTCCATGTGCTCTTCTGGCGATTCCGTATGTTCTTCTGTTGATTCCGCATGCTCTTCTGGCGATTCCATATGTTCTTCTGTTGATTCACGATGCTCTTCTGGCGATTCCACGTGTTCTTCTGTTGATTTCACGTGCCCTTCTGTTGATTCCGCATGATCTTCTCTTGATTCCACGTGCCCTTCCGCCGATTCCGCACCACGCTCTGTTGATTCACAATGCTCTTCTGGCGATACCCATTGCCCTTCCATCGCATCACATTCACAGCCAGGTGATAGATTGATTACTTCCCCCCAACCTCTCTAGCTCTATTACAAATCATTATTTTCATTATGGGTGGTGTCAGTTCATTTAACGGCCATATGATTTCTTAGCTGCTAAAAAATTATAAATAATTCTGATTTAAAACAGCCATCCTAATTATGTTAGTAATGCGTTATGGAGGTGTGAGTGTAATGGATTTTTTCAGTGGACAGGAATCACTTACCGCAATTCAATGGGCGTTAAGAGCTGTTGTTGGATTTTTATTTTTAATTGGCATAGCTAAATTTATGGGGCAGCGATCAATTTCACAATTGAGATTTCTCGATTTTGTCGTTGCATTATTAATTGGAAACATTATTGCTCACCCTCTATCAGATGAAGGACTTGGACTCAAGGGGTCAATGATTACAATGAGTGTTGTGGTAGGGTTATATATATCTGGAGTATTCTTGAGTTTAAAGTGGGACCTAATACGAAAAATCTTCAATCCTCCTCCAATTCCTTTGATTGAATACGGGAAAATAAAATATAAAAACCTGAAGAAGGCAAGGGTCTCAATAGACGTGCTTTTATCCGAATTGCGAAAAGAAAAAACAGAGGACATCCAAAAGGTAGCACTCGCATTGTGGGAACATGGCGGATCTATTTCAATTTTTCTATATCCTCAATACCAGCCGCTTACACATTCAACCCTGACATCCCCTTTACAACCGTTCCATTATCCTCATACACTCGTTAAAGAACGTAAAATCGATTATGAAATTCTGCAAAAGGCAGGGAAAGATAAAGAATGGCTGGTTCAAGAACTGAAAACAATTCATAATGTAAAACTAAACGATGTACTGTTGGCGACAATCGATGAAAACAAAAACCTGAAAGTATTTTTGTATAACTGATCAAATTGTTAGAAGACTGGCATGCACCAATAAATGTCTTAATTACACTTATTGGTGCTTAAAAGATCCTGATAATGAATATTATAATTAATTTTTAAAAAAGGCAGAGAAAAAAACCACATATTGTGCTGTGCCTTAAGATTTCCCTTCTCAGTCTCTTCAACATAGAATTTTTCTTCAATAGGTAATCGAAATAAATACTTGCCAAAGGATAAATAAATCCCTGTATTATTAACTTTATTTGCACTTGAAAGTTGAAGTGCTTCTTCATGCTGGTTAAGTTCAAGTACGCCAACCATTGAAGCAAAAGGCAGTGGCAAGGCTATGTTCATGTAGGACCGACCTTGTTCCTTATGTAAAGAGTACAATGCTACAAAAGTGGTTTCCTTATTTATTTTTCGAACCCATGCCCTTACTTCATTACGTCCATCAGCATCATCGTTAACCGAGATAATATTTCCACTCATCTCGACCTTTTTACTGGAAAATGGTAGGTTAATTTGTCCAACATATCTGCTAATCAAACGATACACTGCCGCAAAAGGCTTAAACCATGCGCGCCATTTCACTTCAGCAATTAACCGGTATTTATTTGTGTTTTCATAAAAATCTATGATCCCTGGAGCTAATGTATCCGTATTTATATCACCTTCATACACACTCATATCATCTACTAATCCATTATAGGTCTTATGATCTGTTCTACCTGCTAAAATCCTTTCACCAATGATACCCTTCCCTCTAATTTGACTTACCGGAAAGTTCGGCTTTTTAAGCCTTGTAAAAGGAAGCTTAATATACCAGCCTATAATCCCTGCTGCTGCAAACAACACAGAGTTTGTTATCCCATGAAATAAAAGCATAAAATTAATTGTTACGGTATACAGTCCGGTAACATTACCAAATGCGTATACTAATGAAAAAATGATTGCCACACCCAACGCAGCAAAAGACACTCGATTCAGCCAATTAATAGACGCTTTAAAAGATATGTAGATTAAACCATAAATACCAATGATATAAATTACTACCGATATCAGTTCTAATACTGTTGAAAAAGTGATTCCTAACGCCACAATAATTGGTGAAACAATAACAACTACGCCTACCAATTTATATAGTGCTGATTTGTATAACCTGCCAAGCAGTCCCGTAAAGATAGGCAACAGAAAGGCTGAATAATGAAAATGAATACCTGTCAGCCATGTCATCATCGGGGAGAATCCTGTATTCATATTGGCCTCATATGCAACAAACCAGGCCCCGCCGATTGCTATATAAATAAGACCAATATCAATTAAAAATTCCTCCAAATGAATAGAACCTCTATGTAAAAAGCGACTGAATCCGTACCCAGCAATGAACAACGTGAAAAGAAAATAAATTACCGCAAATGTCGTATCCCATGCAGTATCAGTTGTAATTTGCAAAAAAATAACAGCAGTAAATGCAGGTATTGCTAGATAAGAAAGATATCTTGGAATATATCCATTATCACTTTTCATTACCAAATGAAGTGTAAGCGGAACGTAGACTAATTGAGCTGCCGTCAACATCATAAAATGCCACGGATGTGAACCAATTATAGCAATCACGAGTACTATTATTATGTTACATAATCCAATATTACGAAATGTCATCGGCTGTAAACTCTCCCTCATACGAAAACAGTATACCAATTAACGGATTTCTAACTATTACATGTATCGAGTATGCATCATTTTCCTCCACATACCTCTCCGTAACTGTCGCTAACCCCTGAAACAACGTTGGCAATGGAATTTCCAGCCGTCCAAGTACCAAGCGCTGCCGCTTTGATGAGATTTTTAAGGCTCTGTCTTTGGTTACAGCAAATGACAAGTCTGAATAAACCAGATGTGGTTCACCAAGATAATCCTTTATTATATTCCGTTCGGAGTCTAAACTCATCAGCGCATTAAAATACCTTTTCTTCGATCCAAAATAAAATGTCCGTTCCCAATGAATCTGCTCCTCACCGTTTCTCCCTTTTTCTGGAGTATTTATAATCTTAAAGGGAATATTCTCCCCATGCTCCGGAAACAGTAACTTAAACTTCGCACCCGTCCAAAATAAGGGAAATAGCCATTTCGGCCCACCTTTTATACGTTTCATCATGCCTGTCCCTGTAAAGGATATTCCTTTTTGGATCTCATATCTTTTTTGCAGCATGGGATGAAGCAAATAAAAATCCTTCCCCATAACATGTTTATAAATGGACATCTTTATCTCCCTATCTCTTTCGTTTACAACTTTTTGCAGTAGGAATATTTTTACTGGACATAAATCCCACTACGGACAGAATAAGTAATGCTAAATTAAATGTTAACGGATTAAACGGATTCAAAGCACTGCTTGGCTGTGCGATAATTGCTCCCACTGTTAACAAGGGAAAAATAATAATCTGCAACCGATACAATTGCCTTTTTTTCGAATAAACCAGCCAGGCAATCCCGAATAATACTTCGATAATTCCAGCAATCAGAACAACCCATGATGCTTGCATATACGAAATAGGTATTGCACTTTGGACCATACCTACCTCAGCTGGATGCATACCAATTATTTTTGGAACAAGCCCGTGATACAGCCAGATGAATGAAAATAGAAGCGTAATAATCCAATAACTAAAAAACCTCAGATACTGTGCTGAAGGTGCATCCCCTTGCTCCAGCCATCGTTTCAATACATCAAAACTAAGTGCAGTCCCCCACCCTATAAGTGGTCGAAACATAAAGTCATCAATCAATTTACCAACCCTGCCAAGACCTGGTTCATAATTATATTGTGTTATAAATGTAATTGAAGAATCTGATTGAGGGATATACTTCCAATACCCTCTTCCTTCACGAATAATGGAGATTGCCTGGTCCGTTCCAAAATGTAAAGAAGATGTTCTCGCCCCATCTTTCGCATGAAAACTGCCAACACTTTTTCCCCAGCCTTCAACTGATAGACCAGGTCCAATAGCTGTCTTATATGTAAATTTCTGTGCCTGGTTTTCTTTTTTAGGGAGATATGTAATTGACGAAAAACGAAGATCCCACTGTTCATGGAGATCTGGAGTTTGAGTTGCATCCCATAATTTATCCATCTTTGTTTCGATGGGTAATTCAACATATACTGGTTTACTTTTCACAGTGTTCACCTCAACTTGCACAAGTAGTTTCAGTTTAACATATAGCTGTTCAGATAAAGTTAAAACATACGAAGGACCTAATAAACTATTGAACTCTAATCTTAATTGGACTTTCTGCTCGCTACCCCAAAAGCTAGTATCACTAATGAAATTACCAAGAATGTTGGAATATTAATATGACTCTGTGTAAGCATTGCTAAAAAGAACAGTACTACAATTCCTATAATTATGTACAAACACCCGCGTCCGAATATTTCCATCTATACTTCCACTACTAATTCGAAATTCTAATTATCTAATTGAATATGTATTAACAGTACTTTTATGATCTAGCCTCGCATACTGCGAACGCCCTAAATAAAGGGGAATTTCAAGTTTACTGAAATCTGGGAGTCCATTCTCCAAAAATAAAGCATCATCACGATAGCATTGAGTAATATCGCCGACAAACCAATCATGATCACCATACGTATTAATATCAACTGTCTTACACTCATAGGCAACATATGCATCATGAAGAATCGGTGCATTGATAGTCAATCCGTTATCATATGATATTTTTCCATGGTCAAATTTGTCGAAATTCTCCCCAGTAAATACTCCTGTTTCTTGAATAAATGCGGCTTTTTTATATGGAACGAAATTAATTGCAAATCCTCCAGCATCCTTAACCAGGTCAAATGTATAACGTTCTCTCCCAATTGCCACACCATACATCGGTGGGTCAAACGAAATGTAGGAATGCCACCCAGCAGCCATTATATTACTTTTTCCATTATAGGTTACCGTAACTAATGCAACCATGCCAGGATAGCTGTGCATGACCGTATTTGGTATAGGTTTTCTCATTGTGATCACCCTATCTATGTATCTATTTAATCCGATAAAAAGCTAAGAACTAATATGTTTAACACTGACGATAACAGCATTCGAAAATTAGTAATAACCTTTCTTAATATTAACACCATAGTAGTAGAGCAACAAGACAATAAGCAGTAAGTTCTTGAATCTAAATGACTATTCTTTATAAAAAATATAAACAGTACGACATAATCTGGAAACAAACCTGACCAGGTCTCATGACATTGATGAGTGACCTTTTCTCTCTAGTTGAACTGAATTCAGGTTCTCATTGCTCTTATGAGTGGCATTGAGCAAATGTCGCATTTGTGCCCGGAGTGGTGAAAGTGAGTTATTCTGCCAGAACGAATTGCTGCACTCAACCATCATTAATACAAGAGAAAGCAGCAAAAAATCTTCACTTAATCACAGCGAGCATTTTTAAGAGCATATTTTCAAACAACATTTTACTTTATCCATGCCACCTAAACCAATTGAGAATCGATAGTAATAATAAGAGAGGTTCACTACCACTATCGTCTACCGAGCTAAAAAAGTGGCATCTTAAAGGAAGTTAATTTCAGAATTATGTATGTGAATCATAGAACAAAAGCGCAAGCGCCTGTTCAGCGCCGTATGGACTGCGCTCAGCGCTGCGGGTGGGTCGACGTTGCCGCGCAAAGCGGCGGTGTTAGTCAATCTTCCTTTTCCCGTGTGAGATAAAGGATACACGAAGAGCGTAAGCTGCCCCACAGGACGTGGGGTAGTTCGACGTTGCCACAGGATGTGGTGGTTTTAGTCGAACATCCTTTATTCTTATCGTAGACACGGGGAGGGAAGTCCACTAGGCGCAAGGTGCTGGCCGGTGAGAACGCCACGTCCTGTGGCGTCACCGGCACTAGTACGTCCTATACGTCGGAGCTGGACGTCGCTGATTCTGATGTCCAATTATCCACAGCACTTAAATTTTATAATTTCCTAAACAATAAAAAAGTCACTTTTCAACTAAATGAAAAGTGACTGCAAACTTCTTACTGTTGTACTGGCTGATAAATATTTGCTATCGTTTGAATTGCATTTTGTGGTGCAGCCATTAATGGATAGTAACCCTTTTTAGTCATATATTGCCATACTTCATAAGCATGACGATTACTATTTAGAAACGCATTCTCAAGAAACGTGCGTAAATCCGGATTTGAACATTCAACAGCAGAGATAGCATAATTTTTAGCTGAGCTTTTTTGACCGAGTAGATAGGATGTAGCAATTTCACGGTCGTTATGCTGCTGTACATTCGTTCTTGGTGTTGCAGGGGGAAACTGACTAACAGGTGCCTGTGTATATGACTCTAACTCCGGCTTTAATGTATCTGGTACGAATTTTGAAATATCTGGAGTCGTTTGGCTTTGTACAAATTCGACTTTTAAATTGTAGTCCGCAACATGGAGCGGAAAATGCCGTTGCAGTAATTCCTTCAACTCAGGATCCTGTGCCTGATTTATGAAACTTGACATGGTGTTTACGGTGTTATAGCAACCCGCAATCAGTTCACTTAGATCATGTAACTCATGAGACGCCAATTGCATACAAATCCTCCTGTACTTTTGATAAATCTCTATTCATGTTTTTGGTCAATTGTTCCTTCAAAATAATCATCTGAAGCTTGTTCATGTGTTTCGGCCAAACCTTTTTCAATCTGTGTATGACCTTGATAATCAGAAGTCTCATAATTCTTTTTTGCGACTTTACGGCTATCTTCTGGATTTACTTTCTTACGTTTCTTTGGCAAATTCACACCTCCATCGCCTTATTTTTATTGCGAATTAGGTCTGACTAGGTATGTCAGTATGAAGCGGCGGTGTCATTAACCAGCCTTTTTCTTTATTTAACCGGAGCGCCTTTGCACTTGCCTGACTTTTGTTCATGTGATACTGGCCAAATAACATTGCAACATCTTCACGAGTACACTGGCCCATAATTGAACTGCAGGCTACAAGGCCAGAAGCAAGACTCGCCGATGCCATTGCACTTATTTCCTGATCATTAAACTTTGCACCAGAAGGAATGCTTTCAAGGTCAGCTAAAGAGCGTTCTGGAGGTGAAGGAGGAATTGTGATGCCATTCATTTTTAAAATTTCCTCAATATCTTCAGATTCTTTTTTTATACCTTGAATTAATTCTTCTAACAATTGTCTTAAATCCTTGTCACCCGTGTGATTAATATAAGTTTGAAAAGCAGCGTAGTTCCCTTTTGCTACTACCAAATATGACCACATACTAAATACCTCTCCATAGTGAAGTGGTTGTTTCTTTGGATTACCTGACAAAATACCCATTAATAATACACTCCTTTTAATTTGATTCACTAAGATAGTTTTACTCAAGACGTTAATTCTATTCAAGCTAAAAAATAAATATAAACCAGACAAGTTGTAAACAATAATGATTAATGTGGTGGAAATGAGGGGATTTTTTTGCAGAATAACCAAAATACAGATAGAGCCAGGCGATACAAAGCATATGTAAGCCCTTTAGGCACTACTCAAATCCATTTAAGGAACCCATATATAATTGCTTGGTGGTCAGCTGCCTTCCCCGGATTTGGTCATCTTCTGCTATCCAAATACCTAAGAGGATTTCTCTTGTTTATATGGGAAATTGTTATTAATGTTAATTCAAAATTAAATGTGTCTATGGTATATACCTTTGGAGGACAATTTGATATGGCAAAGGAGGTTCTTGAACCCAGATGGATACTTTTATATATACCTGTCTATATTTATGGCATTTGGGACAGTTACCGGACATCGGTCGATTTAAACAAAGTTTATATACTTGCTGATCACGAAAATGCGAACTTTATAAATTTTCAAATCACATCATTAGAGATTAATTATTTGGATAAGCGAAAACCCTGGGTGGCTGTAATGTGGTCTTTTTTCATGCCCGGAGCTGGTCAGATATACATCCACAGAATTGTTGTAGCATTTTTCCTTGTATCATGGACAATCATTATTGTTTATTTTTCACATGTTCTTGAAAGTGTACATCTATTGGTCTCAGGAGATTTTTATTATGCCAAGGCTATACTGAATCCGCAATGGTTAATGTTTCTCCCCTCTGTTTATTTTTTCTCTATCTATGATGCCTATGTAAATACTGTGGAGAATAATAAATTATTTGATAGTGAACAAAGAACTTTCCTAAAAAATAAATATCAAAATAAACAATTTAATTTACCCTTAAACCTTATTAAAAGGAGCAAGTGATAAGATGTACATAATGGCCACTTTTGATCATTCAGTCTATTTGGAATTAGCACTTTCTTATCTGGAAAAAGAGAATATCCCTAAGGAAAATATTTTGGCAGTTCCCCTCGACAACAGGAAGGAACAATTGAAATTGTTTGATACACTTCATAGATCTGACGGCGTAAGCTTATTCGATATGGCAAGTGCCCTCGCAACTGCTTTTGCCGTAATTGGGGCAAGTATTGGATTCCAATTGAAATTGGGACCAATTATATGGGGAATTTCAGGAGCAATTGGCGGGTTTATCTTAGGCTTCTTGATAAAACTTTTAATCCAAAAATTGAAGCAAAAGAAGCAAATAAAAATGAAAAACAAATCGACTGAACTTATTCTCATCATTCATTGTAATAAAAAACAAGTTGAAGTAATTGAAAAGATTCTTTGGGAGCACTTAGCTTTAGGTGTTGCTATACTGGATAACAATTATCAAAGCATATAATGGAAGAAAACAAAGGAAGTGAAGAAAATGGTGTTTTTACTTATGTCAGTCGCTGTATTTAGCCTTGGAGCGATATTTGTACCAAAAAACATTTCATGGATAGAGATTTATGGCACAATTTTAACTACTATTGTTCTTCATCTTCTCATAGATGCATTCCTTGACCTTAAATATAATTTGTATGGCTATTTTGATAAAGGGGTGGAATTTAGAACTCTGATTTTCACCTTTGGTATTTATCCAGCAGTAAATATCCTAGTTGTAAACTTATTTTCCTTTATCCGTGGTCTTCACTCAAAAATAATTTATATCCTGATAATCACAACATTTGCTTTATGTTATGAAGTTGCACTAATTCATGCAGATATCTTTTATCACAATGAGTGGAAGCTATGGTATTCTGCCGTTATATATCCTTTCCTTTTAATTCTTTTGTTTCTTAACAGAAAGTTTCTTAAAAGCATAGCGAACTAGCAATTTCGAATAATTTACTTGTGGATGGGAAAATTAACCGCAACAACGTTATGGGAGGGTATATCTTTGGAAAATACAAATGCCTTAACACCCGGGGAAATCACCAATCTCTGGAACTCCTATCTAAGCAATTCAATGGCTGTAGGGGTGACAAGTTACTTTATAGGAACTGCAAAGGACCCAGAAGTAGTCGAGTGGCTTGAAAAAGCTCTTGACCTTGCTTCCTTTCAAGTAAGCGGAGCGAAGAATTTATTAGATCAGTCCGGTCATCCCCTGCCTCAAGGCTTTTCAAGTGAGGATCTTAACTTTAAAGCACCAGCACTATATAATGACAATATTATACTGTTTGTGAAATATATTTTATCAGAAGATGCTGGTCCAGTTTATACAATTGCATTGTCAGAAGCAAAACGCTCTGATGTACGAGATTACTATCTATCTGTTGTAACTAAATTAGTAAACTTAATTAATCAGCTCGTCGCGTTAATGGAGAAAAAAGGGTTATTCGAACCAAAAATCCACCTCCCTGTCCCAGGTAATATCGAAAAAGTACAAAAACAATCCTTTGCAGGTAATTGGCTTACTGGTCGACGGCCGTTGAATGCTGTAGAAATAACACAAATTAAGTCTAACTTCATCAATATGGAACTGATGCATGAATTTTTTAGAAGTTTTATTCAAATTTGTTCATCCACAAAACTGCGGGAACATTTAATACGAGGTCAGGAAATTACAGAGAAACATATGGACATTTTTCAGTCATTATTGACTGCAGACGAACTGCCAAACCTCCCTACATGGGAAAGTGAAATCACTGATAGTACTGTCTCTCCTTTTTCTGAGCGTTTAATGCTGTATAAAATTTCGGTATTTGTATCGTCAACCATCTCCCGGTATGGTACAGCATTAGGAACAATCATGAGAAAAGATATTGGTGTTGAATTTTCACGTCTATTAGCAGAAATATCATTATATGGCGAAGACACACTTAATTTAATGATTGAGTTTGGTTACTTGGATCAATTACCACTTGCCAGAAGTAAATAATATTTGAAATGAGAGCAGGCAAACCATATGAACATACCCGAATTACTAGTACGAATCATATTAGCGTTTTTAGTACTTTTTATCTTAGCAAGGATTATGGGCAGAAAAGAAATCAGTCAAATGACATTTTTTAATTTTGTATCTGCAATTGCAATTGGTACCATTGCTGGAAGTCTTGCTACAAGTCAGAATCTAAGTATACGGAACGGCATATTGGCACTAGTTGGATGGGCTTTATTTACCCTTGTAATGGGATTTATTGATATTAAATCGAAAGGCGCTCGAAAAGTAACCACCGGAAATCCTGTAATAGTTATTAAAGATGGTAAAATAATGGAAAATTCACTTCGAAAAACAAGGCTCGATATTGGATCACTTAACGCATTGTTAAGACAAAAAAATGTATTCTCTATGGCTGATGTTTCTTATGCTATTTTTGAAACAAGCGGAAAACTATCTGTCATGAAAAAAGAAATTAATCAACCAGTAACAAAAGGCGATATGAATGTATTGAGCACAACGCCGAATACATACCCAATAGCAACAGAAGTAATATCTGACGGTGTACTAAATAACAAAAATTTGGCCAAATTAAACCTTGACAGGGAATGGGTAGAAAGCCAGATTAATAACGCTAACGTGGATTACCTTTCGCAAGTCTTTTATGCAGAGGTTCAGCAGGATGGCACCCTATTTATTGATAAAAAAGACGATTATATGTAAATAGGCCTGAACATTCAGGTCCTGAGGAATAAATAATACATTGAATTATAGTTATTCGGCCTTACGTTGTATTGCTCCCACATTCTCCTTTCATTTGCATCTATAATTTATCAACCACATCAGCATAATAAATCCCCTGCCTTAAAAGCAGGGGATTAGTTTTGGAAGGACTATTTATCAGTATCTTCTTTATTGGCAACCGTATGTTCATTCGTTTCATCTGAGAATTCGGTTTGTAATTGATTTAAGGTACGTGAATCTTCTCGCTCATCCCCGTCAGCAAATCGATTTACTATATACCCATGAATAAAAGGCTCGCAACAGGTAATAAAAAAAGCTGCCATTACAGAAATAGTAACGATAGGAATACCTTCTGATAAAAATAAACTTCCTAGCACCCATAATGACAGGAATGCTAATGGAAAATCCGCTATCGATGCAGTGACATTGCCAAATTTCCGAAGTATAAATAAATCTCCAATCAAATATGATATCCCTGTAACTAGTAAGCTTATCAAAAATAGATTACCTAGGGTAGCATCATAAAAAATCCCAAATAGCGAAAACACCGTAACAAATATAGCAATAAATTTAATTCCTAACACTTTTATATGATCCATAGAACAATACATCCTTTCTTAATTTGTATTTACTAGTGTTTGTTAATTCATATAAAATATAACGATTTCAGCAAAAAACTTTATATTCAGTTCAGGCTTGTTATTCTGAACCAATATAATAAACTAGGATTAATATAGGTGGAATGGACAATAATAACGAGAGAAATCGTAATAACCGCAACCAGGACGCAGACAATGTTGAATTCGCTAATGAAAACGAATTTGTTGATGAATTAGACAATAATAACAACAACAATGATAATAACAACAGAAATAATAGAAACAACCATAACAATCGAAACTAAATTAAATGTATTAAAAAACCTGTATCACTCTTGATACAGGTTTTCCACTGTTCATCCTCTTTTAAAATTCCATTCAGTCTGCACCGAAGAAGCTTTTGAACGATTGAACAGTAGCTTCTCTGTTAACCGCTCCTATGGAAGTAGTTATCGGAATTCCTTTTGGGCATACCTGGACACAATTCTGGGAATTTCCACATCTTTGAAGTCCACCATCATCCATGAAACTTTGAACCCTCTCACCTTTATTCATTCCACCGGTAGGATGGGCATTTTTGAGCCTGACTTGAGGAAAAACAAATGGACCTAAGAATTCATTTTTATCATTCACATTAGGACACGCCTCCAAACAAACACCACACGTAAAACACTTCGACAGCTCATATGCCATTACTCGTTTATTCTCATTCATTCTAGGACCGGGCCCTAAATCATATGTACCATCAATAGGGATCCATGCCTTGACTTTCTTAAGCGAATCAAACATACCTTCTCGATCGATGATCAGATCTCTTACAACCGGGAATGTTCTCATCGGTTTTAACCGTATTGGATGTTCTATTTTATCAACTAACGTGGAACACGCCTGCCGAGGTACACCATTTATGAGCATTGAGCAAATACCGCAAACTTCTTCCAGACAGCTCATCTCCCACTGTACTGGCATTATATTTTCTCCATCTTTATTAACCGGGTTTTGCCGAATATACATCAAGGCTGAAATTATATTCATATTAGGGCTGTATGGCACCATAAATTCTTCATCATATGGCTTTGAATCTGGATCTTCTTGTCTCTCAATGATTAGATGAATTTTTTCCATATCGAAGCTCCTTTTCAGTTAGATCAACAATGCTAGTCTTTTACATATTGTAATCAAAAAACCTTATTTTAAACTAATTCTTTCATTTTTAATGAAATGATTCTAGAAAGCAAGCGGATGAAAATTAACATAGGGGGTATTTTAATTTAAGGGACCTGTAAAATAAAGCTTGTAGATTATCCCAGTTAGAGACAACTACAAGCTTTTTGTTGTTAATAATTTAATGATATAAAACTACATACTTGGTCCCGGCAGATCATCTGACATAAACAGGATCCGGACTTTCAGGTTTTAAAGGATATTGTAACTCCTTCACATGATAAACCATTATACTTACTTCCTTTTAGTAATTAGCTAGGCTATAAACTACCTCTTACTTAAGTATTCAATGTTTTTTGATTGGTGAAAAAATTATCCCCGGTTTATATTCTATTGGAAACGCTAGAGGTTCAATTTTTCTATGAAATTTTTCAATACATGGATGGTTTGTACGCAATCGTTTAAATCAGACCACTCTGCTGGGTTGTGGCTTATACCATCTTTACTTTGTACAAACAGCATAGCAACGGGCAGTTTATCTCCAATAATCATTGCGTCATGTCCTGCTCCACTTGGTAATTTATATGGCTCTATTCCTTTTTCAAGGAACGATTGTTCAAGCATGTCCTGTGTTTGATCTTCGATTGGAACTGGTTCCACACGCAGCTTCTCTTCATGCTCGACAGTAATTTGATATTTTTGGGATATCTCTTTTGATAAAGATAATACTTCATCTACTAATTGATCTCTTGTTTCTAGAAAAATATCTCGGATATCAACATATAATACTACTTTTCCAGGAATAACATTCACACCATTTGGTTCAACTAATTGCTTTCCAACCGTTGCAACTGCTGAATCACTTAATTTGCCAGGCAGTTTATTGACTTCAACTATAAACTCACTTGCTGCTACCAATGCATCTTTTCTGTCGTTCATAGGTGTATTCCCTGCATGTCCTGCCTCTCCTGTAAACGTTAATTCCAGCCAACACGGGCCTGCAATACCGGTAACAATTCCACAAGGTAACCCTCTATTTTCAAGCCTCTTGCCTTGCTCAATATGCACTTCAACGAACATTTCAATCTCATCTAAATTACGATTAGCTCTAGAGTATCCTTCAATAGTTAATCCAACATTGTTAAGCACTTCTTCAAAGCATAATCCATCTTTATCAACAAGCTTTACTTTTTTCTCAAAATCACTATTTCCGATTAATGCTTCACTGCCATTTAGCCCACCATTAAAACGTGATCCTTCTTCATCCGAAAAAATGACAACTTCAAATGGTTTTTCTGGCTTAAAACCAGTATTATTCCAAGCTTCCACCACTTCCAATGCTGATAATACTCCAAGCGGTCCATCAAAATGACCGCCATTCGGTACGCTATCAAGATGTGAACCACATAGAATTGCAGGGAGTTCGTTATCACTCCCATCAAGTCGTCCGAATATATTCCCTGCCCCATCTTCTTGTACATCCAGACCTGCTTCCTGCATCCAGCCTGAAACTAATACTTTTGCCTGTTTCTCTTCTTTTGAAAAACCAGGCCGATTCGAACCATTATCATCTGTTAGACCAATTTGTGACAGTTCATCTAATCTGTTGGCTAACCGTTCTCCTAGAATGCCGTCATCATTATGTTGATTGCTATATTGTTCCAGTAGTTTTTCTTTTAATGATAAATTCCTATCCATTGTTTCAGCTCCTTATTAAGTTTTACTACTTATATGGGTAAACTTTCTTACCTGCAAAAATAAGCATGGATTAGTATCCATGCTCAATATTTTGCAAAAATCATCATTTAATCCTGTATATTTTTCTCTACTTTACCATCTTTCAAGACGACCTGCACTGTATCATTATCAGCAAGTGAATTGATATCCTCTAACGGATTTCCTTTGACGACTATTATGTCAGCAAGTTTTCCTGCTTCCAATGTACCAACTTTATCTTCCCAGCCCAGACATTCTGCAGCTGTTTTGGTTGACGCAACAATTGTTTCCATTGGCGTCATGCCACCATCTGCCATTAAACCTAACTCACGTAAATTTGTACCATGTTTCATGACTCCTGCATCAGTACCCATGGCAATTTTCACACCAGCATTGTAGGCTTTGGTAAAGCTTGCTTTATGCTGTTCTATAACTTCTTTGGATTTTTGAACAGCACTGTCAGGCATACCCTTTTCATCCGCCGTTTCCAGCACAGCAACTGGTGCAAGTAAGGTAGGGACCAAATACGTTCCGTTTTCAAGCATTAACTCAATTGCCTCATCGTCCAAAAAGATACCATGTTCAATGGAATGTATACCTGCTCTTACAGCATTCTTAATCCCTTCAGCACCTTGCGCATGAGCCATTACTTTAACACCTTTACGGAAACGTCCTTCCTCAACAATAGTTTCTAACTCCTCCTGTGAGAATTGAGTGAACTCTGGATGGTCTGTTGCACTCAACACGCCACCAGTTGCATGAACTTTGATGACTTCTGCACCTGCGCGCAACATCTCTCGTGTTTTTTTTCGCACTTCCTCAACCCCATCACATTTACCGTTAGGCATTCCTGGATAATCGGAAGGCAGCAAATCTTGGACACTTCCAGAAACAGTATAACCATCACCATGACCACCAGTAATGGTCAATGCATTGATGCTCAATTGTAATCTCGGACCAGAAATAAGTCCGTCTTCTACTGCTTTTTTCACTCCAAGATCAGTACCAAGAGCATCCCGTACAGAAGTAACCCCTGCATCCAATGTAGACTCCAAATATTTCGCCGCTTTATAGTACATAAACGAAAATGGTGTTTCCAATCGTTCAGCGATTGGTGAGAATTCCATCATCATATGCACATGTGTATCAATTATTCCTGGAAGAATCGTTCCTCCTTGAGCATCTACTTCAGTTTCATCACCTGTGGCAGAATAGCTGGCTTCAGCGCCAACGTATACAATTTCTTTTCCATCAACTACAACTACACTATCCTTTTTCGGTTCGCCACCATTCCCATCAATTAATAAACCATTTCTTATAATCGTTTTTGTCATGTTTTATTCCTCCCTTTATAAGGTTTGAACAAGTAGTCCTGCTACAACAACAGATGCTACTGTAACTGTAGTAAATCCGCCGATTAACATTGGTGTTAACAGCTCATCAAAGATAACCTTCTCTTCTCTCTTATCTCTTGCAACACTTCTGCTTACTTCTTCACATAGTAAATAATCGCCTGGAAAGCCAAACAGTGCTGTTAAAGCAACTGGCATTGCTTTATAGGGATTCCATTTTACAAGTTTGGCAGTGATATACCCGCCAAGAGTGATACCAAATGTTCCTATCAACAAGATTAGTAGAATACTAGGTAAATTGCTTAATACATCCCCTGGTGTTACATCTGCCATTGTCCCAATTACGACGAAAATAATAGCTATCATAACAACAGTAAATGAATTCGATTTTTCAAGAGCTTTGGATTCAAACAAGCCAAGCTTGAGACCGGTAATTCCAATTGCCAGACACCATAAACTGTAGTGAACCGGCGTAATTTCTCCAAGTGCAATACCGACTGCTGCACCAACAAATATAAAGAATAATTTCAATGTAGAACTGGATTTAAGCGAACTGGATTTACTGGAATTCTTTTTTTCACTTTGTATTGCTTCATTGGCCATCGGAATGAATGTTCCGTCATCCAATTCACGTTGGATTTTCATGGCATATTTCCTCATGAAATTCATAGCTAAAGGCATTCCCATAACTCCCTGAAAAGCGACGATAAGAGCTGGTATTACAATTAGGCTTGTCATCCCTAGTTCCGTCAGTTTTTCAGAAGTGATAATCAAGGCGATAACTCCCCCGCTAATTGGACCAACCCCAGCCACCGCTGTTTCATAATCGAAAATTAGTGGTACGATTGTTAATATCAAAACCCCCGACACTACAAGACCACCTAAAGCAATCACTACCGCTTTAATTTGACTTTTAAGCAATGAGAAGGGAATTAGTGTACCCATATGCAAGATAGCAGGACCAATTAAGATTCCTCCTAAAGCAGCAAATGTAGATTTTTCTAATATATCTTTAGGAAAAACACCTGTCCACGTTAAAACCAAAAAGCCTACCATTGCAGTGAGCAGCATTGGCACTCGTGCTCTTGATATGATGGATAGCCACTCTCCCAGTGCAATTAATCCAAAAACAAGCACTGTAGCAATAAGTGGATTACTTAGCATAAAACCCCTCCTCTAAAATTAATTCCTCATAATATATCACCTCGGAATTTGCTTGTCTATAGCCATTTTCAGAGTATTAGTCACAGTTTGAATAATTAAAGTTATTTTATCTTTATACAAAAGAATGTTTATTTAATCATTAAAAATGCGGTCATTCAATAAAGAAAACGGTTACGGATTTTTGTCTGAAAAAGCCGTTAATTTCCATGTTTTAGGTAATAACTTAATAATAAAAAATTTTAAATGCGTTTGATTTCCGTTTGTTACATTTATGAATCAATGTAAAGATCTAAAACACAACAAATAATGCCAGACATTTGTTAATGCCTGGCATTATTCAAAAAAAACTATTACATCTTATACCATAAGATGACACGCACTCTGCACTTTTTCTTCAGCGTTTACTAGTTCACCTTCTTCGACCCTTCCCAGTACATTTCCCTTAAGCGATATTTCTGTAATTTTCCTGTTGCTGTTTTCGGCAATGCTTCCACAAATTCTACAGCTTTAGGTGCTTTAAAATGAGCCATATTAGACCTGCAATAATTAATAATTTCCTCTTCAGTCACATTCGTATTTGGATACAGCACTACAATAGCTTTCGGAACCTCGCCCCATTTCTCATCAGGTATTGAGATAACAGCAGTCTCCATAACAGCCGGATTTTTATATAACACACCTTCTACCTCCGTGGAAGAAATATTTTCACCACCAGAGATAATCAGATCCTTGGCACGGTCCCGAATTTCGATAAACCCATCCGGATGGGTAACCGCCAGATCCCCTGTATAAAACCACCCATCCTTTATTGCGGCAGCAGTTTTTTCATCGTCCTTATAATATCCTTCCATCACGACGTTTCCACGCGTAATAATTTCTCCTAGTTCTTTTCCATCCCAATTGACTTCTTCACCGTCTGGATGGACCACCTTGGTTTCCCCATTAAAAACCAGTTCAATCCCCTGTCTCGCCTTAATTGTCGCTTGTTCATCAGCCGATTTTGAATCAAATTCTTTCTTCCATTCGCAATATAATATAAAAGGCGAAGTTTCCGTCAAACCGTAAACATGGATCATATTTAACCCTAATATGTCTTGCGCTTTGTTAATAAGAGCCGCAGCTGGAGGTGCTCCAGCTGTCGCCATACGTGGGTGCGTTTTTATATCAGTTTCCTTTGCTTTTGGATCATTCACCAGCATGTTCACAACAGTAGGGGCACCACATAACAATGTGATTTTTTCACTTTCAAATAATTCAAGAATATGAGGTGGATCGACCTTCCTCAAACAAACATGGGTACCTCCAGCCGCCGTAATGGCCCACACGCCACCCCAGCCATTTGCATGAAACATCGGTAGTGTATGAAGATAAACATCATCGTGATTTACACCAAGATGGTACATGAAATTAGCTGCATTGATGTAATTACCGCGATGAGTCAACATCACACCTTTAGGTTTCGAAGTTGTTCCACTCGTATAATTTAACGTTAGAAGCTGATTTTCATCAATTTCAACAAAAGGAGATTCAGCATTCTCTGGAACATGTTGAAGAAATGCCTCATATTCCACGCCTTTTAAAGTAGTCTCATGACCTGGAACCGAAACAATGACAATCTGTTCCAACGAAAGATTATCCTGAATTTCCTCAATTGGACCACAAAACTCCTCATCAACAATTAACATTTTCGCATCACTGTGATTGATAATATACTCCAAGTCCTCGGCTGTTAAACGATAATTCAAAGGAACCATTGCAGCGCCAAGCTGACAAATACCATAAAAACTCTCAAGCATATAGTGCGTGTTGGGCAACATTACTGCAACATGATCCCCTTCTCGTATGCCTGTTTCATGCAAGGCCACAGAAAGCTTGTCAGTACGCTCCCCAAATTCTCTGTACGTAAACTGTTTAGACCCGTCGATAACCGCAGTTTTATCGGAATAATATTTAACCGCTCTCCGTTTCCAATCAAGTGGAGTTAATGCAGAAAACATAATAACCAGCTCCTTTATTATTAATTTTTTTACTCGAACTTACAAATTAGTAATAAGTCTAACCATATGAATTGCTTAGATCATATGTTTCTATTTTATTTCTATCTCTGCTACCATCTCATTTCTATCTGCTATCCGAAAATTCCTTCTTTTTATCATATTAAATTGTTTCAGCCATTTATAAACCTGATGAGTGTGACTTTTTAACGTAAATTGAAAAGAGAGAGCGTCTTCATAACCTCAATTAGGACACGTTTTACTAATCTAACCAAAAAAACACTAACCTTTGTGTTCATTGACTTTAAGGCTCTAATCATGCTATCTTTTGATGGTATAATCAATCAGTAAATGAGTGAAATTAAAAGGAGAATTATTCCGATGTAAATTAAAAATCCCTATTATAGCTATAGTAACGACAATTGAACAATTTAGAATGGAAGGGATTTTGTTATGAGTCTATACAATGAAGTTAATAAACGGAAAACGTTTGCGATTATATCTCACCCTGATGCTGGAAAAACAACTTTAACAGAGAGGTTACTTTTGTTCGGAAATTTAATTCGCTCAGCTGGGACCGTTAAAGCTAAAAAATCCGGTAAATTTGCAACATCAGACTGGATGGAAATAGAAAAACAACGTGGTATCTCGGTAACATCAAGTGTAATGAATTTTCCGTACGATGGATATCAGGTAAATATTTTAGATACACCTGGACACGAAGATTTCAGTGAGGATACGTACCGAACGCTAACGGCGGTAGACAGTGTCGTGATGATTATTGATGCAACGAAAGGTATTGAAGCACAAACAAAAAAACTATTTAAAGTTTGCCGAATGCGTGGCATTCCAATTTTCACCTTTATCAATAAGTTAGATCGTGAAGGAAGAGAACCATTTGATTTATTGGAAGAAATTGAGGAAGTATTGGATATTGAGACCTACCCGATGAACTGGCCAGTAGGAATGGGAAAACGATTTCTAGGTGTTTTTGATCGCCATAAAAAGCAATTTGTTCAATATAACGGTAACGAGGAAGAAGTCTATATCCCATATGAGGAGTTGGATAAACCTGAACATCAGGATCTAGTGTCTGATTCCACTTTTAAAGCAACAGAAGATGAGCTTGAATTATTAGATGAAGCGGGAGATGACTTTTCGTTAGACACTGTTTTATCAGGAAAACAAACTCCTGTATTTTTTGGTAGTGCCCTAGCACCATTTGGTGTAGAAACTTTTTTTGATACATTCGTATCGATGGCACCTTCACCCAAGCCGAGAAAGTCTACAAAGGGAGTCATCCAACCTGATAACCCGGACTTTTCAGGTTTTGTCTTTAAAATACAAGCAAATATGAACCCTGCTCACCGTGACAGGATAGCATTTTTGCGAGTATGCTCCGGGAAATTTGAACGTGGAATGAGTGTTAATCTGGCAAGAACTAATAAGCCGATTAAACTGGCGCAGTCACAGCAATTTGTTGCATCCTCGAGAGGGACAATTGAAGAAGCATATGCCGGCGACATCATTGGGATATATGATCCGAATGCCTATCGAATTGGTGACACATTAATTGAAGGAAAAGAACACTTTGAATATGATGAGCTGCCCCAGTTTCCACCTGAACTGTTCAAAAAGGTAACAGCCAAAAATGTAATGAAGGCAAAACAATTTAAAAAAGGTCTCGAACAGCTAGTACAGGAAGGTGCAATACAATTATTTAAAAGACATCGTACCGAATCATATATCTTAGGGGCAGTAGGTGAACTACAATATGATGTCTTCAAATACAGAATGCAAAATGAATACAATGTGGAAGTCGAGTTAGAGTCAATAGGTGAGCGAATCCCCCGGTGGCTAAAAGTAGAACAAGTTGACGAATCACTTTTTGATGAACGGAATATTCTCGTTAGGGATCGGGAAGAAAATCCTATTGTTCTATTTAGAAATGAGTTCGCACTGCGTTGGTTCACAGATAAACACCCTAAAATAGAATTAATTGATTTATTCGAAGTAAATCAATATGATCAAACTAAATAAAGAATCAGCCGTTACCATGAGTTTTGGTAACGGCTGATTTTATAGTGTACTGCAGAGCAATTTGTTCACAATTTAAGCAAACAGAGTTAAAGGTAACTTTGGAAGAAAAAGATAAAACAGAGGCTAAGTTAAATATAGTTATGATAGAAAACTACATAGACTCACTATACTTCAGATAAACACTAGAATTTTAAAGTAATTATATGCTAGTTCCTGCTTTCCCCTAAAGAAAAACGTTAGGTAATAGTGTCATATCGTTGTAGTATACTGCACCAATTAGGTTATAATAATTGTAGTGCTCGTTCATCAAAGGAAGTGAATTACACATGAATAATGACTACGACAAAGCCTTGCTATTTAAGCATGTAAATTACTCAGTTGACGGTATACATATTCTAAAAAACATTACAGGATCGATACCTAAGGGTAAAATAACTACACTAGTAGGTCCTTCTGGGTCTGGGAAAACCACATTATTCAAACTATGCAATGGATTGCGATCACCAGATTCTGGCGATATTTACATAGATGACAAACCTATCAATAGCTATGCTCCGGTGAAATTGCGTCGAAACGTTGGGATCGCTCTGCAAAACGCTGCAATGATTAGTGGAAGCGTGATGAAAAACCTTTCCCTTCCCTTAGAGCTGCAAGGAGAAAAATTATCTGAAGAACGTGCAAAGGAATTGCTGCATCTCGTTGGAATGAATAAGGATTCGTTACAGCGTAATATCAAAGATTTATCAGGCGGACAACGTCAAAAAGTATCAATTGGCCGCACACTTGTAAACAAGCCAAAGATTTTATTGCTTGATGAAATCACATCCTCACTGGATAGTGTATCAAGACAGGATATTGAAGAATTAATTACTAAAATTAATCATACGTACGATACGACGATTTTCTGGATAACACACAATCTGCAGCAGGCAATGACAATCGGTGACTATACTTGGGCGATGATGAACGGAGAAGTGATAGAAACTGGCGAAAGTGACTTTTTAAAAAACCCAAATAATGAAAGAATGAAGAAATTTGTTAGGGGTGAAGTGGAATGAGTTTTCTTACCTTATCCATTGCGCTTCTTTTCGTAATTATTCCGCTCGTCTTATCCAAAGCACTAAATCTGGGTTTGGAAAAGGATACTGCCATTGCAGTGGTTCGCTCCATCATTCAATTACTCGCCGTTGGGTACGTCCTTCAATTTGTATTCAATACCGAAAACATCATCTACATATTACTGATGATATTGCTTATGATTGGAGCCGCCACACAAAATGCCAGGAAAAAGGGAGCGTCTATACCTGGAATCACATGGAAGTTAATAATAACCTTTGTGTTTATTGAAGTCCTGACACAGAGTATTTTACTTGGCCTGAATATCACGCCCCCGACACCACAATACGTTATCCCAATCAGTGGAATGGTGATCGGAAACTCAATGGTGCTGTCAATTTTATTTCTTAATCGCTTTACTTCAGAAATAGAAACACATCAGGATGAAACGGAACTCATCCTATCGCTCGGTGGAACTCCCAAACAGGCGATTCACACCCAACTAATTACATCCATTCAAGCGAGTACAATCCCTACAATTGAAAGCCAAAAAACAATTGGGCTTGTACAGCTTCCGGGAATGATGAGCGGTCAAATAATTGCAGGAGCTGACCCAGTACAAGCAGTATTATTTCAATTACTCATATTATTCCTCCTTCTGACTACCGCTGTTATCACAAGCATCATGCTTGGTTACTTATCATATCCAACCCTATTTAACCAGCGCATGCAACTATTGAAGGAAAACATTAAAAAAGAATGAGTTTTACTTATTAAGACCGGTAAAACTCATTCTTTTTTTAATTTCTTTTAACCTATGTATCACGTTGTTCATGTACATTCTGTTTCCCATGCCAGATACTAACCTGGGCCACCAATTGCTTTAAAACTTGTTTTTGACCAGGAAACAAAATTTATGAGGCTTAAGCTGATGGAATTGATGTGTCGATAAGCGTATCGATGTGATTGCCACAGCCATAAAAGGCGGCTTAACAGTTTCGGATTTACCAGATTTGGCATTAGCATATGCACCTCTTATTCTTCGGCAAAAGACCCTGTCAATATGACTGGTTATGTTGCTGGAAATATCGTAGAAGGTTTTGTTGAAACAGTTCAATGGAATGAAATCGATGAAATTGTAGCAAATGGAGGTGTATTAATCGATGTGCGTAATCTAGTGTCCATGATTGTCAAGTAGTCTTACGCGGATATATAGCGACAAGAATATTGCAGGAAAATGGCTATAAAGTTAAAAACCTAAATGGTAGCTGGAAAACCTACTCCTATACTAGGAAAGTAAAACACCTGCAATAGAAAACTTGGCGTTCGTCAAGCAGGTGCCTTCAGTTGCACTTATACAGTAAGACTTCCTGAATTGCTAAAAAGCTGGATTCCCCATAAGGAACCCAGCTTATTTATATTATGCTACAACATCATAGCCTTGATCTTCAATTGCATCTTGCATGTCTTTCACATTAACAAGATCTTCATCGTAGGTAACATCGACTTTTCCAGATCCTAAATCAACTTCAACACTTGTTACGCCATCCAATTCTTCAAGTGCACCTTTAACGGATGATTTACAGTGACCACATGTCATACCTTTAACATCCAATGTAATTTGCATACTAATCCCCCCCTTTCCAAAATGCTTTATATCTATATCTTAACTCGCTTTAATCGAAGTGAGTTAGAAACAACACTGACTGAACTTAAAGCCATAGCGCCGCCTGCAATCCACGGTGCCAATAAACCGACAGCAGCTATCGGGATACCAGCGCTATTATAGGCAAATGCCCAAAATAGATTTTGGCGAATATTTTTGATTGTAGCTTTACTGATTTTAATTGCTTTTGGTATCAGTAGCAATTCACCGCCCATTATTGTCACGTCCGCAGCTTCAATTGCAACTTCTGTACCAGTACCAATGGCAATGCCAATATCAGCGATAGCCAAGGCAGGTGCATCGTTGACACCATCACCAACCATAGCTACCTTTTTACCTAGCAACTGGACTTCTTTAACTTTATCCGCTTTTTCCTCAGGTAAAACTTGAGCGATGACCTGATCAATACCTACCTGTTTTGCGATTGCCCGGGCAGTTCGTTCATTGTCGCCTGTCAGCATTATTACTTCCAAGCCCTGCTCTTTCAATTGACTAATTGCTTCAACGGCTGTTTCCTTAATTGTATCTGCTACCGCAACAATCCCACGATATTCACCATTTACAGCTATTAGCATCGCCGTTTTTCCATCGGTCTCATAATTAATCATTTCTTCTTCAGATTGAGCAATTTCTACACCATTTTCAGTCAATAATTTTCTGCTTCCTACAAGTATCTGATTATCGGAAATTACAGCACGTATACCTTGGCCGGGTACTGCTGTGAAACTAGTTGCATCTTTTAATGCAATACTTTTTTCCGTAGCATATGCAACAACTGCCTCTGCTAAAGGATGCTCTGAGCCTTTTTCAGCACTGGCCAATAGTTTGAGTGTTTCTTCATCACCAGTAAAATCAGTCACTTCCGGTTTACCTTTTGTAATCGTTCCTGTTTTATCCAGAATAATAGTATCCAACTGATGTGTACGCTCCAGATGTTCGCCGCCTTTAAACAAAATACCAGATTCAGCAGATTTACCCGTACCAACCATAATGGAAGTCGGTGTTGCAAGACCTAAGGCACAAGGGCATGCAATGACAAGCACTGCAATAGCCACTACTAATGCTGGTTCAAATGCACCTGGTGTTACAAAGGAAATCCAGATAATAAATGTCAACATAGCGATACCGACAACAATTGGAACAAAGTAACCCGAAATAACGTCTGCCAGGCGCTGAATTGGCGCTTTTGTACTTTGTGCATCTTCCACCGCTTTAATAATTGACGCAAGGGCTGTGTCCTTACCAACCTTAGTTGCTTCCATTTCGACCCTACCATTTTTATTCATCGTTGAGCCGATCACATTTGACTGTTCATCTTTTTCAATTGGAATTGATTCCCCTGTAATCATTGATTCATCAACAGATGTCTTTCCTTTTACAACGATTCCGTCGACAGGGAATTTTTCACCTGGTTTTATAATCAAGTGATCACCAACAGCCACATCCTCAACCGCAATCATCACTTCTTCACCATTACGGATAACACGTGCCTGTTTTGCTTGTAAATCGAGCAATTTTGATAATGCAACCGTTGTTTTGCTTTTCGCATTTGTCTCCAGATATTTTCCAAAAAGAATTAATGTAATTAATATTGCACTTGTCTCAAAATAAAGATGCGGCATATATCCGGGATTACCAATTGTTTTCAAAGCTTCGTATAGACTATAGAAATACGCGGCACTTGTACCCAAAGCAACCAGGACATCCATATTTGCCCCACCATTGCGCAAGTTTTTGTAAGCACCAACATAAAATTGCCAGCCAATGACGAATTGGACAGGTGTTGCTAATGCAAATTGGAACCACGGATTAAGCAGAATAGCTGGTACGTTCATTCCAGATAAATGAACAAGCATCGTTATTAAAAGCGGTGCCGAAAGCAAAGCAGAAATGATCAGTTTTGTCTTCATTTGATTTAACTGCTTTTCTTTCTGTGTCTTTTTATCTTCCTGATTTGCTTTTATTTTAGCATCATAGCCAAGTTTCTGAATCCTGCCAATGATATCAGCTTCTTCCATCAACCCTGGATTATATTCAACAGCAGCACTTTCAGTAGCTAAATTTACACTGGCAAGCTTAACACCAGTTTGTTTATTCAGCACTTTTTCTATTCTGCTAGAACAGGCTGCGCAAGTCATGCCATAAACATCTAATTCAGCATTTTCAGTTTGAACACCATAGCCTAACTTTTCGATCTTAGCCGTTATATCATCATAGGTCGTTGTAGATGGATTATAGTCAACGGTTGCCTTTTCGGTTGTTAAATTGACCTTTGCTTCCACACCATCCATTTTGTTTAGTACTTTTTCTATTCTATTGGAACAGGCTGCACAAGTCATGCCTGTCACACCTAGTTGTGTATGTTGATTTTCTTCTGAATCACTCATATATACCCCCCTTTACTTGGAAAACTGTTTCAATACCTCAAGAAGCTCATCAATTGCTTCATTTCCATTACCGGATTGTACTGCATCGCTGACACAATGCTTCGTGTGGCGCTCAGCTATAGAGAAGCCTACTTTTTTTAAAGCAGCATTAATTGCACTTATTTGAACTAATATATCTATACAATAACGATCTTCTTCAACCATTTTTTGAATACCCCGTACTTGGCCTTCAATTCGCTTCAGCCGGTTAGCGACAGCCTGTTTCTCATCTTCTGTTCGAGGCGTAACCGGATGGTCATGCATGTATTCTCCCAATTGCTTCACTTCCTTTCAATCTTTGATTTCAATATACCCCCTATATGTATTTTTGTCAATAGATAACTTTTATAAAAAAAGATGGTAATACAAAAGATTTCCACGGATGTATAATATACTATAATTTAACTTTATACCCTCGTATGGTATTGCATATTGATGGTTGTCGGTGAATATAATACTATTGGACAACTAACGATCGGAGTTGAAAAGATGTCGATTGGATTATTTTTTATAATAGGAACGTGTTGTATTCAGGTACTGGCAATTATCACGTATATTACTTACTACCGAAAATGGGTAACCAAAATGTATGGAATGATGATTTCCATGGCGGTTGCTATGATGGTAGGTATATTAATGGGAACAATTTTAGGGGTATTCAACCAAGGAGATCTATTTGCCTCAACCATTTTGTCTATCTTAATCGGTTTAATTGTGGGATTCATTGCTGGAATGCCTGTTGGGTTGCCGGCTGTCATCGATGGCATGATAGCTGGATTAATGGGTGGCATGATGGGGGCAATGCTTGGAGATATGTTGGCTATGGCCAGACCCGAAACTATTATAAAGATCATGGCACTTATCGTGACCATGATTTTGCTGCTGGTTTTATACACAGCCGAAGACCTAATACGTAGAAAATCTGATAAAATAGTATATTCTTTTTTCAAATATCCCTTTGTTCTTCTATTTATCATTGCTTTTCTTTTTCTTGGATTAACCAAGTTGGAAATAAAATAAACCAACGGAGTTTGCTAATAGTGAACTACCCTATCCCTCAGTTACTTTTCAGGATGCTAATGTTAGGGATAGTTCACCTTTCTAGGGCTATTCTACATTTCTTCTTTAATTCCTTTTCTTACAAGAATCCAGTTAGCAGGATAACTGGTCAGGAATCCCAGAATCATTGCTATTTGCATCATGAACCAATAGGATGCCTCATTTGGTTTTGGCGGCTGAGCAAATAGGACATAATGAACAATTGCCATCCACCCGAACATTCCAATTTCAAAGGCTATTAGCGACAGAGTATCTGCCTTAATGGCTGCTTTAATTGATCCAACTATTCCCTGATCCTTATTCATGGGATATATGGCATAAAACTGGAATACAATCCCAAATATATACGCCAATAGAAATTCAACAACAAAATGAGCAAATAAGGTCGACCCAATCACAGCCATTCCTGTTAATGCTACGATTGGTACACCTGCTGCGTCTCCAACAGTGCACCCCGCCGAACAATGGCTAGTGGATACAAATACCTTAGCAGGTTTACTTCGACGGTCTTCACCCTGTATTTTCTTTGCTTTTAATCTACCCCACTTAAAATATGTCCATAACGCAAATGGGCCAAAAAACCACCCATTTATCGGCCAAACCACATTCATTATTTTCATCATCTGCGGATATCTAATAACATCAATAACAATGATTAATGAACTAATTAACCCTATTGTTAACGCAATCCATGAAATAATTGTTAAGAGCATATTATCACCTTATCTTGTTAAAACATTCTGCTTGATTAATACCCGGCTGAGTATAAAATAAACGTTTCAAGTGAGTTAAACAAACAAAAGGATTATCAAAATTGAAATAGTCCCTGGGTTACTTATCGTATATTAATTAAGTCAAACACCATTCACTGTTTTGGCTTAAATTCTTCCATAAGCAATTGTTCTGCCTGCGGAAAGGATAGACCCATTTTCCAGCCGCCCATTCCATATAGATTATATTCTTTCACAAGGCGGTATTTCGCTAAAATTGACCTCGCATCCTCAAACCACACTTCATGCTGATCACCACTTTTATCATTATATCTAAACCACGGCTGATGAGTTTCCTCATTATAATGAATAACTGAGCCATGATCAAGAGCTAACTTAATTGCATGTTCCTGGGCATATGCACTCCCTTGTTCTTTGTTATCAATATTCCAGTCATATGCATACATTGGAATTCCAAGAATGATTTTGGAACGCGGAACTGCAGATATTGCATATTCGATGGTTTCTCTAACCTTACCTAGGGGAGCAATAGCACCAGCAGGCCCTCCAGACCAATGCCAATCGTAGGTCATAAGAAACAAAGAATCCACGGTTTTTCCAAGTGTTTTATAATCATAACCAGAATAATAATCTGGATAACGGTCCCCTTGCATTGGTGGCAACGTTACATTAACTTTCATACCAACCGGATGAAGCTTGGCTGTAAGTTCCTTTATAAATTGATTAAAGTTTTCACGATCATTGTTTTTAATTCGTTCAAAGTCAATAATGACTCCTTTATAATCATTCTCATGTAGAACAGAATAAATATTATTAATCAGCTTCCTTCGAGTATTTGTATTGCCAATTACTTGATGGGCTAATTCGTCGTCAAATCCGTTAGAACTTAAATTAGTTATTGTTGCATACGGGATTAAGTTGTTCTTCCATGCCATTTTTACAGTGATCTCAGCAGGCATTTTACTGAGATTTCCTTGTGAATCAGGATGGTATTCAAAAAAACCAATAGTAGATATAAGATTTTTATAATGCTTTAATAATGATTTATTTGCCTTCTCGCCTTCAGGCACCATAAAAGCACCAGTGAAAATTTCCTTTTTTGGACTAGAAGGAATAGTTAATTTTTGGTTAGGGTATAGAATGTTTTTCTCCAGACTATTTGTGGACTTTATCTTTTCAATTGAAGTTGAATGACGTTGTGCAATCTCCCAAATACTTTCACCTGCTTGAACAATATATTGATTACCTGGAATTAATAACGGTAATCCAGGACTAATTACATCTTTATATGGAAGACCATTGGAGTTTACTATCTTTTCTACTGACGTTCCATATGTATTTGAAATTCCCCATAAGCTCTCCCCTTTTTTTACAACATGAATGACACTTGCAGAGGTTACTTGGGGAAGAAGTAAAATACATAAAAGAACAGTAATTACGATTTTAGTTTTATGCATCATTATTCTCCTAACAAGTTAATACCTATATTGTCTCTCTCATCTACTAAAATCATGTATAGGTTTTACACTAAATAATTGTTAGAGGTTTGCGCCAAAACGTATGCTAATTGCTCTGGATTATATAATAAGGAATTGAAATATTGCGACTCGGAATGAGGATCTGCTATCAAACGAAATGAATCCTCATTCCGTTAAATAGCAGAAAAGGTGCTCTCGGAAGGGTGAGACGGATCCTCGTTCCGCTATTAGTAGAAAATCAGTCAAATTTGAGGCAAAAATGACAAATAGCGGAATGAGGATCCGAACCCAAGCTTAAAACGAGGGTTTTCAAGGAAATAACGGAATGAGGATCCGCCAGCCAGTCGAAGGGGATCCTTATTCCGTTAAAAAATGGATTTTTAACAATAGCGGCGAAATATATACTAAATTTAAAATAACATTTATTCTTCCAAAATTAATCCGGTTATGAAACTTTAATTTTCACTTACATAAGTTCCACCTATCATATCGTGTATTGCTCTTCTGTCTTCTCGTAATATGACCATAAAAATACTTATTACTAAGGATGTTCCAAGTGTGACAATACCAATAAGGTGAAAACCTACAAGCTCTCTTAAAAAGGTATTGGAAATTTTAACATCGCCACCATCTGTTCGTTTTAATTTGATATCACAAATTCGTTTACCCATAATATATCCGGCCCATAACACAGGGATTACAATTAAGTATAATGTGTAAAATAAATCCCAAATCAATCCTTTATTCCAAGCAATACTGTAATCTCCCGTAAAAACATAAAATAAACTACCAATTAAAATTGAAAAAATGGTAACATCTAAAAATCTTGCTAATAATCTTTTACCAAATTCAGCATAACTTTTCACGATAGCCCCCCTCCCTTTGTCGTATTTTTTTCCTTAAAAATTGATTGTTGAATTCCCTAAACTAACCTGTCATGTCTGGTTAAGCACCGTTAGTGATCTTTATATCTAGTTTAACAGAAATATTCAGATTACGTTATAATATTAAGTGACAGCTAGTCAATTTCACACGAAACTGTAGGTCAAAATGCAGGCTAGCACTTAACCAAAAATACCATTATACCAATAAAAATAACCATCATTTTGATGACAAAATGATGGTTACTCTTCTTTTACTATTCTAATGATTAATGGCTTTTATCATTTGCCTGGCGGCGTCCTACTCTTGCAGGGGCAAAGCCCCAACTACCATCGGCGCTGGAGAGCTTAACTGCTGTGTTCGGCATGGGAACAGGTGTGTCCTCTCCGCTAATGCTACCAGACATACTGATGTTTTGTGTTTAAACAGAACATCTTAGCCTTAGGTTTTCAAAATTTTATACCCTAAAAACTAAATAAGAGCTTCACAACAACGTTTTATCCAGTATTGATTAGTTAAGTCCTCGATCTATTAGTATCCGTCAGCTCCACGTGTCACCACGCTTCCACCTCGGACCTATCAACCTCATCGTCTCTGAGGGATCTTACTCACTCGAAGTGATGGGAAGTCTCATCTT
>NZ_JBHFQH010000017.1:0-72092 GCF_041949995.1 Virgibacillus sp. JSM 102003
CCACAAAAGAGCTAACAGGGTCTCCCGAGTTGCCGCACAATCTACTGTTAACATGCCTGGCTCACTGACCCCGGGGAAGTTCCACCTAGCTCGCCATTTTCACGCTACATGGAATGTTGTTTTCCAGTTTCCGCACACCGTCAACCTTCCCGATGTATCCCATTTCGAGGCTCTATCACTTTCAGGCCTATTAACCTCCCTGTCTACGCTTAGCACCATGCATCTCTGCAGGTAGCCCAAGACTCGGTATTGACGACTTGGCTGAAGTCTTACCAAGCAGGAGTATCACCTGCCAAATTGTACGCCCTTGCTCGGACGCTCGCGGAACGAGGATCCGTCTCACCCTTACGAAAGCACCTTTTCTGCTGAATAACGGAATGAGGATTCACTTCGACTGTTCGGCGGATCCTCGTTCCGTTATTTGCTTGAAAAAAAACCTCGTTTTAAGCATGGGGATGAATCCTCATTCCTCTATTTGTCATATTTGCCTCAGATTTGGCTGATTTTCTGCATTTAGCGGAACGAGGATCCGTCTCACCCTTACGAAAGCACCTTTTCTGCTGAATAACGGAATGAGGATTCACTTCGACTAATTTGATTTTAATTTACGCCACAGCCTTTTCAATCGAATGGATAATCCAATCGATCTTTGTTAGAATCAGCATAGGATAATCTGTCAAGGGGGAAGCATAATGAAGATTGTATCAATTGAACCAACACCAAGCCCTTATTCTATGAAAATAAACGTGGACGAACAGTTAGCTGATGGACAAACAGAAAATTATAAACTAAATGACGACGTTACCCATGCTCCTGATTATGTACAGAACCTGTTTACTGTAAACGGGGTCAAAGGCATTTACCGTGTCATCGATTTTATCGCACTTGAGCGCAATCCGCGCGTTCCATGGGAGGAAATTTTGCCTGAAGTTCGTAACGTATTAGGATCATCTGAAGAGAATTCAGATAGATTAACAAACAAAGCTGCAGCAAGCGATGAAAATTTTGGCGAAGTAAAAGTTTTTATCCAAAAATTCCGGTATATCCCTATGCAAGTGAAACTGGAAGAAGGGGATAATGAGCACCGCTTTGGACTTCCTGAACGGTTTATGAACGCTACAATGGAAGCTTCAGTCGCTTCTGAGAATATGTTAATGGAAAGAAAGTGGGTAGAACAAAGCCCACGTTATGGCGAAGTGGAGGAAATTGGTCAGGATGTTGTTGACGAAATAGAAGCAACCTATGATTCCGAGCGATTAGCAGAGCTAGTTAAACTCGCTAAAGCAGATGAAACAGTAAGTGGTCAGAATTCAGCTCCACGGAAAAAGGTTACACTCGATATGCTTGATAAGCCAAACTGGAAGGATCGTTATGCCGCACTGGACAGGATGGATCCTATTGTTGATGATCTTCCTGTATTAGATAAAGCACTTGATGATGAGAAGGCATCTGTCCGTCGCCTTGCAACAGCATATTTGGGTATGATTGAAGAACCTGAAGTACTTCCGTATTTGTATAAAGCACTCCAAGATAAAGCTGTTAACGTACGACGTACTGCCGGTGATTGTCTGTCAGACTTAGGATTTAAAGATGCAATTCCAGAAATGATCAATTCACTAACGGATAAAAGCCGGATTGTTCGCTGGCGTGCAGCTATGTATTTATATGAAGTTGGTGACGAAACTGCCATATCTGCCTTAAATCAAGCTCTGGAGGACCCGGAATTTGAAGTGCGCATGCAAGTTAAGATGGCACTGGCCAGAATTGAAGGCGGGGAAGAAGCCAAAGGATCCATTTGGCACCAGATGACCCAAGCCACGAAACAGAAATAATCTAATTAAACAAAGGCCTGGCCGGTGAGAACCCATGTCCTGTGTTGTCACCGGCACTAGTATGTCCTATACGTCGGAATTATCATTGTTTAACTGATAAATTAGCCTTTCGCTATTCAACAATAGCTTTAAAAAAGTTCATACATAAATCCCAAGTATATTATTTTACTTTTAACATTGAATACTTTCGATAAGCCCGATAGAAACTGCTGCCAAAGAAAACAACCAAAAGTACGGGAAGAGACCTCAAAAGAACAAATGGAGTTTCAAATAACAGTGCCTTCCAAAACAATGAACCTTTCATACTCCAAAGACCTTCAGTTAAATATAATCCCGAATCCTTGTAAATCGAATAAGAAAAAAACAAACACAGCATACCCAACCAAAATGAATACCCCATTAATCTTTTATAATAATTACCCTTTGATTCGCGGTCCGAGAAGATTTCATTTTGATCACCATCTTCTTTTTGCCAATACTGTTTTCCACCCATCCGGTACCCCACTATATGGGTCCAACCAAAATCTTCATATATCGCTTGGTATTCCTTGAACTTTTTCTTTGGTAAATAATCTTGATAATCAAGTCGCATAACATATCTATTGTCTGTTTTTTCGAAAGTGTATATTCCCAATCCACTAATATTTGTACAGCAATATCCCTTTTGCAGTTGCTCGTTTAACCATTGCTCTTCTTTTTCAATATCAAAAAATACCTTAAATTTCTTCATTTGATTCACTTCCTTCATACAAGGATAAAATATGCAATAGCCTTTCCTGTTCCATTTTCAAAATGGCGCTTCCTTCTGTGGTTATCATATAAATTTTTCTCCGACCTGAATTTCCAACAGTTTCAATCCAACCATGTTTATTCAAGTTTTCAATCGCACCGTATAATGTACCAGCCGCTAAAATAACGGTACCATTACTTATTTTTTCTATCTTCTGCATTACGGCATAGCCGTGGAGTGGCTCACGTAGAGCTAGTAAAATATAATGCATGGTTTCAGACAACGGCAATAATTTATGTTTCATAATCTCACCCTTTATTCAGTTTAACTATATAGTTTGACTTAATAATAATGTAATACAGTTCAACTGAATAGTCAACAGCATTTTTTAAGTTCATCGAAGAAACTTAAAGTAAAACCTTTAAAATAGGCAAAAATTTAATCTAAAAAAGTCGATTTCCTTTACGTAGGGAAATCGACTTTTTTGTAATCTTATTCAATTAAATGACCCTATTGCTGAAGACTAATCTTATTGAAAACCAATTTGCGGGAACATCCAAGGCGATACTTCTGCGTCGCAAACAGCTAGAAGTGTAGCAAAACACATCAAAATACGGGTGTACGTAAATTCCTCTTTACCAGTAAATTCAATATGAAAAAAAGTGCCGAAAATCGCCAGTACTACGGCAATTACTGATAAACTTAACAATCCTTTGGTTGACTTTATCATTCAGTTTCCTACACTGTTCAAAAATCCGGCTCAATTCACAATACAGGGCGCAGCCTAACTAAACTACTCGCCCTTTTAGAAATATCAATTTTAATCGTATTTCTTACAAACTAGGAGAGGTTGCTTTTTTCTGCAATAGCCCATATTCTGTCTTCCTTTCTTTCATCTACTTTTTGTATCTCTTTAACGTTATATTTTTTGTCGAATATAAAAGCGATTAGCACGATAAGAGATACTGGCGCCACTAAAAAGTATATCCAAATCAAGGTTCTCACCTCCGTTAAACTAAAGGTTAATTACACTTTTATTTCTTATTTTATTTCAATTATATGTTTTGTGGAATTTATTACTCGTCTTTTCGTTTTCTTCTACAAGATCTTAATATTTTAAAACTTAACAGTAATAAGTATTTACTTACTTTTCCCTCGAAATATTTTTAGCATTCTAATTCAATTTTAGTATATATTATGCACTTGCTTTCAAGAGTTCATAGGGGTTAGTTCTAATGGCTTTAATTACTGGAATCAATACACTAAACATTCCAATAAATATTGGAATACAGATTGTTAACAACAGGATAGTTATCGAATCCCAAGGGAAAATGTCGTACATAATTCCGATGTAACCGATTGATAGAAGAAGTCCTGCTAATCCGGCGATAAAGCCGATGAATGCCCCTTCTAAAACAATAACTAGACTCACTGTTTTGTTTTTCCAACCAATTGATTTAAATAAAGCAAGCTCGTTTTGTCGTTCCATTATATTTTGCCACATCATTTTGCCCGTTGTTAATACGCCAATAAGTAGAGCTGCGGCCATAATGAAATAATGTGTTTCATTCACTTCAACAGCAACAAACTCCCCTAGATACGAGGTATACAGAACCCCATCTAAACGAAAAGAAACAAACAAATAAAACGACAGCAATGTTGATGGAAGTGCAATAGCCAAAACTGATAATAAATTTCGTCCTGGTCGTTGAAAAACTTGATTGACAACCATTCCGACTATGGATTTATTTTTTATAAATCGTTTTGATTTAAAGCCTATTTCACCACTTTTAATTCCCTGGTATGGCTTGAGCTTACCAATTCGGATAAGTGGAATTAACATACCAAATCCAAACATTACAAGGGAAGCTACGCTAACTAACCCTATTTTTGCCAGGTTGAATTTGGCACCATTGAGGTATAAGATATATTCCACAACAATCGCCAAAAGGCTGATTAGAATAACGAACGCGATTGCTTCTAGAATCATCATGTTACGGAGCATATTTGTGCGCCACCCCAAAGCTAAAAAAATACTGTAATCTTTTTTATTTGCTAAATAAGAAACATAAGAAGTAGCGAACACATAAATAGTTCCGATTAAAAGAACTGCCAATAGAATACTGGAATATCCCATGGAGATTTCTCTGAATATTGTGATGGATTGACCCAATTTTATCCAAGGTTGTTCAATCCATCCGAGCGCCTCATTATCTTTATCAATAACTTTTGTGATTGTAGGTTGTGGAGATGACCCCCTCGTAATCGTCACCTGCAATCCAGTCTGTTTCACTATTTCCTGTTTTATTTCATCTAATTTTCCCTGTGCTGCATTCCCTATTTCTTCAATACCCTTCACTTTGATTCGGATGGCTGAAATACTGTTTCCGCCTTTTATTACTTCAGCAGCTTTAACTGTTGTTAATACATTGGGCGGGTTTGATAATATTCCTGTCGGCTCGCCGGACCCTTTCATCTTTTGAATTGGATTCACTGGTTCATTATCTGGTCCAAGTACAATATTTGCTTCCGCGGGTCGATACGTTTGAATGGGAAGCTTGGTAAGTGGGTCCTTGCTGATTTGTAATTTCTCCGGATTATACTGTCCAACAACGTCAAACCTTAGTATGGGTAATAACGGTACACCCTCTTCGTTTACCTCATGTTCAACTAAATCTACTTCTCTAAAACCGTATTCAAGTGATGTATCTTGCAATATTTCATTTTCACTTGCGAGTTTTTTACTGGCTATTTTGTAACTTATCGCCCACTGTTTTGGGAATGGACTTTTTGTTTCGGCATAGTCAAGTGTACTTGTTTCATAATACAATCCTGTGTTACCTACCTGTATAGAAGAATCTTCTTTAGGCTTATTTAAATTGTCAAAGTAAATTTCTTCCAGCTCTTTTCCGGAGGTTTTGTACGTATCAACAGGTTCTGTACCGATTGTATGTAAGTATTCGTATCCCTTTTTCTTTACTTTTTCTGCAACCTGTCGTTGCTCCTTGGATGTTTGAAAAGGGATTTGCAACTTTTCCAACGTTACTTTGTATGTACTATTTGAAAAACTTCTATTGTTAAGCAGAACAGGCAAATGAAAAACACGATCAAATTCCGTATCTTTTCTTGCTGTATCACTTGTCTCGAAATATTGATTCGCAACAGCGTTATCCAAACCAACAAGTTCAGCCTCTTCTTTCGGATCAATGCCTACGATTAATTGCGGCTGTCTCAAAGTAATGCCTGCATCATAAGGAACTGCACCGAATTGTGGATATCTGTTAACAGTCCAATTAACCGTTCGATAAATTTCTTCACCTGGAAATTTGTTGGTGAACAACCCATTATCGTGTGTTTTTCTAGTTGTTGTTTTGTAAAGACCTGGTTTATCGGGTTGGAAGGGATCCATCGTTATGTGGAGCTGAACATAGCCCAGAACTGAAATGGGAGCTGCTGTCTCGATACCACTCATCGATTTTATCCCTTCATATTGCTTATAGCTAATACCGCCATTTATTCCAAGTGAAAAATTTGGTTCCATTAAGTTGTCCTTATTCATAACAGTATCTGGTGGTGTAACTAAAAGATCATAACTGCTTTCCCACTTTTCCTGTAGTTTTCCACTTACTGTTTCTTTTGTTGATTCCGTTAAGCTGAACAAATAAATTAAAGTACCACTGATTAGCATGAGACCAATTACAGATATTAGTAATCTCTCTCTATGACGCAACCATTGTTTAAATATAAATTTCACCATAATCTATTCCCCCCCTGTATTAACTATTCATAATTAGTTATTACACATTTCTATTATGGTCTATTTATAAAACTGAGGATAAAAAATCCGTTATAAGTGTCTAAAGAGTGTGTCATAACTGGGACTTATCGTCCTTTACTTCGCCACAACGAATTCCAAAGTAAACCTAAACATTTGCAATCTTCCCTGTACTACTTATAATTTTTCCATCTTTCATTTCCACTATGCGGTCAGCACGTGCAGCTAAATCAGAATCATGGGTAACAAAAATCACACCGCACCCTTTATTCCTGTTTAAATTGCTTAAACTATCAAAAATTATTTCGCCTGTATGGGTATCTAGATTGCCTGTTGGTTCATCAGCCAATAGCCAATGAGGTTCATGTACAAGTGCTCTGGCAATCGCTACACGCTGTTGTTGACCGCCTGAAAGTTGTGATGGCAATGAATTATATTTGTTGTCGGCCAATCCTACTTGGTCCAGCAATTTTTCTGCACGCTCTTTTTTGTCATAGGATACTTTCCGCGCAAATAACGGAGACATTACATTTTCTAAAGAAGTTAAAGAAGGTAACAGATGAAATTGCTGAAAAACAAAACCAATGTTTTCAAAGCGAAAATCCGCGAGTTGTTTGGAAGAATACTCGTTTACGGGAGAACCGCCATAATGGATGGTTCCACTTGTTGGTAAATCCAATGCACCTAGCAGGCTAAGCAACGTTGATTTACCCGAACCTGATGGTCCTACAATTGCAACAAACTCTTTTTCATCAAACTCAACATTGATATCTTCTAATGCAAACGTCCTTACTCCCTCACCCTCAAATACCTTATTAACCTCAGTACATTCTATTTTATGTGTCAACATTATTCCCCCTTTTTTCTCCCAAGATAATAATGGAAAGATGGTCGCTTTTGAAGTTCTTGTGTAACCGTGGGGTGGTGCGCTTATTTGACTTAATGATAATAACTAAAACCGATACTGATAATGATTGATACGATAATCATTAAGAAAAATAGACTTATTCGGTATCTCCAGTTATCTAAAATATACCTAAGCAATTAATCCCCCTTATAATAATGGTTAAACTACTAATTCGGATTTTTATACTTTTTGCGATTTTCCATGTAATCTTTAGGTGCTTTGCCGAAGAGGACAAGGGTTTTTTGATCAATAGTGGTAATGCTGATTGCTAATTCCTTATCCCATCCTTGTTTCTCCCAGTAAGTGGTATACCAGTGTACTTCAAATGCGGAGTTTACTTTTGGTGCTGAGTCTTCTCGTGACGGAGTACCGTATTTTGACTTCCATCCAAGTTTTGGTAAAATTTCCATATAATAATTATTAATCACCTCATCTTTATCTCCATTAATTCTGTAAGCATATGTTATAATGTCATTCTTCTCTTCGTGAAAATACGATTCCAAGCCCTTGTATAACGGAACTTTGCCAAACACCTGCCCACCCGTGTTGAATTGTTCCTGTGATGTAAAATTTAAAGCTAATGGAATGATAATCGCAATACAGGCAGCAATTGCCGCAAAACGCAAATAAAAGCGGTATCTCTTTTTCTTCTTGACAAAGGGTTTCATCTTATTAATCGTTGATGTAATTCTCCGTTCATCGGGAGAGTTAATTTCACTATGATCAAACATTGTAACAACTATATTCTCTAAGTCTTTAAACTCTTGATCCGCATCTTCATCATAAAATACATTGTCATTATTTATTTTCTTGTCACTCATGATTCACACCTCCATCTAATACTTTTGCCAATTTACCCAAACCTTGTTTTAACCTTGACTTCACGGTAGGGATAGTGGAACCGGTTATCTTGGCTATTTCTTTAATTTTGAGATCATGAAAATATTTTAGGATAATTGCTTCTTTTTGATAATCCGGAAGGTTATTTATAGCTGTGTTAATTTCTTCTCGTTTCTCATTTCTTTCAAGGATATGACTAATATTAAATTTACTTTTTAGATTTCCTGGTAACGCTGACTGTTTGGATAAGTTTTTGAAATTCAGGCTTCTCCAATAATCTTTACAGGTATTGGCGGCAATTGTATATAACCAACCTTTAAATGTACTTTTGCTTGAATACGTGTGAATCTTTTTAATCATTTTTATAAAAATTTCTTGTGTTAGGTCGTAGGCAACCTCTTTATCACCCATTTTCCGATAAACAAATGAAAAGATATTAGGATAGTATTTTCTTGTCAAAATTTCCATAGCATTTTCGTTGCCATTTATAATACTATCTATTAATTCTTGATCCGCCGGCATTTTTATCACCTCATATAGTAAGACGATTTTTTAAAATAAAGGATTTAAGTTTTTTGAATTCTTTATAAAATAATATTAGCAAACGCTATCATGATTGAGCAGTATGATTATTATATTTAAAACCATGGTGTGGACCGGTAAAGGTTCAGTCTTTTTTTCATATCCAATAGTACTCCCCCTCTTCCATCAGGAGTAAATAAAACACCTTCTAAAAATAGTCCGCTAACAATCAAGGAATATCTCATACTGATGCAAGTTAAAATAAATATGTGGCACTGTAGGAAACTTCATAACCAACTGCAGAATTCTTTCATCCATTTCTCTGCCGTGTTTCCTCAAAGTTTACCGGTAATTGATCAAAAAAACACCCTAAAATAAAGATACACTGAATAATCAATGTATCTTCATTATAGGGAATGATTCTTCTTTTGAAAGGTTGTTTTGTGTATCTTCTACACTCCCCAAGATATAGTTTTAAAATAGAACCCAATTATCTGCGTAAAGAATTATTAACTATATGGCCAAATCCAGAAGGAAAAGTTCCATTCGTTATTCCGGATTCGCACCTGTCTGTCATACTCCGTATAACGCTTTGTCCGTAAATGATTTAGTTAATTTCTGCGGCATAAAAACTCCCTTTTTTCTTCAAAAATCTGGCCCTATTGCTGAAGACTAATCATATTGAGTATCAAAATTTTTGATTCCAAAAAATATGTCACGGATGGTATATTTCATTAGTTGTAATCAGCTGTAGCTAATTCTGTAGTCCAGTTATCCACAGCGCTCCATATTAGGTTTCCTAAAAACCGAAAAAGCTGCCACCAGATTCCACATCTGATGACAGCTTTATTTTTAACTATAGTTCGGAACTGAATTCTTCCTCTGCAATTCATTAATTGCCTCACAAAGTAGCTCCTTATTAAAATCAGGAAAATAAGCATCCGAAAAGTATAGTTCTGACATGGAAGATTGCCATAACAGAAAGTTACTCACTCTTTTCTCTCCGCCAGTGCGAATTACAAGTTCCGGGTCTGGCAGATCCTTCGTGTATAAATATTGTTGTATCATTTCTTCACTCACATTATCCCAGGCTGTATGTTCGTTTTGAACCTCTTGAATTACTTTTCTGACCGCCTGGAGAATATCAGCTCTACCACCATAATTAAAAGCGAAGTTCACGATAAGCCCGTCATTATTTTTTGTTTCTTCGACAGCCTTTACAAGTGCCTTTCTCGTTAGTTCTGGCAGGTCTGCCATGTTTCCGGAAATTAGTATCTTAATATTTCTTCTCATAAATTCAGGCAACTTTTGATTAAAAAATTTTACCGGTAAATGCATTAAGTAACTAACTTCATGCTTTGGTCGTGACCAGTTTTCTGAAGAGAATGCATACAATGTAAGTATTTTAATATCTAATTCTATGCTGGCATCAATAATCTTCTCCATTGTTTTTGCACCTGCAAAATGACCTTCACTCCGGCTGAGTCCTCTTGCTTTACCCCACCGGCCATTTCCATCCATCATAATGGCAACATGTTTTGGTACATATGAATTCATCTGCTCTCCTCCTTAAGTTCAAGTTCCCGTAGCTTTTGTGTTACCTCTAGTTTCATGAAGTTGAAGGATTGCCATGAGCCTTCAGAACGTCTCTCTTCCCACTCTATTCGGTTAGCCAGCACATTTTCCAATTGCGGATATTCTGGATTTTTTTCATATAATTCAATTAACCCATTCACGCCAGTGTAAGATAACGAATTTAAATAGTGTATATCTATTTTTTCAGTACGTTCATAGCGTTCCAGGTTGTTGTCAACAATGATTTTTTCAATATGGATAACATTTAACCCGGTATAAAACAATAATCCTACAATTAAGTAAAAATGCAGTAATGATAACCGTTCGACCCACACTTTAATTAGTGTGTAAGCAAAAATTACGATTAAAAATACCATAAATGCATGGGCAAGAATCCGGTCCAATGTAAATCCATATGCCGCCTCATACATACTTAAACGTTGATAAGCGGATGCAAGCATAACACAGCTTACCCCGATTAGCAGTGAATACATAATCTTAATGGTTATCTTCAATGATTTTCGTTTTTCATCTATTAGTTTTAAACAACTTATTAATATCGTCCAGTTAATTAAAGTAACAATTATTAGCTCAAAAAAACCTCGCCTTGCATATTCGGCAAATGTTAAGCCCTCCTGCAACCCATTACTGAAAAAGTACTTAAATTGAATCGCTGCGAATAGAACGTACACAGAATTAAGCAAGACCAGAATAGTTATTGCTGTAACACTGTTCCAGCGCACATTCCATTCTTCTGTATCATAATCAGATGCCTTTGGATTCGGACGTCCATGCAGAACCTGAAAGACACCAAAAAATACAAAGGTCAAAACGATTACAATTACAAATCGAAAGGCTCCTTCCAGGAAATTAAGCTGTACGATATAGCGCGGGAAGCGTAACACGATATCCTGAAACACAGCATCTGCCGACATTAACAATCCTGTTATTAGCAAAAGCAGCGGAAGTCCAATTATTACCCCAATTAAAATCCGCTTCACCGTTTGTGCTGTTTGTTCATCCATATTCTTAAATATTCTTCTAAACCCTTTATTACAAAAAGATAAGCTGTATTTAATCCCTTCACCAAGTTTATTTGTAAGGAGCGTCACGAATACTGGTGTACTCCACCTCAATTTATTTGGGCTTGTTATTAAAACAATATGGAAAAAGACTAACACCGGTATAATAAAACTATTAAGGCTATAGAAAAGGAAGTTATCGTACAACAGATAACTTGCAGCCAACAGCCAGATGGCCACCATGACAAGCAGACCGATCCTTCGATGGGTAAATGTCAGACGAAAGCGAAGAAACACGACAGCATATAATCCAGCGATAAACACCAGATACGAAACACCTATACTTCCATGAAAAAAACTAAGCTCCGCCAGAATCCCCAACCCTAAGCAAACAAGCAAAAACAACCAATCTTTTTGTTGAACTTTAATATCCATAATACCCCACCAATACAATGTTATTCTATATACATCGTTATTCTATGTATATAGGCAAAAAAATATATATCTTATCAGGACTGACTCCACAAAAGACAATCAGCCCGTTTATACAGATACTTTCTTTCCCCACCGATAACCAACCATGCTGACAGGATAAAGAAATGCGGTAAAAACAATACAAACTACAATAAACCGAAAACTTAAAAGCGGCTGAAACCATGTATACGGAATAATTTTAAAAATGATTAAGTACATCAGTAATATGTTTGGCACAATTGAAAAAAGAAACGTTTTTTGCAATAACCTGTATCCACCATGACCAAATTCTTTTCCTATTTCATAGCCTAAAAGTCCCCAGAACATTATGTATAACAGCATAATAATAAAAGGTATATTTATCAGGTTTTCCCAAAGTAATTCCGCCCAGTTCCAATGAAACATATTGTAGCTGAGTGTGAGCAGAGCTCCACCAATAAAAATCCCAGCATTAATAAGGACAAATAACCATTGTGTTTTTTTGGGCGTAATTGTTGTCTCTTGCTTCCATACTTGAGCAATTTCCTGAGGTGTCCCCAACCTTTTAACTAATTCACTATATAGATTTTTATCATCAATAGACTCTTCCTGCAGCATTTCATATACATGCATTTCATAATCTGCCAGGATCTCCTGCTTATCGGGGTGATTCCCCAGCTCCTCAGATAACTCCAGGAAGAACCTTTGATCTTTTAACGTCACGATTCATTTCTCCGAATAAGATTGTTCATCACCTGAACGTAACGATGCCATTCATTCGTTCGTTCATCAAGAATTTCTTTACCTTGGGAGGTAATACAATAATATTTACGGGCCGGGCCCTTTTCCCGATTTTCCCAGTAATAATCAATGTATTCCTGCTTCTCCAACTTATGTAGCGCAGGATACAACGTTCCCTCTTTTATTTGGAAATGATGGTCACTTCGCAAGTCCATCTCTTTAACCAGCTCATAACCATACATGTCTCGTTCATTCAACAATTGCAAAACAAGCAGGGACGTACTCCCTTTCACAAGCTCACGATTAAACATGTTTTTCACCTACCTAGAATTATTAGGTATCTATACTATATAAAATTAATCTTTATTTGTAAAGGCGAACAGGTTATTTTTTTTAAAATACGCCTCAAGACTTATTGTAAAATATTACCGAGGTCGCTTATCATGTTTGAACGTAATCTTTAAAATTACCTTATATAAAACGATAAGGAGTATTTCATGATGAAAAATAAAAAGATCTACGTGCTATTAACAGACACTGGTACACTATTTACGAGAATGATAAAGCTATACACTAAGAAACCATTTAATCATGCATCAATAGCTTTTGATAAAAATCTGATGGGAGTCTATAGTTTTGGGAGAACAAGTCGCAGAAACCCTTTTTTCGGTGGATTTGTTAAAGAAAATATTTCGGAAGAGTTGTTTACGAATGCCAAGTGTGCCATTTATTGCTGCACAGTTAATGACTATCAAATTAATAAAATGAATGCCTATATACAAAAAATAGAATCTCAAAAAGAAAACTACCGTTATAATTTATTAGGGTTATTTGCCATATTGCTAAATAAACAATTTAACAGAGAAAATGCCTTCTTTTGCTCTGAATTTGTTGCTTCTGTATTGATGGAATCTGACAACTTTAACTTCAGGAAACCACTATCTTTGATAACCCCCCATGATTTACAGGAGGAACCTTCCTTTCAGTTAGTATATCAGGGAAAACTTGCTGATTATACTAAGTCAAAGTCAGATTCTATCGCTTAAAAAACTACCATCCAATTCAAATATATGGATGGCAGTTTTTTCAATCTATATTTTAGCTTATAAGTTTTATTAATTGGCCATCTCTCTCTTCCTGTTCACTTTTTGAAGCCAAATCATACTTCTTAAAAAGATGGAATATTTCGTTTAGTGTTTCCTGCGAACGGTCTTCATCTAAAAAATGATACAATTTATCAGTTAAATCCTGTGGCAGGAACTCTTCTTGACTTTTAAGCTTCTTTACAACAGATTCTTGTGAATGATCGATATTACATACTCCCAATTAAATCACCCTCCGTTCGGATTTTAGTGTTTCTTCCTCCAAACTACCTAATTAGACCGAATGAATCAACCGAAAGATAATTCGCCAGTAAAATCGAGAAGTGACAGGCACCGATTCTTGACTTCTTTATGTTATTTACTTTATAATTATCTTTAATTCAGAATAAACTCCCGAAGAGAGATGGTATTATGAATAGAAATTTATCATTAAACGCTTTTGTGGTACTGATGCGGGCTTCAAAGTCTGTTGAGGAGCGTATTAAGAAAGATATAAAAAGTTATGGTGTCAGTATCACTGAATTTACAATATTGGAAGCTTTGTATCATAAAGGTGACCTAACTGTAAATCAGATTTGTGATGCAGTACTGATAAATAGTGGGTCCATGACTTACGTAATTGACAAGCTACAGCAACGAGGGCTATTGGAACGGATTACCAGTGAAGAAGACAGAAGAGTTATTCATGTTCGAATAACGATTCAGGGAAAAAAACTGATGGATGATATCTTCCCACAACACGAGAAGGTAATCGAGAAGGTTTTTGAAGATGTAAGTCCTGAAGAGCTGGAATCAGTTATCGATATCCTAAAAAGAATAGGCTTAGACAGTGTGAAGAAAAAATAAACTGAAGTCGAAAGGAGAAATACAATGAAACATATATTCCAAAAAGGAAATGACCAATCAAAACCAACACTACTATTACTGCATGGCACTGGAGGGACTGAACAGGACCTGCTTCCACTAGCCAAAGAAGTTGACAAAGATGCCAATGTGTTAAGTGTACGCGGAAATGTATCTGAAAATGGTATGCCACGCTTCTTTAAAAGATTGGCTGAAGGTGTATTTGATGAAGAAGACTTAATCGCTCGTACAAAAGAATTAAATGAATTCCTCGATGAAGCAGCGGAAGAAAATGACTTTGACCGAAACAATATAATCGCGATTGGATATTCAAATGGCGCAAATATTGCAGCAAGCCTGTTATTCCATTATAAAGATTCACTAAAAAGCGCCATTCTGCATCATCCAATGGTTCCAAGACGAGGAATTGACTTGCCAGATCTTTCTGGAAAAAATGTATTTATCGGCGCAGGGACAAATGATCCAATCTGTCCAGCACAGGAATCAGAGGACCTTAAGTCATTATTGGAGAATGCTGGTGCAAGTGTAGAGCTCCATTGGGAGAAAAATGGTCACCAGTTAGCATACAGTGAAGTAGAAGCAGCAAGTAAATGGTATCAAAATATATAAAAAAGAAACCGTTCTGCACGTATATGGCAGAACGGTTTTTTAAAGGCTCTATTCTTAGGTTAATAACATCGCAATTGATATAAACTGCGAACTAACATGAAAAATTAGCTAAGTGCTATGAAGCCGCTGGAAAATAACATGTAAATTAGCATAGCATTTAACAGAAGCACATAAATTTATGTACTCTTATTAATTTACGTGGATTCGCACTGCTAATTTAAGTGTCTTCATTAGATTTATCGAAATATTTTGAAGGAACTGAAATTTTTGTGTTAATATTAGTATAGAAGTATTATTAAACAAGCGAAACATTTAGTTGTATAAAGAAGTAAGTTAAGGGAGGTGGAAACCTTGATTTGGATATACTTTTTAGTAGCACCAGTAGCCCTTATCGTACTAACCGCCTTTATATTCGACAAAAAATATAACGTTAAAGAGATACGGAAAGTAGACGAAAGAAGAATGGACAGAATTTGGGCAATTGCGGATAAAAGCAACCTATCCTAGTTTGCAAGAATTGCTTTATTGGGTGGTATTTATGGGGATTTTATACGATATGATAATCCTTAAACGGGATGCAATTGTGGAAAAAGGCAATAATCTTAACATTGAAAAAGCACAGAAATTAAATTCTGTGCTTTTTTTGATTTGAAAATTATACTGTTATTATCTTACTGAAATATATGCTATTTGTATGATACTTCTATTGTTATTCGCATCTATTTCTACTTCAAAACTGAATCCGTGATTTAAGAAAACAGCCTTATTAATTTAGGATCAATTGTATTGTATTCCCAGATGGATCTTGTGTTATATAGTAGTCTGACTCTTGTTTCACATCAGCTCCAACCTGTTTTAGTTGCCCAACTGTTTCTTCCCTTACTTTTTCGTTTGGGTAAACAAGTGTAAACCAATTCATTCCAGCACTGTTCCTGGATGGGGCTTTAGCACCTTCCCCGTTCCATACATTTAACCCAATGTGGTGATGGTAATCGCCGGTCGATGTAAAAAGTGCACCAGGATAGGTTGTAACAATATCAAATCCAAGGCCATTCTTGTAAAATTTCTCTGTTTCAGCCAAATTAGCAACATGCAAGTGAATATGCCCCATTACGGTTTCATTAGGCAAACCATTCCACTCTTTCTTACTTTCTGCAAGCAGACCTTCCCCATCTAAAGGTTCGGTAGCCATTGCAACCTTCCCATCTGACCAACTCCATTCAGATGAAGGCCGATCACGATATACTTCAATACCATTTCCGTCTGGATCATTAAGATAAAGTGCCTCACTAACATAATGATCAGAGGCTCCCAATCGTGTTCCTGTCTGCACGATATGATTTAAGAACGAAGAAAGATCCGCGCGACTTGGTAAAAGAATCGCAAAGTGGAATAATCCAGTTTTTCTATCCTCTTTTGGCACAACGTCAGCTGGCTGTTCTAATGTTAACAAAGGCGTTTTTCCATCTGCAGTTAACAAAGCTTTACTGTCTGTTTGTTCAAGTACATTGAATCCGATAATATTTTGATAAAAATGAAGCGCTTTTTCCAGATTTGTAACATTTATATTAACCTCACCAACATATATGGTTGGCTCCTCGAAGAATTTCTTTTCCATATTATTTGTTCCTTTCCATTACGTTTTATAATTACTATTAAACACTAAGTTACTTTATGTAAGTAATTATATATAATATATTCGTTTATGTCAACCTCTCCTTTAACTATTGACGTTTAACGCATAACACTTTATCCCTCTATTCATTTTTCGTATACTTTTATTAAGCAAATCCCAACTGAACTGAAAAGGGTGACGTTTCATGATTGTAAGAGAACATACAAATGAATTTGTCATGATTGAACAGGACCATCATGCCCACTTATCAGGCGAAATCGCTGCACACTTAAAAGAATCACTAACCCCTGAAAAAGAACTCAGGGAGTCTGTTGAATATGCTATTTATAAACATGATGATGGCTGGAAGTTGTTAGATAAACAGCCTTTTTGGAATGACAAAAACCAAGCACCATATACTTTTGTCGATTTTCCTGTTTTGCCAAAGACTGTGTTTTATAAACATGGCATCGAAGAAGTAGAGAAAAATGATAGCTATGCAGGACTTTTATGCAGTAAACATTATGCACGTTTTCTCCTTGATGATACCTCTAAAGAAGCTCAAGTTTTTGTACAACAAGAAGAAGAACGTCAGAAACGGATTATCCAATCCTTAACAAATTTTGATCAGGATGCATTTAACTTCCATTATGGCTTGCTTCAGCTTTGTGATAATTTGTCTTTATATATTTGCTTGAATGAACCTGGTACTCCAAAAGAAAAGGAACATCCTTTTTTTCAGAAAGGAATTCCTGTTTCCTCATCCATTGGCGTGTTCAAATGGGATAAATTAAACTTCCGCTGGCTGGATGAGAACACCATTTTAACGGATGAAATTCTTTTTGACAGACCGTTAACGATTACCTTAAAACAAAAACTCGTCGACAAGGACTCCATCTCAAAAAAAGGATTAATTGAAAGTTATAACTCAGCACCAACCCAACAGGTTAATGTTAAGTTAGTACATGATGTGAATTAGAAAAGGAGCTGCTCAGTACAGCTCCTTTACATTTATTCAGATTCCTGTCTAATCGGACTCTGACCATCACTTTCCGAGTCCATATACAATCTTCTGCTTGGTATTGCGATGGTAACACCTTCGTTTTCAAGAATCTCCAGTATTTTAAAGTTTAATTCTTCTCGTATGTTTAAATAGTCTCCCCAGTCAGTAGTTTTTGTAAAGAAATATAACAAAATATCTAATCCATATTCTTTATATTGATCAAGGGAAACAAAAATAGTTTCCTGATGAATTTCGGCATGATTTTTAAGTAAATCCTCAATCTGATTGACAACTGTCTCGATTTTTTCGCGAGGGTTATCGTAAGTCACCCTTAAATAAAACATTATTTGCCGTTTATTCATTTGACTCCAGTTCGTAATCGATTCATTTGCTAATGTTGCATTAGGAACTGTGACAAGTGCATCAGCAAAGGTCCTTACTAGTGTGCTGCGAAATGTAATATCTTCAACGATGCCTTCAACACTCTCTGTCTTAATCCAATGTCCGATTGTAAAGGGCTTTTCTGTTATAATAACAATTCCGCCAAATAAATTACTTATAGCATCCTTTGCTGCCAGAGCAAAAGCTAGTCCACCTAAGCCAAGCCCAGCAACAAAACCGCTGACATTATACCCAAATTCCTGAGCAATTACGCTAATACTGATTGCTACAATAATAAACCGCAGCGCCTTCGATAGAAATGGAATCAGTATATCGTCAATATCAATATCAAATCTCTCTTCAATCTTGAAAAAAAGCAGTGATGATGAAGCGGAGAGATTATACAACCCCCAACTTACCATAAAGATAACCAAAGACCTTATGATGTTCTGAAATAGTGGATTCGCCTGTTGCAAATAGGGAAAGTAATCAACGGCAACATATACCCCTATTATGATAAAGAGCCATCGAACAGGCTTCTCAAACGCTATAAATATGTATGAAAAGAAATCATTCGGGGCTTTTCTGCTTAACTTCAAGAGAAGCTTAAATACGTATTTTGTAAAGATTTTCCGAAAGATTAAAAACAAAAGTATAATACCAATTGAAATGCCAATATCTTTAACTGCTTCATATGAAAAAAATAACTCCCAAGACCACGTCATACAAATCCCGCCTCCTAACCTTATTTAATAGTAACATAACAGCTTTTCATTCATCGAAACATTAAATAACCAACTACTAGTAGTCCTGTGGTTGGTGTGTTAACAATCGCAGCCGATATGCATTCATTGCATGCTCCCCCAGAGTATCGAGCAAGTTGTGATTAGCATATGCTCCGACAATGGCGCCAAACCCTGGGACTAGTTGAAGCATTTTGACTAAATCAATATAATCCCGATATTCCTGTTGAAAAACCCGCCAGTCCATATCAGCAAGATGCACCTTTTCTGCCTCCCAATTCTCTATAATATGAAAAGTTTCTTTGCGCTTATCATCACTTGAAAAGGCAAGCTGGAATACATGAAGTATGAACAAACGCTCCTCATATTCATCTGTATCGAATCCATAAACAGCTGCTGCTTCAAATAAGAACTTCATTTTTATCGATAAAAGTAATGGGAAATCAGCAAGTCCGAGAAAGATACCGCCTGCACCTGTTCCTGCCCCCTCAATAACTGCTGTTTTTCGATAAGAAGTAAGTTTTTCCTTGAGAATCTCATCCCTCTTAAAAAGACTAAGTTCAGATGGCTGTTTCTTCTTAGTTGTAATATTTGAACCGATTAAGGTTGCCTTAACCATATTTTTAATACTATCTGTTATGATTTTATGGGCCCGCTCTGGGATCATCCCGTTAACTTTTGTTTGTGCTTTTTTTGATAGCTGATTTATCAGACCTGACTGTTTCAAGACTTTTTTCCGCCACGTTTGCAGTTCCTCATAAACCTTCAATTCATAGTCTGTCATTTTCAAAACCTTCCTTATTCAATCTATAGTAAAGTATACGTATTTTTGATGAAAAGGATTCAGTATATGTGATCCCCTATAGGAAAAAGGTCTACATTTTTCTAATTTGCTGTTAAAACGAAATTAATTTACGTTATGATATTAAAGTTGCTTCCCACATAAATCAAAGGAGAGAGAAATAATGAATGGAGTTAGTCATGCAACAATTGGAAGTGGAATCGGACTTGCAGTAGGGATTTTCTCAAGCGCTGACTATGTAACAATAGGCTCCTTAACACTAGCAGGCGTTATAGCTGCACTTGTGCCAGACTTGGATACAGGGGGAAATTTAGCCAAAAAGATCTCATTTTCGCATAAACTATTACAAAACGTTATGATTTTAACTGGCATTATCATGATAATCTATTCCTGGGTTAACGGAATTGGAATTGAAAAGCTAATTGGTGTTGGGATTGGCTTTGCCGTAATGATGATTTCCAAAATGGTTTCGCAAAAAATGATGCTTTTATTAACTGGTCTTGGTGCAGTTTCATTAGGAATTATGCTCAGCACATTGTGGATAACGCTTAGCGGTATCTATGTTGCTGCAGCTTCTTTATTACCTCATCGCTCATATACACATTCTTTAATAGGTCTTGCCTTTTTCAGTTATATCGCTCATTTATTTTCGTTAAGTGTACCTGTTGAAAATATATTTATTGTTTGTGTATTAGGTTATACCAGTCATCTAATTGCGGATATGAAGCTCATTGCCACGAATAAGCGCGGTATCCCCTTATTATTACCATTTCCTGTGAAGTTCTAAAATAGTTTTCTAAAGGTTTGTTGCAATTGCTATTAGAAAACTTGGCTTATCGCCAAGCCTTAATATAGATAAGCCTTAGTTGCACTTATGCAGTAAGAAAGGATTTATACTTTCTGCCAAGTATCGATGCGTGCCCTTTTCATAGCATTGGAACTAATTTCGAGTCCTCATAACCCTGATGAGTAACCTTTTCTCGCTGTTTGAACAGATTTCAGGTTCTCATTACTCCCATGACCTTTTAAAATAAAGAAAGCGCCTATACATATAATGTACAGGCGCTTTTACGAAATTTGTGGCGAAAGACCATGTGTTCACATCCACATGAATTACGTTGTCCTTCGTCTTACACAAATCAGCTCATCGCAAATTCAAGTGTACCATTATTACCGATACTAGTCACTATTAAGTTATATAAATCAACTCTCAATATCTCGCTTATTATATCCTATAAACCCAATAATTAACAGAGCAATCGCAATCATGGTCAGGATGATAACCGGCATAAAGTTCATATCTTCTACCGGAAGTTGCGGGACATGACCAAATGGCGAAAGGTTTCCAACCCATTCTGGAAGTTGGAATATCCCGCCTAAATAAAGAACGACAAATGAATAAAAAACGTATAGCCAAATGATACTAATCCACTTAGGCACAAAGCCAATCAGTAATACCGCAATACTTATAGCCACTAACATTGCCGGGAAATATACGATAGCTGCTCCGTAAACCATCCCTAAGCTAAGTCCTTCCTCCATAACAGCTGTCCCAGCACCCCAGAGTCCAAGTGCAGCAAGTGAAAGCATAACAAATCCATTGACAATTGAAATGGCCAAATAACTAGCCATAAGTCGTGTACGTGAAACAGCTCTGCCAAGTAAGTGCTCTATACGACCTTTCTTCTCCTCACCATGAAGTTTATTCATGGCCATCACAGGAGGAACCGTTGACAGGAGTGCCATAACTATCATTAGCTGGGGAATAAACTGTTCCGTAACAGAAAAGCCCTCCTTAGAAGCTAACATCTTCACCAGCATTTCATTTCCTTCAAAAAAAGATTCCAAATCGCCGAAAATAGATCCATAAGATAATCCCATTAATAGCAGGCCAATCGCCCATGAGATTGTTCCGGTTCGCTGCAGTCTGAAGGCAATCCCTATAGGACTTTGCAGAAGCGGCGCAGCATATCTCCTCCCGGGTTTTGCTGGCAAAAATCCAGCCTCTAAATCACGGATAGCATTTAAATAATTTGCTAGAATAAATAATATGATAGATGTACTGGTCAACAACAGAATCGGCCACCAATTATTCGAGGAGTATGCCTCAGTCGAAGTGACCCAGCCTAAAGGTGAGAAGCCTGACAACGTTTCGTTGCTCACATCACCAATAGCACGTACGAGATAAGCAATTATCAGCACTGTTATTGAAAATCCAATTGTTCCACGAGAACTTTCTGAAAGTTGTGCGAACAAACCCGTAACTCCTGCAAAGAAAACACCTGTTGCACCTAATGCAGCACCATATAATAAAGAACCTTCTAACCCCATACTTTCTATGCCTAGCGCGTACAAGCCCAATCCCGTTATTAACGCTAACGCTAAGTTCGTTACACATAAAACGAGCAATGTTGCATTTAAATTAGAAAGACGTCCCACTGGCAGGGAACGAATCATTTCAATTCGTCCATCTTCTTCATTGGCCCGGGTATGGCGGGTTACAAGCAGGATACTCATAAGCCCAACAACTAATGCCGTCATAAGCAGCATCTGGTGAGTATTCATGGCCCCCAGTGTATAGTTCTCTAAATTACCAGGCCCTACCATCGCTGTCATTGCAGGATTCATCATTGTTTCGGCCATAACATCTCTATCTGCTTGAGAAGGGTATAAATTAGCGAAAGCTGGCGGTACGATTAGAGTAAAAAAAGATAGTCCAATTAACCATAGAGGAATACGGATTCGATCCAGCCTTACAATTAACCGCGAAAGATACCCGGTTTTATTATATAAATTACTAGCCATTAGGATACACCTCCTGCTCCTATCTCTGTTTGTCCCCCACCTTCATAATGACGCATAAACAAGTCTTCTAATTTAGGTGGTGCGCTTTCAAGTCGCACAATTCCAAATTGACTAACATGCTTAATAACAGCATCTAACTCTTCCGAATCTACCTGGAACGAAAGTGCTTGATCTTTTTCTACAATATCGTGAACACCTTGTAACTCATTTAACGATGTGATTGTCTGCTTCGTTTCAACAAGTAAATTCGTGCGGGTTAAATGACGTAGCTCACTTAAAGAGCCTGTTTCAATAATTTTACCCTGACGAATGATGCCTACCCTGTCACATAACTTTTCCACTTCAGATAAGATATGACTGGAGAGCAGGACGCTTTTTCCTTCTTTTTTAATATCCATTACACATTCCTGAAAAACCTGTTCCATTAGCGGATCCAGTCCTGATGTGGGTTCATCCAGAATATAAAGGTCGGCTTCTGATGAAAAAGCAGCAACTAATGCGACCTTCTGGCGGTTTCCTTTTGAATATGTGCGGCATTTTTTTGATGGATCCAAGTCGAACTTTTTAATCAGCTCTTCACGTTTACTTTTATTATTACCCCCCCGCAATTTCACAAAAAGATCAATAACCTCACCGCCAGTTAAGTTCGGCCACAAGTTTACATCCCCCGGAACATAAGCGATACGTTTATGAATTTCAACTGCGTCTGCCCAAGCATCCTTGCCGAAAATTTCCGCACCACCTTCCGTCGCCTTTAAAATACCTAATAACACACGAATGGTGGTTGATTTCCCAGCACCATTCGGACCAATAAAACCATAAATTTCTCCTTCATTGACGTCAATATTAATGCCATCCAATGCTGTAAATTTGCCAAACTTCTTTGTTAGATTAGTTACTTTCAATAAGCTCATATAAAATCCTCCTCTTATTTATAAAAACTTGTTTTTAAGATGTCCAGATATTCATAAAACTCTTCCCAGTATGGATGTAAATCAACAGAAGACATTTTTCGACCTGCAAGTTGAGCTGATATTTCGTTCTGGTAGCCCTCGATTGACCAGCGAATCAGCTTGAACGCTTTATCAACATCAATATCAGCACGGAATAAAGTATTATCAATATTGTCATAAATCTTTGAGTTCCCCAGTTTTTGTAACTCCTGAATTTTCTTCAACTGGTCAGCTGATACTTCTTCTTCACTGGTTAACAGTAACGTCCCAATGAAATTAAACGTATCAGGATTATCCGAAAGAGCTTTCGCCTTCACTCGTGATGCCTGCTTCATTCGTTCAATAAAATCAGGTTCAGTTGTATCAATTAGGGTTAGATATTCATTTTTTACAATGTCTAATGTGTAATCTGTCAGATAGTGATAAAGTGCTTTTTTACTTTTAAAATAATAAAATAGCATTCCCTTACCAATTCCGGCACTCTTTACTATCCGATTTGTGGAAGCTTGTTCATATCCATTTTCAGCAAATTCTTTTAGTGCAGCATTTATAATTCGCTGTTGTTTATCATTATCGAGGTTTTCAAATTTTTTTGTAATATCCAACCCCCTCCTTTGCGTTAGTTTATTCCAAATCAAACTTAAATAGACCATGTTGGTCGATTTCAGATTAACACTTTAGACCACCCCGGTCAATAAGATTCTGACAAAAGTGAACATTATAGATAACGACTTTCTAATCATTTATGTTACGATGGAAAATGCTATGTATTCTAGCATTAGGGAGGGAAACAGATGGGGACAATGTTTCAGGTGGTCATACCGATTTTTGCTATCATTTTATGCGGATTTTTAGCTGGAAGGCTTTCCTTATTACCACTTCATGGTACATCATCATTAAACTATTTCGTGTATTACTTTGCACTCCCAGCGTTACTATTTTTCTCGTTATCTACTGCTCCGATTGAGCAAATCGCGAATACAAATTTTATTATTATAAATTTAGTTATTACTTTAATTTGCTTTTCCATAACTGTAGCTATATTTAAATTCATCTTTAAAAAGAAATTTCCTGAAGTAACGATGTATGGCATGATTACCACTTACGGAAACACAGGATTTCTCGGTATCCCTTTATTAATCGCTGCGTTTGGACAAGAAGCGGCAATACCAGCCGCAATCGCAACATTTATATACGATCTAACAGTTATAACACTGATTATCGTTTCCTTTGAAGCAGCAAATGCGATGAATACCAAGAACGGCAATAAGGTGAAAATCGTTCCTATGTTTGGGTCTATCGTAAAGCCTATTCTGTTAAATCCAATTAACGCTTCATTAGCATTTGGAATCATCGTAGCCTTTTTAAAAATCCCATTGCCTGAATCAGTCTATGTATTCACAGAGGTACTTGGTCCTGCTGCAGGTCCCACTGCTTTATTTGCACTTGGGCTAGGTCTATCAGGTGAACGAAGTGTGCTAAAGAGCAAAGCGTACAATGCCTCTGAATTTATCACGCTATTAAGCTTGAAATTAATATTTCTGCCTTTACTGGCTATGTTTTTCGTTTATTTTGTTTTCCCAATCGACGACGATTTATGGGCAACTACAATTATTATTCTTTCCGCGTTGCCAACAGGAGCAATTGTATACGTCTTTGCTGAAAAATATAATACATTGGTTAAGCAAGTGCCGTTATACATACTCGCTACAACGTTAGTCTCAATTATTACAATCTCGATATTCCTTGTTTTAATTGTTGGATAACAGTGTTCTACGTTGTTCTGGTATAGAAAATAAGTAATGCTAAAAATGTTAGCGGACACTAATATGTCCGCTAACATTTTGTTTTGTCATTTAAGCTAATTTAGCATTCTAGTCATTACTCAACAATATCCTTTAACGCCTGTTTATCAACGATTTTAATTTTTCGCTGACCTGTTTGCTTAATCCAGCCTTTTTCTTCAAAACTCGTTAATCGGCGACTAAGTGTTTCCTGTGTACTACCTATATATGAGGAGAGGTCTTTCTTACTCATTGGCAAAATAATTTCAAAAGCAGTCCCTGAATTCTTCTTTTTCTCTACCTGCTCCATCAAATAAGATGCCAGCCGCTTCTCAACATCCTGCGAGCTTAGCCGTTCAATTGACTTCTCAGCTTCCTTGAGCCGCTTGCTGCTTTCAGCTAGGATTTTAAAGGAGATTGTCGGCTTTTCGACAAGAAATTCCTGTAAATCATTTTTATGAATAGCACAAATCTCTGTTCGTTCGATGGTTTCTGCGTAACTGGTCAACAATTCGTCCGTAAAGACTGACAATTCTCCCATAAAATCTCCCGGATTTAATATTCGGATCAACTGTTCTTTACCGGACTCGGATAGGTTATAAATTTTAACTTTTCCCTTATGCACGATATATAAATATTCGGATGGATCCCCAGCCTGGAAGATGATTTCTTTTTTCTCATATGTTTTACTTCTGCTTGTTCGGGCAACATCAATCTGCTCTGAATGATCAAGGTGGTTAAAGATTGGCACTAATGAAACACAAAGTTTTTTGGCAGACTCATTATGTTCAAGACTATCACTCTTCATTTTCCCGCCTCCGCAATCATTCAAAGTAATTTCTCTAACTCTATTATAACAGAAGACATTGAATAAAGAGCAGTCCTGGATTATTAAGATACTACCGGATAGCCTAATTTCTCAATGATTGTTCTCAATTCTTCTGAGGTGACCTTATTCTGATCAAATGTTGTTTTGACTTTACTGGAGTTGAACATGACTTTTGCTTCTTCAACTCCCTCCATTTTCCCTACTTTACCTTCAATCTTTTTGATACATGATGGACATGTTAATGGTTCTAATTGAAATTTAATTGTTTTCATTTTAATTGCTCCCTCCCTGTTTCTAACTTCATTTTAAGCTGTTATGCCGTCGGTTACCTTGATGCAAATCAAATTTATTAAAAAAATTCATAAATAGGATAATTTTGGACAACGTAACGGTAGAGAATTTGAATGGAGGATGATAGGACATGGCACAAGACCATAAAAATCAAACAAATATTGAAAACGACGACACATTAACAAACAGACAAGGACACCCCGTGACAAACAACCAGGACATAAGAACAGTAGGAAACCGTGGTCCTTCTACATTGGAAAACTATGATTACATTGAAAAGATAAGCCACTTCGATAGAGAGGAAGTACCAGAGCGTATTGTTCATGCACGGGGAGCAGGTGCGCATGGTTATTTTGAAACATATGGAACAGCTGGAGATGATCCCGTATCAAAATATACGAGGGCTAAATTATTTCAGGAAAAGGGAAAACAAACACCTGTCTTTGTACGTTTTTCGTCAGTTATTCACGGAGGACATTCCCCGGAAACATTACGCGATCCACGAGGGTTCGCTGTTAAATTTTATACGGAAGATGGAAACTGGGATCTTGTTGGTAATAACTTAAAAATCTTTTTTATTCGTGATGCAGTCAAGTTTCCAGATATGATTCATGCATTTAAGCCAGATCCGGTAACAAACATTCAAGATAGCGAGCGTTTTTTTGACTTTTGTTCAAATTCTCCTGAATCATTTCATATGGTTACGTTTGTATATTCACCGTGGGGAATTCCAGCTAATTATCGGTTAATGCAAGGGTCTGGCGTCAACACGTATAAATGGGTTAACAACGACGGAGAAGCTGTGCTTGTTAAGTATCACTGGGAACCAACACAGGGCATCAAGAATCTGACAGTTAAAGAAGCAAACGAGATCCAAGCCACAAATTTCAACCATGCAACACAAGATTTATATGATGCAATTGAAAAAGGTGATTACCCTGAATGGGAGCTTTACGTACAAATTATGAGCGACGATGAGCATCCGGAATTAGACTTTGACCCGCTTGATGACACAAAAATCTGGCCGAAAGACCAATTCCCATGGTTATCAGTAGGAAAAATGGTATTAAATAAAAACCCGGAAAATTACTTTACTGAAGTGGAACAAGCAGCATTTGGTACAGGAGTTCTTGTAGATGGACTTGATTTCTCGGATGATAAAATGCTGCAAGGCCGGACATTCTCTTATTCAGATACACAACGCTACCGTGTCGGAGCAAACTATTTACAGTTACCGATTAATGCTGCTAAAAAGAGAGTGGCAACAAACCACGAGGGCGGACAAATGCGCTATGAGGCAGAAAATTCATCAGGAAAAAATCCGCATATTAATTACGAGCCATCTACGCTTGGCGGGTTAAAAGAAGCAAAGCAGGTTGGAAAAGAATATACACCAAAAGTTGAAGGAAACCTCGTTCGAGAACCGATTGACCGCCAAAATAATACAAAACAAGCTGGCGAAACATATCGCATGTTTAAAGATTGGGAAAAAGATGAGTTAATCGCTAACCTTGTCGGTGATATTTCAGAATGTGACCAGCGAATCCAAGATAAAATGGTAGCACTTGCTGAAGAGGCAGATGAAGAATACGGCCGCCGCCTTCGAGAAGGATTAGCCGAGACAAGCAAAATGATGACAGGAGGTACAAGTAAAAACCCAATTGGGAATAAAGATAGCGAGAAAGCACCTGAAGAAGCTGTCAAAAAATCACATGATGCTGACCCGTATTAATTGAGTGTTGTGATGGGATGCAAGGGAAGGCTCGAATTGGAAGGTTCGGATTCAGTCTTCGCGGTGATTATTCAGGCTTAATCGGTGACTTTGGACATTTATTCAGTCTTCAGCTAAGACTATTCAGTATTCGTTCGTGTTTTTTCAGTTTTCAACCGTTTTTTTCAGTTTTCAGCAGTTTTTAAAGCCCTTCTCAATCGAAAGGGCTTTTCTTGTTTTTACAGCCGTACCTTCCGTGTGATCTCTCCTTCCCTCTGATTTCATGTTATGATTATGTACTATCGTTATTGGGTATATATGTCTATGCAATATGAAAGGAGACACTTTTTGCTACTTACATCAATCATTATATTTATTATTGCAGCTGCAGTATCTGTATTTTCTGCAATTCGATTGGCGACTTACGCTGATATTATCAGTAATAAAACAAAGACCGGTGGGCTTGTTGTCGGTACAGTACTGCTCGCTGTAGCAACTTCACTACCTGAATTAACAGCAACAATCTCTGCCGCTGTCATTGACAATGCCAATATTGCAGTAGGAAATGGTTTGGGAAGTATCACATTTAATATATTTGCATTATTTCTTTTTGATTTATATTTTCGTAAAAAGCGTTTATTTCTAAAGGTGTCAGCCAACCACTTTTACACAGGAATTCTAGGATTAACTTTATGCGCAATAATTATTTTGTCACTTTATTTCAACTTAAACCAGGAACTTCTACGTATTGGACTTCCAAGTTTCGCAATTGCTGTTGTTTATTTAGGCGGGCTTTGGCTTATATCATTAAAGCATCAGCAAGAGATCGACGGGGAGGAAACCACTCCACATAATACAGGGAAAACAGACTTTCCTGTAAAAACAGCCATTATCCGATTCATTTTATTTTCACTTATCATTTTCGTAGCAGGGAGTTCCCTATCGATATCAGGTGATGTGATCGCTCAATCAAGTGGTATAAGCGCAAGTGCGGTAGGAAGCCTGCTAATTGCTGCTTCAACTTCATTACCAGATGCCGTTAGTGTATTAGTCGCACTACGGGTCGCAAATGTCAATCTAGCAATTGGTGCTATTCTTGGGAGCAACATTTTCAACGTTTTTGTCATTCCAATTGCTGATATTTTTTACCGGAATGGAAGCATTTGGGCTGATGCATCGAATCAACACATCTCCACTGCTGCCGCAGGATTTATGCTGACATTAATTGTAATTAGTATTTTAAAGCGTAACAATACGAAGAATACACTCACATATATTACACCCTCATTAATTGTTGTGGGCGGGTACTTGATCTTTTCTGTCTTTTACTTCTTAGGTTGATATTTCAATTAGCTTAGATTCATCTAGATGGAATGTCCTTGATGAATAATTAGCTTTAGATATGGAAAATTAGTTAACAAGACAGGAGGACAGTTATGCATTCAAACAACAAAGACATCGAAACTGTTATGGGGTATATGAATAATGCAAAACTTGCTGTGGAAAAGGCTCAAGAAGATCAAACAGGATTTAGCGTGGCTCAACAACAGGTGAAACTGGCAGAAGAAATTTTAAATGAAGCAAAACATAATCCAACGATTAATACCAAAGTTAATGCACAAGAATTGCAGCGGGCTACTGACCTGCTAAGGCTGATTGAAGAGACAAACCAGGCCACCAATCGCCAAACGTGAAGGCATACTGCGAAACATGCAGTATGCCTTTTTATTAATGTTAAAGTTATATATTCTCCTTCTGATGAATATCAATGGTACGAGCCATATTTATCCTTAAGGAGTGAAAACTTTGGGTGTATTCATCAGTTATATATTTCTTGGGTTATCCCTAGCAGCACCGCTTGGCCCAATCAATGCTGCTCAGATTAATCAAGGTATTAAAAATGGATTTTTCCATTCATGGTTAATAGGGCTAGGTTCCATCGTAGCAGAGATTTTCTTTATTACCGCTGTCTTCTTTGGAGTTGTGCATTTTTTAGAGATTCCATTCATGAAAACATTTTTATGGTCATTTGGTGCTTTTGTTTTATTTTATACTGGCATTGAAAGTATCGTCAGCTCAGAAAAATTACAAATTAATCAAAACAGGAAAAAGGAATCCTTAAAAAGAACATTTACTACCGGCTTTTTAATATCTATCAGTAATCCACTGTCTATTTTATTTTGGCTGGGTATCTATGGTTCTGTATTAGCAAATACAATTAATCGGTATGATAACTTCCATCTAATCCTATATGGCGTGGCAATGTTAGTCGGTTTAATGTTATGGGATTTGACAATGGCTGGGGTATCAAGTAGTTTTAGAAAGTTCCTTACCCAGCGTACTTTAAAGGTGATCTCCGTTTTCACAGGACTTGTGCTGTGCGGATTCGGCTTATATTTCGGTATTCAAGCAATTAAAATACTTTTCCACATCTGAATATTACAAGTAGTCCAGTCCACAGAATCCTTATGACGATAAAGGGTTCTGTGGACTTTTTTTATATTTGATTTTCCTTATAATCGATAATTGCTCTCTTATTTGGACAATATACACTTATGCACTATTTGCTAAAGGAGAGTATGAATGAGTGGAACAGAATCAGGTACTAATCGTAAGGGGAATGGGTCAAAAGAATCCGGCATGAAGTGGTGGCAGCTTTCTTTAGTAGGGGCAGGTTGCACCATTGGGACTGGGTACTTTCTCGGCTCTAGTATAGGGATTAGTAATACAGGGCCTTCAATTGTTTTTTCATTTTTACTTGCCTCACTAGGAACCTATATTGTGTTTAACTTACTGGCAAAGATGACAGCCAAAGATCCACAAGAGGGGTCTTTTTGTTACTATGCTGAAAAGGCTTATGGTCGTTGGGCAGGCTTTAGCAGTGGCTGGAATTACTGGTGCTCAAACGTTTTGATCATGGGCAGTCAGCTAATAGCCCTATCAATCCTTTCACAATTCTGGTTTCCTAATATTTCCTTATGGATTTTCGCTGCTGGGTATGCTGTTCTTTCCATTTCTGTAGTATTTCTGGGAACAGAAGGCTTTGATAAAATAGAAGACATCTTTGCAGTTATTAAAACTGCAGCAATTCTCATTTTTATTATTTTAGGTACTGTTGCCTTGCTGGGTTGGATACCTGGGGAAGGAAGTGAGCAGCCAGGCATGCCTGTTTCAGCAGAAAAACTCTTCCCTAATGGTCTAAAAGGATTTTGGGCTTCCCTTATTTACGCTTTCTATGCTTATGGTGGCGTAGAGGTTATTGGATTGATGGCAATGCAGCTCAGAAAAAAGGGAGATGCTCCAAAGGCTGGTAAAGTAATGATGATTGGACTAACAACTATATATGTTATATCGATCAGCCTTGCAGTAACTATGGTATCTATAAATAGGTTTCATGAAGAAGAGAGTCCCTTTGTTACAGCATTGTCTAATTACAATCTTCCATTTTTCCCGCACCTCTTTAATGGAGCAATAATAATTGCTGGTTTTTCAACGATGACAGCTGCTTTATATGGGGTTACAACCCTTATGGTAACAATAGCTAAAGACGGAAACGCTCCTCATTTTTTTGGAAAAAAGCTAACAAAATTTAAGAGCCTGCCTTTGCCATCGTTAGGGCTTGGGGCATTAGGACTTCTTGTCTCAGTTGTAACGGCATTGTTGTTACCAGGTAAGATTTACGAGTACATTACTACTGCTGCAGGTATTTTACTGCTTTACAATTGGTCGTTTATCATTATTTCTTCATTCAGCATCCTAACGGAGAAGAAGATGCTGGATAAAGTCATCTCACTGATTGGTTTAACATTAATTCTTTGTGCAGTTATTGGAACGTTGATGGATGAAAGTATTCGCCCAGGGTTTTATATCAGCTTAATTTTCGTATCAATTATTGGTATCGTAACCCTTATTATGCGAAAAAGATGGAAAGCAGATATGAATGATCTATAGCCGTTAACCATTCAATCATTAAAACTTGACTTATCGGCAAGACTTAGCTGCGAATAAAGGATCTCCACGCTGGATAGCGAGTCCCGTTTCCTATCACAAACGTAGAATTACACTTTAATTCCATTAAAACGCCCCTTTTTAATAACATAGCTTCTTTCACTATTCTGCTACTATAGCACAAGAAGCAATTTCTCTTGTTAAACAATCGCACCTTTTAGTGAAATAGAGTAATTATTGTACCGTATCATCAACTCCATCCACGGTTAAATCCTTCCCGAAAGTATTGATGAAATCCGATTGAATAATCTCTTTATCTTCGTTTAGTAAATTTACTTTCACAGAATCATTTTGTTCTATTGTCTTCTTTAATTTGTTTATCTCTGTTTCTCCTATGACTCTAAGGGTGTTTCCAGTATGAAAATCTGAATTGGCGTCTATCTTGTACAAAGAACCTTCCGAATTATTCACCTCCATACTTTCACCTACAATAAATTCATCCTGCTCTAATTTGGAGTTAAGCCATTCATCCTGTATTTTAAACTCCACATAGAATGGTGCTGATTTGCTATTGGTATTGTTCTCAATAATTGCTGCAAATGTTAGTGCATACCCTTCATCTCCATCAGGAATAAGTACAACTTTACTACCTTCCTTTAAGGAAATAGTTCCTGAATCAGAGCACCCTGATACAGAGATAACGATAGCCAAAATTATTATAGGAAACAGCACTTTTTTTAAGCTCATATTTATCCCCTCTTTTAATGCTTATCCCACTAAACTGCTGCTATAGTTGAACAAGAAGTGCAATTTCTTATTCAAGGAAATCCACACGTTTGTTGAAGAATTTAGATTTCAGCTAACATAATAACACCAAAGAACAGTAAAAAAATTACTATTAAATAAACTCCAACTACCAATGTAGCAATTAATTTTCGTTTAGTATTTTCGAACTTAATAAGTTCTTCCCACTGTTTCTCATTCATTATACGTCCTCCTCTCATAACTTCTATAAATTATTTATGTTAAAATCTGTTAACCTCAACTCTTCTGCTACGTTAGTTTAAAGTGTTATGTTCACAATTTCTGTATTTATTTTAACATAAATATTCAAAATACTTTTAAAATCAATCCACAAAACAAGAACACTATTACACTAACAATAAATGGCCATCAAATTAGCATACATTTGACGGCCATTTTACATTACAATTTAATATTTGTGATAAAAAACAGAACCCGTTACACGCTGGAGATCCTTTCTCATCATAACTATTCTTGTTTCGCTAGCTGTTCTTCAATTTCAGTCATAATTCGACCAGCTTCTTCCCAGTTTCCTTCAGACATTGCCTTTTGATAGGCATTAAATAATTCTCCAAACTGTCGCAGTTTTTCTTCTGCATCAATTACGTCCTCTGAAGGTTCTTCTGCGTTATCATCCGCTTCCCCAGTTTCCTCATCTTCTTCTGCTTTCTCATTACTTTGTTCTTCCGGATTAATTAGCTTCAGCATTTCATCAAGAGCTTTATCAAAGTTTGCTTCCATTACGATGTTTTCACCGTGTGCAAGAACTACCCGTTTCACTTCCGGAAGTGATGTTTCATTGGCTGATTCGATATAAATCGGTTCCACATAAAGAACCGTATCTTCAATGGGGATAGCAAGCAAATTGCCTCTTATTACTTCCGATCCACCTTGAGCCCATAAGTTTAACTCTTGAGAGATATCACTATCCTGATTAATTCGATTTTCAATTTGTTGCGGTCCATAAATATTGCGCTGCTTCGGAAAGCGATATACAAGCGTATCGCCGTAATGCTCGCCATCGTTACGAACACCCATCCACGCGATCATATTTTGTCTGTTTTTCGGTGTATACGGCATCATGAGCATAAACTCTTCCTCTTCTTCATCGGGCAGTTTCATCGTTGTATAATATGGTTCCATTACTATATCTTCATCAAAATATTTCTCCGTCGGGAACTGCCAGGTATCTTCACGATTGTAAAACACTTCTAAATCTGACATATGATACGTTCCATACATAGAGGCCTGAATAGAAAACAAATTTTCCGGATATCTGAAATGTGCACGAATATCTTCAGGGACCTCCTCCGTAAATAAATCAGGGAATATATTTTGATACGTTTTCAATAGCGGATTATCTGGTTCTACTACATAAAAATTCACCTTTCCCGTATAGGCATCAATCATTACCTTTACAGAATTCCGAATATAATTTGTATCCTTCTGATATGGTTCAGCATATGGATATTTTTCTGCTTTCAGATACGCATCAATCATCCAAACAACATTGCCATCATCACGGACCACCAAATATGGGTCCTGATCATAGGACAAAAATGGCGCGATGCGATTTACACGATCCATTATATTTCTAGTTGCCAAAAGCTGACTATCTTTTGTTAACTGATCAGAAACAAACATACGGAAAGAACCTTCACTTAATGAAAACAACAAACGGTTTATGCCTTGTAATGGAATACCGGAATCTGCCTCATAGCGTGTATCCATATTCTCATCGCCTGAGGGGTAATCAAATTCATCAACCGAACTGTTGACGATAACATTTGGATGCGATTCCTCACCAAAGTAAATTTGCGGGCGATTTATATCCATTACTCCCTGTGGTGGGAGGTTTTCCAGCATATACTCGGGCTGACCTTGAGCTGTCACCTGATTAACATGACTCATGGCTAGCCCGTAACCATGTGTATACCGTAAGTTTCTATTAACCCAGGTTTTAGCCTGATCCGGAAGATCAGCCGTATTCAATTCCCTTGCTCCTAGGAATACTTGTTCATACTCGCCGTCAACCTCATAACGATCAATATCAACATCATTAAATTCATAATATGTACGGAAAGTCTGCTTTTGATTATATACATCGAGTAACGGTCTAACATCATTTATCCGCATGTTATCAATCGTCTCCTGGTTCCGCTCCACCATCTCCTTCGTTAATGAGCTATTCCCAGGGTGCTCCATTTCGTTAATACTGTCCAAGTCATATGCAGCCCTTGTGTAAGACAAATTATGTTCTAAATAAGGCTGTTCTTTCGAAAATTCATTCGGTGATACAATAAAGTTCTGAACAGCAACAGACGTCAGCTGTCCTGCAATTACTAATCCAATATAGGCAACAGCTGGAATTAAAATTGATTGAAGCTTACCCCGAACAATGGCTACAATTATCCAAACAGTTGCTATAACTGCAGTTCCCGCCAATATATATGATTTAGGAATATTGATAATATCATCCGTGTAACTTAAACCGTAAACAACACTCTCCTGAAACAGGTTCACCTGATTCGTCAGAAGTGTCCCATACGGAGCTAACAGATGAATACCCGCCAACAACAACCCTATGAAACCAAGCGTTACGCCAAGCTGCAATTGTGCAGAACGATTTAACCGATACATGTTATATACCGAATAAGCCCCAATCTCTGCCACTAGGAAAAATAGACCTAATCCCAATAGGAGATAAACAATAAACTTTAGGAATGGTAAAACAAACATATAAAACGATATATCTAAATTAAAATAGGGATCCGTTTGTCCAAAAGAGGCATGCTCTAAATATTTAAGTGTACGTTCCCAGCCAAACCCCTGTGTAATACTACTGCCAAACAGACCTATTAGAACAGATATTCCTAATATGATCAGGAAGCTCATTTTGCGATCAACAATAACCTTTGACAGCTGACTGCTATCAAATTGATTCATGTACGATCGCCTTATCCAGAACAACGTGAGGAATGTACCCGCCGCAAACAAAATAAATCCTGCTATGCCGAGCATTACCTTACTTCCCAGTATGGTAGTAAATACATTCTCAAAACCGAGCGAGTTCATCCAAATATAATCTACAATCCATTGATTAGCTATTAAACCTACGATAATAACCAGAATAAATCCAACTAATATATAGCCAATCCAATTCAAACGCTTTTTCCATTTTTCTTTTTGTTCTTCACTAAGACTTCCTTTAGTATCCAAAGTTATCGCCCCCCTGTTATTCACACTACTTCCTTGTTTATGATGATACACCACATAGCAAGGATAAAACACACTGTTTTGAATAGATTTTAGGATAGTTATATTTCTAGATACGAATTTAGAAAGTATTGGTTTCAAAAGATAACGAGTTTACTAATATTGTTGAGGATAATTGATGATGACTATAGTGGGGTAAATAGGTTGTTGTTTATTATAATCTTAGTACAAGCTGCCGCAGTCATCTAACACTGCAGCAGGTTGCACCGATTTTATTCTGCATTCTTAAGCTCTCTGCTGATAGAGTCAGCTGTTATCTTTGAATGGGAGGTATGCCATAAGACTTCTTTGTTTTTTATCAAAAAAATCTGCGGTGATTCATGTTTTACATTTGTTTCGGCCGCAATCTGATTGGAAATATCCTTACTTTCAATTACCTTCACGATATAGCCAGCCAGTTTATCATCAGATGACTCCAGAAATGATTGATATTGCTCAAAGGCACCAGCGCTGATTGGACATGTCGTACTATGCTTGAATAACAGAACAGGCTTTTGCTTGGATTTCTCCCAAACTTGTTCCAATTCTTCTTTTGATTGCAGTTCTTCTAGCTCAATCATTGCAATCCCTCCATACTAGTATTTAATTGCATAGTCATATTGTACTTGATGAATGGGTTATTAACCAGTAATTACTTTTAGCTACCCTTCTATTACCTTGACATGAAATGTCCTTGTTCTTGGACCGTCAAATTCACAAAAATAGACACTTTGCCAGGTTCCTAAAATTAACGTGCCATCTGAAATAATTAGTGTTTCATTCGCTCCAACAACAGAAGACTTCATATGTCCATCTGAATTCCCTTCCATATGCACATACGCAGACTTATTCGGAAACGTTTCATCAAGCCCCAGTTTTAAATCGGTTTTTACGTCTGGGTCCGCATTTTCATTGATTGTAATCGCTGCAGTCGTGTGCGGGCAGTATACAATCATTATTCCATCTCGTATGCCACTTTTAGTTAGCGCTTCGTCCAAATAACGGTCCAACTCTGTAAACGATTGTTTTTCCTTCGTGGAAATCGTAAAAGTAAATAGTGTCTTACTCACGTCATCATCTCTCCTTCTCTGAAAAACATGTTCCATGGATGTTCTTCTGGCGGTAAAGATTTAAATTCCATCATTTCTCTTTTAGTTGGATGCTCAAATGCCAATGTATGAGCCCATAAAGCAATTTGCTGTCCTTTACGATTCACATTTTGTCCGTATTTTTGGTCACCAAATAGCGGATTCCCGGTTTCAGACAGCTGAACTCGTATCTGATGTGACCGTCCGGTATGAAGGTCAATCAGTAATAAACTTAACTGCTCCTTCTCCCCAATCACTTCATAATCCAGCAATGCTTTTTTTCCTTCTTGACGCTTTGACGACACGGTTGACACTTTATTCTCACTTCGATCCTTCAGTAAAAAGTGTTCCAGCCTTGCTTGCTTTTGGGGAGGATTCCCCCTTGCAACAGCCAGGTATTTTTTATCAAATGCCTTCCTGCGAATCGAATCAGATAATCGAGAGGCAGCTTTTGAGGTCTTGGCAAATACCATCACTCCACCCACAGGTCGGTCCAAACGATGAACCAGTGCCAGAAAAACGTTACCTGGTTTATTATAACGAACTTTTAAATCTGCTTTTAGCATTGATAACATATCACGATCTCCAGAAGGATCCTCCTGAACAGGAATATTCACCGGTTTTTCAACCACCAGCAAATGATTATCCTCATATAGGATAGGTATATTCATATTTCGAAACTCCTTATACATAAAATTCACATCCATGTTAACATAACTAAAAATAATCACACCATCTAATTCATTCGGCCCCCAACAATCAGACTATTTTAAAAAATGTTACATTCCTTTAATCTAGTAAGTAACAATTTATTGAAAGGGGTTACAAATTTGGGAAATAAAAACTTAGTAAAGTTCTCTTTTATATTTTTAACAGCATTGCTTCTGTTTAATCCGCTTGGCGAGAATAATTCTTCTCATGCGGCAACAACTGACAGCAGCATAGTCAACATGAGACTTATGGAAACAACGGACATTCATGTTAATCTTGTTAACTACAACTATTACCAGGACAAGCCAACAAATGAATTTGGTTTGGCTATGACTGCTACACTCATTAAACAGGCTCGTAGTGAAGCAAAGAACCATATGTTGTTTGACAACGGCGACCTGATTCAGGGCAATCCACTTGGAGACTACGTTGCAAGAAACGGTCTTGAAGAGGGGGAAGTCCATCCTGTCTACAAAGCCATGAACCTTTTAGATTATGACACAGCAAACATTGGGAACCATGAATTTAACTATGGTATCGACTACTTAAAAGAATCCATTGACGATGCAAATTTCCCATATATCAATGCAAATGTCTACTATGATGATGGTGACAGCGACCCAACCAACGACGAAAACTTTTTCCAGCCATACAAGATTATCAACAAGCAAGTGGAAGATGAAAGTGGTAATACCCAAACCGTTGACGTTGGGGTAATTGGCTTTGTTCCTCCACAAATCATGCAGTGGGATAGCACGAACCTGGAAGGAAAAGTAATTACCAAAGGAATTTATGAAACAGCACAAAAGTTTATACCAAAGATGAAGGAACAAGGCGCCGATATCATTGTAGCAGTCCCACACTCTGGACTTGGCTCAGTTGAACTGCAAAAAGGAGAAGAAAATGCTACTTACAATCTGACGGAAGTAGAGGGCATCGATGCCATTCTGTTCGGACACGCTCATGAAGCTTTTCCAAGCGAGTCATTTGCTGGAATTCCCGGTGTGAATCTGGAAAAAGGAACAATTAACGGTGTTCCATCTGTAGAAGCGGGCTTTTGGGGGAACCACCTTGGATTCGTTGATCTGAAACTCGAAAAAAATGGAGAGGACTGGGATGTGATTGATTCGAGTGCGGAAGTCCGGTCCATTTACGACGAAGAAACAGGTGAAGCGCTTGTCGAACCAGATCAAGAAATCATTGATGCTGTTTCAGAAGAACATCAGGCGACGTTAGATTATGTACGTTCTGAAGTAGGCGAAACAACTGCTCCGATTCACAGCTATTTCGCGCTCGTTAAAGACGATCCATCTGTACAAATTGTATCCAATGCACAGAAATGGTATACAAAAAACGCAGTAGAAGGAACGGAATATGAAGGGTTACCAGTCCTGTCAGCAGCTGCACCATTTAAAGCAGGTGGCAGAAGTGGACCTAGCTATTACACGTATATACCAGAAGGTCCTATTGCCATTAAAAACGTGGCTGACCTATACGTATATCCGAACACCTTGAAGGTAGTTAAGCTAAACGGGGAACAAATTCGTCAATGGCTCGAAATGTCTGCCGGGCAATTTAATCAGGTTGATCCAAATGCCCAAGAACAACAGTCATTGGTCGATCTTGACTTTTCAACGTATAATTTTGACATAATTGATGGCGTCACTTATGAGGTCGATGTGACGGAACCATCCCGTTATAACAATGATGGTGAGCTGATTAATCCGGATGCACAACGGATTGTAAACCTGCAATATAATGGTGAACCAGTAAAAGACGAGCAGGAATTCCTTGTTGCAACAAACAACTATCGTGCTGGTGGAGGGGGTAACTTCCCTAACCTAGATGGAAGTCAAATTGTCCTATCTCCACAGGTGCAAAACCGTCAAGCGGTTATCCAGTATATTCAGGAAAACGGAACAATCGATCCTTCAGCTGACGGGAATTGGTCATTTGCACCAATTGATGGTAATCCGAAGCTTACATTCCAGTCATCACCAGATGCGCAGCAATTCACCAAGCCAGACGGGGATATTAGCTATTCCGGTGAAGGAACAAATGGCTTTGCCAAATATAACATTGACTTATCTAAGCCTGTAACACTTTCATCTGTTCAGCAGAACGTAGCAGATTTGAAACAAGCTGGCGAAATCGATCATCCATTGGCCGTTCAGCTAACGAATAAACTGAAACAAGCGGAACACCAAATGGATAAAGACCATCAAAAACAGGCGATCAAAAAAGCGAAAGGATTCCTAAAGCATTTAAATAACAAAGCAATGAACAAATTCATTACAACAGATGCAAAGGAAGACCTGAATAACGCTGCCGATGAGCTTATTAGCAATTGGCAGTAAGTTAAAAAAAAGCCCTGTTATGGAGTGATTCCATGACAGGGCTTTTTAATGCTTTTAATTATTCTTTCGTAAATTCTTTTGTACTTCTTACCGTGTCAATTGGGCGAACCATTTTTTCGATTTCTTCACGTTTTGATTCCAGCATTGGGGGCAACGACAGCTTTTCTCCAAGCGTTTCATAAGGTTCATCACCCATAAAACCTGGACCCTCTGTAGCAAATTCAAATAAAATTTGTGGCGCCACATTGATATACAATGATCCAAAGAAGAATCGATCAACAAAGCCTGATGTCTGGAATCCTATGCTTCTCATTCGTTTATCCCATTCATCTAACACAGAACGGTCTTCAACACGGAATGCCGCATGATGAACCGTCCCAAAACCTTGTCTTGCCTGCGGTAGAACTGTATTATACTCTACGACAACCTGCGCTCCATTTCCTCCTTCGCCTACTTCAAATAAATGGAAGGACCCTTCATGATCTATTTCTTTAAATAGAAGAGCTTTTTCCATCATTTCTTTGAAGTAATCAAAGTTAGCAATACGAACAAAGATTGGCCCTAATCCGGTAATAGCATACTCTAATGGGATCGGCCCTTTTTGCCAAGGAGTACCTGCAGCAACTCCATTATCATCTTCATCAGAAATCAGTTGGTAATTTTGATCATCAAAATCAACAAAAGGAAGTGTCTTTTTACCAAATTGTTCTTTAATTCCTGAGTGTTTTACTTCAAGCCGGTCAAAACGTTTTACCCAATATTCCAGTGCCGCATCACTTGGTACACGAAACGATGTCTTGGAAATCTCATTTGTTCCATGTGACCCTTTTGGAATGCCAGGGAAATCAAAGAAAGTCATATCCGTACCTGCATTTCCTTTATCATCCGCAAAAAATAAATGATATGTTTTGATATCGTCCTGGTTAACGGTCTTTTTAACCAAACGCATTCCTAGAACATATGTGAAAAATTCATAGTTCTTTTCTGCACTGCTTGTTATGGCAGTGACATGATGCATACCTTTCAAACCATTCATTTAAAATTCCTCCTATAAGTTGTGGCTGTAACTCTATCTTCAATCAGTTATATTTATTTTTAATTCAAGATAAATATAATACTGATAAACTTTAGTGTCAATAAATAAGGTTTATATCGATTGAATAATAGTTGCCTTCTCCAAGCAATGAATCTTATAAACTGTGATCCAATCAATTTTTGACCAAAACTTTCATATTAGAGAAGGAATCGATCTTATAATGCGGCCAAGGCAGAGTACAGACCCTCCAATCTTGGTTTCGCTTCCACTATTAATGAAAAAATAACCTTCAACAGAATTCGAATAAAACCGCAATCTTGAAGAAATTAAAGATGGCTCTTTACGATATACTCAAAATGAAGTAAACAAAAAGGAGAATGGATAGTATGGAACAAGAAGGAAAAATTATTTCTGCCGATTTGACTGTTCATGAGGCTGAACAGGTACGCAACTTTTATGAGCAAGTGATAGGCTGGGAGCACAGCGAGGTCAATATGGGAAGTTACAACGATTACATTATGACCACCAAGGATGGGAAACCTGTCGCCGGCGTTTGTCACCAAGGTGGTAGCAATGAAGGATTGCCGCCCGTATGGATGGTCTACTTCCAAGTGAGCGATCTGAACGATAGCTTGGAAACATGCCGAAAGCTCGGTGGAAAGGTTTTGCGGGAACCAGAAGGATCCGGCTGCGGCAGTTTTGCAGTAATTGAATATCCGGCCGGAGCAATCTGCGCGCTCAGTCAAATGTAATACAAAGCATAGCAAAGGAATTGTATTAAAGCCTAATTTCTCGCCGTAGCAGGTGTGAAATTAGGCTTTAGTTTCAATTATAATGCACACCTTACGCTTTTAACAGAACAACTTCATACCAGGATAAAGTGTAGAAATCACATTCCATTAAATGGACCTTTTCACAAAGAATGTAAGTCTTATTCCAAATTATTTCGCACTTTATATCAATCGCAAAAAACTAGAATTACCCAGTATAAAAATACTTACGAAACACAATTTATTACTGAGGTGAAAAAATGAAAAAACAACGCAAAAAGGAGTTTCCCATTCCAACCGAGGCAAATTCAGACGGTGAGATAAGTGTTCAAGATGGGCTAGATGCTAAGCATCCTTTTGCCGAGGAAGACAATTTTGCTGGAGATTCTGTTGATGAACATAAGGAACTTGAAGCAGCCAATGAATACTTTGCAAAAAAAGAAATATCACAGCAAAATAACAACTCATAGCTTTCTGTTTCAAGTTCAATCACTTGAACAAAAGCGCAAGCGCCTGTTCAGCGCCGTATGGACTGCGCTCAGCGCTGCGGGTGGGTCGACGTTGCCGCGCAAAGCGGCGGTCTTAGTCGATCTTCCTTTTCCCTGAGATAAAGGATACACGAAGAGCGTAAGCTGCCCCACAGGACGAGGGGTAGTTCGACGTTGCCATAGGATGTGGTGGTTTTAGTCGAACATCCTTTATTTCTTATCGTAGACACGGGGAGGGAAGTCCACTAGGCGCTAGACACTGGCCGGTGAGAACGCCACGTCCTGTGGCGTCACCGGCACTAGTACGTCCTGTACGTCGGAGCTGGACGTCGCTGATTCGGGAGTCCAATCACCCACATCACTTAAATTTTATAATTTCCTTTACTAAGAAAAAAGCCGCGTTCTTCAACTGAAGGTGCGGCCTAAATTCTAGCTCATTTTATTTTTTTTTGAATACTAACAGCCGTTCCATATACTAAAAGTTCTGCAGCACCATTAGCAATCTGGGACGTTACAAAGCGAACATTTACAACCGCATCAGCACCTGAATTCTCCGCCTCCTTAACCATTCGTTCTGTAGCCCTTTGTCTAGATTCTGTTAACATTTCCGTATACTCTTTCACTTCTCCACCGACTATATTTCTGAAACCCGCGACAAAATCCTTACCAATATGTTTCGCACGCACAACATTCCCCTTAACCATTCCCTTCACATCTGTTATTTCATACCCGGGAATGGTTTCAGTATTTACTAACATCATGTTGATCTTCCTCCTTCTTGTCTTTAATTCTGTCTCTTATAACTCCGATGAGCACTACCAGAACACCTGTCATTCCAATCACAATAGAACTAATCAAAAAGATAGTATTATACCAAATGTTAATCGCAAAAAAATCAACGGTATAAGATAACAAAAATGTTAAAATAAAAATCCCAACAAGAACAACACCACAGCGAAACAAGATAACTCCAAGACGAACGATAACCTTCACCCGCCAATCACGACGTTCTTACTAATGTAATACGGCCAAAACTATAAAAGGTTCCCAAAAAATCAGACGTATGGATTACAGTTTTTCAATCGACCTTACCAATGAACAAATTTCTGCATCACCCAATGGTCGGGCTGCTCTCTCCCGATTGAGGGCTGTTCTCTCCCGTTTAGGGGCTGCTCTCTCCCGTTTGGGGGCTGCTCTCTCCCGTTTGAGGGCTGCTCTCTCCCGTTTGGGTGCTGCTCTCTCCCGTTTGAGGGCTGCTCTCTCCCATTTGTGTGCTGCTCTCTCCCGTTTGGGGGTTGCTCTCTCCCGTTTGGATGCTGCTCTCTCCCGTTTGGGGGCTGCTCTCTCCCGTTTGGGGGTTGCTCTCTCCCGTTTGGATGCTGCTCTCTCCCGTTTGGGGGCTGCTCTCTCCCGTTTGGGGGCTGCTCTCTCCTGTTTGGGGGCTGTGATCTCCCGATTGAGTGCTGCTCTCTCCCGTTTGGGGGCTGCTCTCTCCCGTTTAGGGGCTGCTCTCCTTCTGGAGTCCAGTTATCCTCAGCACTCAAATTTTATAATTTCCTAAACAAAGAAAAAGCCGGAGGAAAACCCCCGGCTTTTAACAAAAATTATTTATTTTGCTTCCATTTCTAATTCAGCAGATTCTTCCACAGATGTTTCTTCCGCTTCTTCTGTGTTTTCCTCTTCAGTTGTTTCTTCATCTGTTTCTTCGTCACTCGCCTCTACTGCAAGTACAGCTGAGTTTTCAGATGCATGCGCTTTAGCTACATCGCTTGCGTTTGCTGAAGCTTGTGCGTTGATTTTGTTTTCTTGTGATTTATTTACTTCCTCTTCTTCTGTTCCTTCTTCAGTTTCTTCTGTGTTTTCTTCTGTCTCTTCTTCTGTTGCTTCTTCTTCGGTTTCTTCTGTTCCTTCTTCAGCTTCTTCCGTGTTCTCTTCCTCTGTTGTTTCTTCATCAGTTACTGATTCTTCGGTTTCCTCTGTTCCTTCTTCAGCTTCTTCTGTGCCCTCTTCTTCTGTTGCTTCCTCTTCTGTTGCTTCTTCATCAGTTACTGATTCTTCGGTTTCTTCTGTTCCTTCTTCAGCTTCTTCCGTGTTCTCTTCCTCTGTTGTTTCCTCTTCTGTTGCTTCTTCATCAGTTACTGATTCTTCGGTTTCTTCTGTTCCTTCTTCAGCATCTTCTGTGCCCTCTTCTTCAGCCTCTACAGCTAGTACAGCTGAGTTTTCAGATGCATGCGCTTTAGCTACATCGCTTGCATTTTCTGCAGCTTGTGAGTTTACCTTATTTTCTTGAGATTTATTTACTTCCTCTTCCGTACCTTCTGTTCCTTCTTCTGCTTTTTCTTCAGTTTCTTCTGTTGCTTCACCATCTGCTTCAGCTGTCACTTCGACATTAGCCTCTTCTTCAGTAGATTCAGCTACAATAGATGACTTTGATGATGCATTTGCTTTTGCTGTTTCACTAGCATTCGCGCTTCCTTGAGATTTAGCTTTTTTCTCAGCTTTTACTTCTTGTTTCTTTTCAACAGGTACTTCTTTTTTTGCATTAGAAGAAGCTGCATCTGCTGATTGAACACCTGCAAATACTCCTATTGTCATAACTCCTGCTAATACTAGAGATTTCATCCGTACGTTTTTCATAATTTAATCGCTCCTTAATTAATTTTTTATATATTTATCACTCTTAAAAAATCAAGAAGCAATCTTTGGCGGTTCGGCTGGCGGTGCATTCACCCACTGATCCCGAAGAACTTCGGATCTCTTGCCGATTACTTGCGACTTAGAAAAGAACATGAGGGAATTTGGCAAATCTCCTTTTACCACTGAAGAAGAACTGGTTTGTCCACCGAAATCACCACCATTCGTTGATGCTGATGACGGCAATGAACCAGGTTTAATCATTAGTTCCTGACGTTCTGAATCTTCGTTAGGTATTGGAATGGATTTTGACTTCCCGCTTTGTTCTTTTTCATCAGGACTCATATCATCCTTAGATGTACTTTGTTTATTACTGGTTTGAACTGTTTCATCTCCTGAATCGGTTACTGAAGTTCGGGGCGATTCTTTAACACGCATTGGTTCTTCTTCATTTTCAGAGTTGTCATTCGTTTGAGTAGTTTGCTCTTCATCATTCTTCGAGCTTTTCTCTACCGTACTTTTTGACCTCCCTTTTTTTCCTTGCAGATTATCTTCAATCTGCTTCTTTACTTTTTCCTTTTTTGATGCCACTTCTCGCTCAAGCTTTTCTGTTTGTTCAGTAGCCTGATCATTTGCCTGAGGTGGCAGGGTTTTTGAATCCTTATCCTTCAATTGAGATTCCGCGTGGTCGGAAGCTTTATCCGACGGTTTCTCTTTAACTGTCGTCCCTTTAGAAACTTGCTTATCATGATTCGACGACTCTTCAGGAATATCAGAAGATCCTTGCCCCTTTTTAGTAGCCTCTTTGGCAGCTTGAGAAGTTTGTTTACCTTTTTTCGAAACATCTTCCGCTACAGGACTCGACGATTCTTTATCATCAGCCTGTGACGCTGCCTTTTCAGGAGAATTACCATTATTCGCTAAAGTATCGGCTGGGAGTAGAAATACCGCCAGTACCATTATGCAACTATATACTAATGGTCTTATGCGCATACATTCACCTCCTCCCCACTTTCTACATAATTCTTATTTTTCTATTATTTTCTGTCCGTCTTATTAAAATCCAACAACTTTCGATATCTTGCTTTTCCATTCAAAATAGACTGTTTTGTAACGAATATGAGTTATAATAATGGTGGAGGTGGATCGTGATGGTTACAGCTAATAACTCAGTATTAACAACTGAGCAGTGGAAAGCTATTCGTGAAAATGACGAGAATTTTGATGATCAATTTTTTTATGCTGTCAGAACGACGAAAATCTTTTGCAGACCTTCCTGCAAATCTCGTATTCCTAATTTTGATAATGTAACGATTTTCTATAATGCGGATGAAGCATTGGCGGCGGGATTTAGACCGTGTAAACGGTGTAAATCAGCGGGATACCGGCTGCCGGATGAGGAATGGGTCCTTCAGGCAGAGGCATTTATAAGAGAACATTTTTTTGAACACTTAACATTGAATATTATTGCAGAAGGATGCCACGGCAGTCCTTATCATCTACATCGCGTATTCAAGCGGATAAATGGTATTACACCAATAGAATTTATGCAAACAATTCGGATGGAAAAAGCAATATTTTATCTCAAAAAAACGGATAAATCGATTCATGAAATTTGCACGTTAATAGGAGTTCCTAATGCTGCACATTTTGCAACATTGTTTAAAAAACGAACGGAACAGACACCACGAGAATTCCGAAAAAGTAATGAAAATGAGGTGTTACGTCATGAAATATAATGAAGAAAATGTGGTATATTATGGCCACATTAATACTGATGATTGGTGCCTTTATCTTGCGGCAACAGACACCGGTCTTTGTTTTGTTGGTTCACATAATGGAAGATTTAGTGAAATGAAGAGCTGGTTTAATAGTAAACGGCCTAAAGCCCATCTAGTAGAAGACTGGAATAAAGTATCTGTATATGCTGAACAAGTAGTAGACTATTTAAACGGTGAACGGAAAAATATTGATTTACCCATCGATTTAATTGGCACAGCGTTTCAGGAGTCAGTATGGGCTGAATTACAAAACATACCATTTGGTGAAACAAAGACATACACAGATATATCAGAAGCTATCGGCAGGCCTGATTCAGTACGTGCAGTAGGAACAGCAGTTGGAGCGAATCCCTTATTAATTGTTGTACCTTGTCACCGGGTGATTAGTAAAAGCGGGAAAATGACTGGCTATCGTGGTGGCATTGCAATGAAAGAGAAATTACTTAGGCTGGAAAGCAGCTAATGATGACACGAAATTATCAATTAGTCTATGATAAATTGTTAGACTATTACGGCCCGCAAAACTGGTGGCCTGCCGATACGCCCTTTGAAATGATGATTGGCTCGATTCTAGTACAGAATACAAGCTGGCGTAATGTGGAAAAAGCACTGGAAAAGGTAAAACCTTTTTTGGGTCCGAATCGTATGGAAAAGTTAACAACAGAAGAGCTTGCCCAGTTAATCCGGTCGAGTGGTTTCTTTAATATCAAGTCAAAACGAATTAAGGCTTTTCTGGAATGGTATAAATCCTATAACTACGATACTGACGCGGTCAAAAAAATAGACAAGCATCAGCTAAGAAACGAACTGCTCAGCATTAATGGTATCGGTCGTGAAACTGCTGATGTCATGCTGCTTTATGCTTTTGATAAACCAGTATTTGTTGTCGATGCATATGCCAGAAGAATTTTTTACCGGATCGGATTCGATATGCCAAGATCCTATGATACATTTCGAAAACAGGTGGAAGAAGTAGTTCCACAAGATCTGGGGTTATTTAATGAATTTCATGCTTTGCTGGTTGAGCATGCAAAGGTTCATTGTAAGGCTGTTCCGATATGTGAGGGGTGTCCATTGTTTGACGTTTGTGACAGAAGACTTGATAGTAATGATTAGAATGGAGGAAATCAGATGAAGTCATACCATACAAACCGGCGTACTGTCCGCCGTTTTCTGCTTGATAAGCAGCACCTCCTTTCACAGAAGGAGAATCCCGCTAAAGAAGAGACATTGCAGATAATCCGGCAGCTTGAATGTGTACAGCTTGATGCAGTTGCCTCCGTTGCACGTAACCAGCATCTTGTCTTAGCCGCTCGAGTTCCCGATTATCAGCCAGAAATATTAGATGATTTATTAGCACAAGGTCAATTATTCGAGTACTGGGCAAATGCCGCATGTACGATCCCAATGGAAGACTACCCAAAATTTGAAGCGACCCGACTTCGCTTCCAAAATCAGTCGAAAGAAGAACTGGATAAACTAGGATCTGTTGTGGATGATGTGCTCGATAAGCTGCGGCGAGAGGGTCCGCTTCCTTCGCGAGCTTTCAAGGCTGAGAATCGTGTTCACGGCGCATGGGATAATAAATCTCCAAATACCAAAGAGACCTCTCATGCCTTGAATCAGCTCCTTGATACAGGAATAATCCGTGTCGTCAGTAGAGTTGGAAGTGAACGTTTCTTCGATCTAACGGAACGGACAATACCGAAGAACCTGCTACAGGAAGCTGACAAGATGGATAGCGTTGAATCGAATGAAGCCCTTTTGGAAAAATATATGCAGGCCTATCGTGTCTTTGATGCGGGTGATCCCCGTCTGGGCTGGCAAAAAATGAGTGCAGCACAACGTCGAGAAGCGATTACAAAGCGAGTGGAAACTGGATCAATTATTCCATTAGAAATGGATGATGTTCACCGGCAATATTATATTCTAGCTGATGATTTAGACTTACTAAAAAAACATGAAAAACTCACACCTAAAGAGGAATCCTCAACAGACGATGTGCCAATCCGATTTCTTCCGCCACTGGATAACTTGCTCTGGCGCAGGGAGCGATTGGTAGATCTTTTTGACTTCTCCTATAAATGGGAAGTATATACACCAAAAGCCAAACGCAAGTATGGATATTATGCCATGCCAATCCTTGCCGGAGACCGTTTAATTGGACGCATTGATCCAGGCCTGGACAGAGAAAATCAACACTTGAATGTTCGTCTGCTACAAATAGAGCATAATGTGAACATGACGCCACAACTGCGTAATAATTTAAAGGAAGCAATAGAGAGCTTTGCCTCCTTTCACCATGCCGAAACTATTACGATCGATCGGGCAATGCAGGATATACAGATTTTTTAATAGTAATGTTTTATACATAACCAGCAAAAACGTACAAGACACCCACTCTTTCACTGGGTGTCTGCTGTTTACCAAAGGGATGTGAATAAGATGAAAGTCGTAATTGCTCCGGATTCTTTCAAGGAAAGTATGTCAGCACTAACTGCTGCCAATGCAATTGAAAATGGTTTTAAAAAAATTATTCCTGAAGCAACATATGTGAAAGTCCCCATGGCTGACGGGGGTGAGGGAACCGTTCAATCACTCGTAGATACAACAAACGGGAAAATCATCAGTGAAACCGTAACAGGACCAGTTGGCTACCCTGTTGAAGCATTTTACGGGCTTACGGGTGATGGCGAAACAGCCGTGATTGAGATGGCTGCAGCTTCAGGTCTTCACCTCGTACAAAAAGAAAACAGAAATCCATTGATCGCAACAACAAAAGGTACAGGAGAACTAATTCTCGCTGCACTAAACCTTGGTGTAAAACATTTGATTATTGGAATAGGTGGAAGTGCAACGAATGATGGTGGAGCAGGAATGGCTCAAGCGCTGGGTGCCAGTCTTCTCGATTCAGACGGACTACCGATAGGTTTTGGTGGCGGTGAATTATATAAAATTCATTCAATCGACACCACAAACCTGGACCCAAGATTGCAGCAGGTACAAGTTGATGTTGCTTGTGACGTGGATAATCCTCTGACTGGCGAGCATGGTGCGTCTGCTGTATTCGGCCAGCAAAAGGGTGCGACTGAAGAGATGATTGCGACGTTAGATCAAAATCTCACCCATTACGCACAAATTCTAAAACGTGACTTAAATAAAGACGTTGAGACAATTCCAGGATCAGGTGCGGCTGGCGGCCTTGGCGCAGGTTTACTAGCCTTTTTAGAAGCCGACCTAAAACGAGGAATTGATATTGTCATCGATGCAGTCGATTTAGAAAAACACATGGAACAGGCTACACTAGTCATCACCGGTGAAGGTAAAATAGATAATCAGTCAATTTACGGAAAGACACCAATTGGCGTTGCCAAAATCGCAAAAAAGCAACACATTCCTGTCATCGGTTTAGCTGGTTCACTTGGAGAAGATTATCAAGTTGTTTATGACCACGGGATTGATGCACTCTACTCAATTGTACCAAGTGTGGTTCCATTAGAGACAGCACTTGCTAATGCAGAGCAGTATACAGAACAACTAGCTGAGAATATTGCCAGAACGATTAAGGTGCTGGGATTATAATATTTGGCATGGTGTCTTGACGGCACACTTAATTGACTTTCAAAAATTTTGTCGACCGCAATAGGGCTTTTTGTTGAAGAAAAAGCCGTTCCGTTTATGATAGAACCTAAATGAAATGATAATTATATAATGCTTTTAAAAGGGTGAATATGCGATGATTGCAAAAACTGAAGAAGATTTTAATGGATTAAGAGAAATTGGTGAAATTTGTGGAGCAATTCGAGATAAATTAGTCCAATGTACGAAACCTGGTATTACTACAAAAGAACTCGATGAAATTGCGGGGAAGATTTTTGAAAAAGCAGGAGCCCAATCTGCACCAAAAGGAGAATACGATTTCCCTGGGTATACATGCATTAGCATAAATGAAGAAGTGGCGCACGGCATTCCAAGGGACCGGATAATTCAAGAAGGAAACCTTGTAAATATTGATGTTTCAGGTTCTAAAAACGGGTATTTCGCAGATACTGGAATTTCTTTTGTTGTTGGGAAAGGAGAGGCAATTTTACAGAAAATATGTGACGTTGCTAAAGAAGCATTCGACACTGGACTTGAGAAAGCAAAACCAGGTTCGAAAAAAAGCGCTCTCGGAAAAGCTGTACACAATGTAGCAAAACAGCACGGCTTAACTGTTATAAAAAATCTTACTGGACACGGGGTTGGGCGCTCGATTCACGAAGCACCAGAACATATTTTCAATTACTTCTCTCGCTGGGATAACGAAATTTTAAAAGATGGTACGGTAATTGCCTTTGAGCCTTTTATCTCGACATTTGAAGAGGAAGTTTTCCAGTCCAAAGATGGATGGACCTCCCTAACCGATGAAAGCTATGTGGCTCAATACGAACATACAATTATTCTTACAAAGGAAGGACCGATAATTACTACATTGTAGGAGTAACAAGTTTTGGCATAGTCCTTTCTGGATTGGGAGCAATTTTACTAGCACCAAGCTGGAGACTGACGTATTTGATTTATGCTATCTCGACATTTCTGATATTGATATGAAATTTCCGAGCGATTCCGAAAGTCGAGGCAAGCTCGAGTATGATGTTTAAAAAAGGGAACCTCTCTATACGATGAGTTAAAGGAGCCATGCATCGCTTACCCTGGGAATTTCCACAGCGGCCTTTTGGACATTTTCCAGAACTTTTATTGAAGTGGCTGGAGATTATAGTACTTGGCAGCTTTCTGAGTTTTAGGTCATTATAGGGCAATTTGGTGTGCTTGGAGGGTTTTCTGGTTCTCTAATTGAACAAGGGGGACTGCCGTTAGCTTACAAGTTAGGGAGTGTGTCGATTGCATCATCATCGATAATTCTCTCTTTTACAATGACTTACCTATCGGCTGGAATCTTCGGTTGCGCCTATATATTCTTAACCGGGGCCTTCTCGTCTGGGGAATTCGTGTATTTATTACGAATGCATCATTAGGTATTGGGGTTCCATTTTTACTCTTGGCAGTGGGGCAAGTAATAGGTTCATTATTCGCTGGAATGTTTATTGAAGCGTGGGGTTTTGTTCTTTCATTTATACTTTATGGAATCGTTGGCCTGGCTGCTAGCCTAATAGGTCCAAAATGAAACCTTTAGAAAACTCGGCATTCGTTAAAGGGCTTCTTATGAAATCGTATTTTGCTTTCTTAGAACCCCTTATACTCTGGGGTGCAAGCTTTTCTTAGTTGCACTTATGCAGTAAGAACCTAGCACTTTAATCTACCGTGCCGATTTTGGGCAGATTGTGGAGGAATGGATTTACTTAATCAATTATTGTAAACTGAACTTACACAATTATTTAAATGACTTATTAACCATTATGATTAAGGGGGGAAATTAACATGAGTAATAAACGAGAGTTGTCACTAGAACAACGTGAAGAATTACTCCAAGCATTGAAAGCGCGCTTCGAGAAAAACATGCACCGCCATGAAGGCATTGAATGGACTGATGTCCAAGCAAAGCTGGATACTAATCCTGAAAAATTATGGTCGCTCAATGAAATGGAAAAAACTGCCGGTGAACCGGATGTTGTTGGTCATGATAAAAAGAAGGACGAGTACATTTTCTATGATTGTTCAACGGAAAGTCCTAAAGGTCGCAGAAGCATTTGTTACGACCGCGAAGCGCTGGAGTCGAGGAAAAAACATAAACCAGAAAATAACGCTATTGATATGGCAGTCGATATGGGCGTTGAACTTTTAACAGAAGAAGAATATCGGGATTTGCAGAAACTTGAAAATTTTGATAAGAAAACGTCGAGTTGGGTACAGACACCCTCTGATATTAGAGAACTTGGCGGTGCCCTTTTTTGTGATTATCGCTTTGGACACGTTTTCACGTACCATAATGGAGCAGAATCCTACTATGGTGCCAGAGGTTTCCGTGGTTCGCTAAGGGTCTGAATTTTGCACAGACAGCTGAAGTTGTACCTCAGAACGAATCTTTTTGGGGAAGACTTTAAACGATTGGGCGCTTTTCTAGTTATTTTTATGATTCAGCTAAGCTTATAAAAACATTTTAATGACGTCCTTGTCATGATTATCACGAGGTTTACCACTTTTTGCAATGTTTTCACCAATGGGATAACGTCAAAGAAGTGTTATTTAACATACGTATGTATTTCATGAGATTAAAAAGGGCTAGTTTCTCAGTAGAAAACTGATAAACTAGCCCTTCGCCTTTTAAAATAGCGCTTTATAATGGTGAAGCTTTTTTAAAAACTTCGTTTCTCTGGCCAAGCTCCTTGCATTTTACTAAGGAACACAATTTGCCCAATATGATATGCGTCGTGCATTGCTAAACTCTTCAGTTCAAGTACTAATGGATAATCTTCTTTTGGGATTTGTCTATACATATCGTCATGGTCTGATTCTGCTAGTATTTTTCCAAGTTCACGGTGAACATAAAAGTATTCTTGTTTTGTTTCCTTCCAATTTTCTAACGTCTCATTTGGTAATTGAAATGTAGAATCATTATTTTCTGCCAGTGGTTCATTCGCTGTTTCGCCAAGAAAGCGCATCAGAAATCTCTTTTCAAAGAAAAGCAAATGACACACTAATTCCCAAATGGAATTCATTGACCCGTCAGCTGGTTTCCAAATTGCCTGTTCTAGAGTAATATCCTCTAGCACTTTTTCAAGTGGTGGAAACCAATCTTCTTCATCTAAGCAGCTTGCCCATTGTTGTAACAAAAGTGTCTTTTCATCCATTTTCTATTCCCTCCAATTTAATCCTTTAAAAGATAATCGCTTTGGTCAAACCTTCATTTGCAGTCGTATTGTTCTGGCATAAGTTACAATTTCATCTAATTACCTTCCTTACTCCACAATTATGACCATTTCCGAAAGATAGAACCCCGATTCTTATTCCTGATAGGCACGATTACGGATCAAGTTTTTATAATCGCCTTGTTTAACTTTTAGCTTCTTCTAATAACAGTGATAATGAACTATTGATGATCACCTTGGTACCAATCACCAATAATTGTAACTTGTAAATCATCTATAACTTTGCTCTTCATATTTATGTTTGGATTCAGTACAATGGTTCCATTCTGAGACAATCTATTTAATTTTGACCTTGAAATGCCAAGAATTTTTGCTATTAGCTTATCTATTCTAAGACCAAAATCATGTTTATAGCAAAATCTAATAGTAACCTCGTTAGATAGTAAATCAAGTTTTTCTTTTCTTAACTCATATCGTATATCTGTATTTACATCACTACATAGTTTTCTTAACTTATTGATTTGAAAAGCATAGTACCAGATTGTCTCGTTATCATTATTCATAAATTTTTGAATTAGCCAAGAGTCAATTTTATTAATATTTACTCTCGATAAAATAGGGTAATTCCAAGTTCCCTCACAATGTATACAGTTATAAATAAGCCATATATCAACTATTTTCTGATTCGCATTTACCCTGAATTTCTCACTACAATAAAATTCTGTGTTCGTTTTACATTTACTGCAATTTCGTTTTATATAAGGTGTTTCCTGAGCAATGATCTCATAAGTGAACAAATTATTAATATTCATACAGCAGTTCCTCCTATTTATTCAGAGGAACGCAAAAAACGGTTGATGGAGAAAATTTCCCATAAAAAAGCGGAATACCTTACAGGTATCCCGCTGGAAGTAAAACAACTGACTATCCTGCGTTCCCTGTAATGGCTAAAAATAGGCACACTTCTCCCGTCGTTGAATAATAATTCAAAAAAGAAATGTACTATTTAGTTACTAAACCATTACAAGTATGTTGGCAAATCCAGTTCCACCTTCCATATTTCTCCTATATTTCTTAGTATACCATTATTATGCTCTATATCAAGATTAAAAGCATCACCAAAACTTACTGAAAATTTCCCAATCAATAGTTATAACCGAAGAATACTACTCACCCCTAAAATTTACAATTTAATCTTCAACAAATTTGTCTTATTGTGCAAGACTCCTTTTATTGAAAACTAATTAAATTTGTGAATTAGTTTAGATCATCCGTGCTTTTTTAAGGACAGTCTTTTTTAAAGTCCAAATTAACCCTAAACAGTTTAGATTGCAGCTAGAAATACAGGGAGCCCTTTTTAGTTAATAACTGAGATAATCCCCAAACTCATATAATCCCGGAATTGTTACCGGTAATTTCCCTTCTGGATTAACCTCACCACTTAGCACTCGGGCTAGTGCTTCGATAGATACGTCACGGTTACCGTACGTAGCTAAGTAGCCATCCACCTCTGGAAACGCCATTATGTCATATGGATTACGAACCGCTGTTACGATGACTGGCTTACCTGTTTCCATCAGGGATTCTACTAAACGCTGTTGAGCATTATTCGTATTTGCAGTATACGTTGTCACAATGATTTTATCAGCATCCGCTGCTCTGGAAGTTGCTTCAGCGATTTGATTAGTGCTTGGACTTGTGTTTGTTGCGTAATCACTAGAATCGTACCCTTTTTCCCTAAGCAGATCAGAGAGGTAATCAGGATCTCCTGCAGAAGGACCCGTTATAAATAAACTGCTGTCATCCTGCAAAGGCAATAAATTGTTTTCATTTTTGACAAGTGTAATACTTTTATTTGCAATTTCGGTTGCTTTTGCCAAATTTTCTTCTGTACCAATGTTTTCAACTTCACTTGGATCCGTATACGTAACTCCGAATAAGCCCTTCTCCATTTTGGCTTTTAGTATTCGGTACACAGATTGATTCACACGATTCTCACTAATTTCTCCACTTTGAACTGCTTCTAGCACTGCATTATAGGCCACTTCTACGTTCGGTGGGTTTAGTAAAATATCATTTCCAGCCTTAAATGCTTCGACAGCAACTCGGTCTGGTTCAACGACATTGGCACCTGACATGCCTAAGCTGTCGGTAACTATCAACCCCTCAAAGCCCATTTCCTCACGTAAAAGCCCCTGTAAAATTGGCTTAGATAGCGTTGCTGGCAGACCTGAATCATCAAGTGCCGGAACAACGATATGGGCAGTCATAATTGCATCTATACCATTGTCTATTGCTGCTTGAAATGGCTTTAAGTCAACATTATGGAGCGTCTCTAAATCGTGGTTAATAATCGGCAATCCATAATGAGAATCAACTGCTGTATCTCCATGACCTGGAAAGTGCTTAGCTGTTGGTATTACCTTTTGGTCTTCATATGCCTGCACCTGGGCAACCGTTAAGTCAGATACCAGATCCGGATCTTCACTAAATGAGCGAACACCGATAACCGGATTCTCCGGATTAACATTTACATCAGCTACCGGGGCAAAGTTCATGTTAATACCAAGACTGCTTAATTCCTCGCCCATAATAGCTGCAGATTGTGCAGCGTATTCGGTAGACCTCGTGGCTCCAAGTGCCATATTTCCAGGAAACACTGTACCGGGACTTGTAATTCGCTGTACAATTCCACCTTCCTGGTCCGTCGATATAAATAACGGAATTGGCATACGCTGATCCATCGCTATATCTTGTAAACCATTTGATAGCGCATTAACCTGTGTTGTATCAATCGGCGTTCCAATATTACCTGTCCAATTGAAATAGATTACACCGCCAATATGATATTTTTCGATGGCTTTTTTAAAATTCTTGGCCCCTCGGTTCATCCGTAAGTTTGTGTCTTCATAATCAGGGTCTGTCGGGGTTTTACCGTACATATGAATGACGAATAACTGGCCAATTTTTTCTTCCAATGTCATATGGTTTATTTTGTTAACAATCCATCCATGCTTTACTTTTTCACCGTCACCCCAGCCAGGATGGGTTGGATCGTCCCAGCCATTTGCAAAACTTGTCATTGGAAAACACATTAAAACAAGCATAAAACTGGAAAGGATCGCAAACAATCGTTTCTTCATTAAAATTTCACTCCTTTTAATCTAGTTATCTCGTGTTAAGACTACCTCTGTCATTACAGGTAAGTGATCAGAAGCTTCAGTGTCTATCACTTGGGTGTTTGTTGGACTTAGATCTTGGGATGTGAAAATATAATCAATACGTTTTTCTGGTGAAGTCTCTGGATAGGTATCGCCACTTCCGCTTCCCGCTTCGGTCCAAGCATCATTAAACCTGTTAAAAAGCGGCTGCAGCTCAAGTGCATCAGGTGTTGCGTTCATGTCTCCGACTAGAAAGGTATTTTTTTGTTCGGAAATAATGTTTAGCATGTCATCTACTTGCATTTCTCGAATATACGGGTCTCCTCGGTAATCCAGGTGTGTTACATAAAAGGAAACGTTGATACCTTTCACATTTAGCGTAACGCCAGGAAATCCAGGAGCAAGACTTGGTTCAGGCACAGCATCTTGTGTCGAAAGTCTTGTTATTTCGTGATTTTCTGAATCGATAATAGGGTATTTACTTAAAACAGCTAGTCCATATTTTCTTCGTGGTTCACCTTCATTTAGTGGATCTTGATTATAAATTGGAGCGAAGAAGGCATGCATATCCAACTTTTCAGCCAGGTATTCAACCTGATCCTGAAAGTTACTGCGATACCCCCAATTGACATCCACTTCCTGCAATCCAATTACATCTGCTCCAGAACTTCGAATTGTTTCGGCAGTATGGTCGATATCGTACAATCCATTACTTCCAATTCCTGCATGAATGTTAAAGGTCATTACGTTCAGTGTAATGTCTTGGTGTCTGTCGGGGTCTTTCTCAGAAGCTGCTATCGCCATCGGTGAAATTAGAATCATTAGAAGAGCAATGAAAATTACGATAGCCTTGTTTTTCATTATCTAACCTCCTTATATAACTCTATTATGTTAGTTTTCCTCCTTTCTAAACTATTAACTCTATCAAGTTAATAGTAGCTTCTAGACGATAGCCTGTATATAGTACGACGGAATTATTATTTAATAATTCAGAATAAACAGAGTAAATATTACCTATTTATTTCACGTAACTTTTGGCTCATGTATTTATAGCTTAAGTTGCACTTATGCAGTAAAAATGTTTTAATAAATCTTCAATGACAAGATTATGTCTTCTGAATGACTTTTCTATATATGAGTCTAAAATCGTGTTCCCAGTGTGAACCGTCATGTGATGTTTCCCATGAACATTGTATTGTATCTCCAGACTCATTGATTTCTCCAACAAAACGCTGATAAAAGTCTAATTGTGAAAAATCTGATGTATCCCTCCACACTTTCCAATAATTGTTTTCAAAACTCATATTATATAGACGAGTTACACCTCGTGAATCAAAATAGTGTTGTAAATAAGTACCAGAATTAGAATCATAGTCATAAACAATCGTACTGCTTGGGAACTCGGATTGATTTATAGAAGTTCGCTGAACCATAAACTTCTCTCTCTCCATCCAATCAAATTTCGTTTGTCCATAAATCGAATTAGTTTGGAAATGCGGATGAATTACTTCTATTTCCCATTTACCTAAAAAAAACTCCAATCGGTTTATCATTTCATCACGAATTGATTTTTTCATAAATAATAGTTTTCCCTTCTCTTTTGAAAATTTCATAAATAAAAAAAATCAAGTTAAAGCTCACAACGAAGTTCTTTAAAACTCCAGCCCGGTAGTTGACAAAGAACGATGTTTATACATTGAATCTAGTTAACATGTCTGTCAACTAGCGGGCTGTATTCATTAACCTCTGTATGCCTTCTGTAATTCCTCAAGATCAAGTTTTTTCATTTTCAAGGTTGCTTGTGTTACGCGCGCAACTTGTTCTGGTGTTCCATTGTTCATCATCGCTTCCTTTTCTCTCGGTACAATCTGCCAGGACATTCCATACTTATCTTTCAGCCAGCCACACTGTTCAGATTCAGGAACTGCGGAAAGCTTGTTCCAGTAGTTATCTATTTCTTCCTGCGTGTCACAATATACCGTCAATGAGATTGCCTCGCTAAAACTGAATGGATGATTTCCCGCGCTGTCCATTGCGGCTAACATTTGATTCTCAATTATGAAATCTGAAAACATAATGCTTCCTTCTTTGTCAGGTTCCATACCTTGAGGGTAACTTGCAATTGATCCTTTCTTTGCGTTATTGAATACTGATAGATAATAATTGATCGCCTCTTCGGCTTTGTTGTATTGATCACCGACAAACATAAGCGAAGGCATGATTGTAGGCCGCTCTTCGTCTTCAGGATTGGTTAAAATAAGTTGCCACGACAAACCATACTTATCCTGAATCCATCCATATTTATCACTAAAGGGGTACTTGTCAAGCGGCATTAACACTGTGCCACCTTCAGACAATTTATTCCAAACCTTGTTTATTTTTTCACTCGCGTCTTTATCTTTCTTTGGGTCAAAATTAACCATGAAAGACACCGTTGGATTAAATTTGAAAATAGGTCCTGCATTGATGGACAAGAACTTTTGCCCCCACAACTCAAACGAAACTAAATGCGAGTCGCCAGATGGTGTGTCATCAAGTGGGGTTACATCCGTGATTCTGGACTCCGGAAAAATGGAAGCATAAAATTCTGCCGCTTCCTTTGCCTCCTTGTCATACCATAAATGCGGAACGATGTTTTGACCTGTTTTTGTCATCGTTATTCCTCCTTAAAATTGTTATTAACTTCAATTACTCTGAAGTTTATCCAAAAATTCTTCAAGCCGATCCAAGAGTTCAATGGCTCCTTCTTCCATACCCGCTTTTATCATTCCATCTCGACCTTCTACTGACTGATATACCGTAGTCTCAGTAAACTTCGTCTTACTACCAGGCATTTCTTCAAATTGGATCGTGACAAGTCCGAGAAAATCAGAATAGCCTTCAACATCAAAGGTATTGATTATCTTTTCAGGTGAAGAGACTTCATGATAAACGCCATTAAATGCATATTCGTTTCCTTCCACATCTCGGTGAATGAATCGCCATATGCCACCTTTTTTCACATCCATCTGATCTACTGTAGTTTTATACCTTTTCGGCCCCCACCACTCAGGGACCGTTACTGGGTCGGTATAAGTCTTAAACACAAGCTCCCGAGGCGCATTAAAGATACGAGATATGACAACATCGTGCGTTCCTTTTTCAGCTATAATCTGAGTTTTTGACATATTATCTACCCCTCTGTTTTAAATTTGAGAAACATCATATTTGCTCGTCATCGCTCTTTTCAATAGCTTGTTTTTTCATTAAAAGATCTTCAAATCTGTCAAACTGTTCCTCTTTATCTCTGATGAAAGATTCTAACCATTTGTCCATCTCTACAAACGATTCTTGACGAATGGAATATATTCGTCTGTTCGCATCAGCCTTCACGTTAACAAGTCCTACTTTAGCCAACACATGAAGATGTTTGGAAGACTGTGGCATTCGGAGTCCGAGCTTCTGAGAGACTTCCCCGACGGTTAGCGCTCCAAGGTCTCGCAGCAATTCAATGATGTTCATTCTATTGGGTTCAGCCAGAGCACTGAAAGTCGCGGCATTCATGCATACATCCCCTCCTTTCATTATCTGTAGATAACATATCACACCCCGTATTTTCTTTCAAGGGAAATTTCCTATTAAGGAAAATTCCCTTGAAGGAAAACAACAAAAGAGAGTCTAACAACATAAAAGACTTTACGTTTAAATGCTCTTCTCAAATGGAATACACCCTAGATAGCAATTTTAATTACAATATCGTTAACAGGAGGTCGACAATGAGATATGGTGGAATAGGCTTGGTTATGTTGGCAGCTATACTTTGGGGAATTACCGGGGGAATCGCTGATATATTAATGAATAAAGGTTGGAACCCTACTGTTATTTCATTTTATCGTGGTGCCATAGGACTTATATGTATCTTTTCATGGTTTCTTTTTCGGGCAAAACAAAATTGGCCTAGCTCCTTATCTGTGTACGTATGGTCTACCCTTGCAGGAGTTGGTGTAGCTGGAAATTTCACCTTTTATTTTATGAGTATTGAAGCGTCTAGCATAGCTATCGCTGCTACATTAATGTACACTGCACCAGTGTTTGTACTATTAATTTCGTTTTTCCTAAGATTAGAGCGCTCCACTTGGCTAAAATGGGGAAGTATCGTTTTTGTACTAGTGGGTATTTTCCTACTTACAGGTGCTTATAAATCTGGATCATCAACTGTCACCCCACTAAGCACTATTACAGGACTCGGTTCTGGTCTTTCGTATGCTTTATTTATTTTCAGCTTTAAAAAAGCCTCCGCTTTTGGTAAGCCGCAGTCTACATTAACCATCGCTTTATTTGCATTTTCCTTGATACTTTTACTATTTATCGACCACCAGGAAGCACTTTCTGTCATAACTTCGGGTGATGTGGGTTTGTTTATCCTGTTAGGTCTCGTCGGATCCGGGGTGTCGTTTGTTTTCTATGTAGTCGGTATCAAATGGACAACACCTTCAACTGCTTCAATGATCGCTATGGTAGAGCCTGTTACAGCTTCCTTGTTTGGCGTAATGGTTCTTAAAGACAGTTTGACTTTTGTTCAACTTATTGGCATGCTCATTATTTTATCCACTATCACTATCTTAAGTGTTAGACAGTCTAACTAAAAAGACTTCAGTCAATAGATAGTTAATGATAAATGGTTTTACTTCACCGCGTGGTTAGTTTATGAATACACCACACATTATCTGAACATGAAAGGCTATATCTTTATTGTCTTGAATATTGTCATGTACCTGGATAAATGGTTTATAAACATTTCCAGTTCCCTACCCAAAGCCATTCTTTAAATAGGCTATCCCACAAAGATCATAATAAGCTGTTTCTAATGCGTAATTTTCCATATTTAGCACCTCCTATATATCCCTGAAATTATATTCTGAGGCTAAATATATTCTTCTTATTGAATCTATTCTCCCCAACCACATTCCTTACATTCTATGAAACAGTAAATTTCAGCTCGTCTTTCATCAAGATTAGAGGAGGTTTCAGTAATTCATGGCTGACTGGCTGACTCTTTATCAGGTGAAAATGTTGAAAGATGAGCAAACAGTGGCTTCTTCAATAACTCTTCCAAATCAATAACCTTCATTCGTTCACCTCCGATTATATGAGGTCAATTATATATATGAATCATATTTTAGATTAGCGTCCTTTTTTATAGATTCACTTGTAAACTTTAATGCATTATGTTGAAAAACTATAATTCCTAATATTACGGTGGTTATGCCCGAAACAAGTATTGTATTAGCTGCCCCGATATTCTCTCCTAATAATCCGCCAACATAAGTACCAAGTGGAAATCCCATACCGGCGATTAATCCAATAACTCCTATAACACGTCCTCTCAAATGACCAGGAATTAACTGTTGTTCGAGGGTTGGTTCTACAATATTGTATGGTGCATAAACGATACCACCCAAAAACATAATGAAATAAACGATGTATTCATTAGTGAAAAAACTAAAAGTAAGTGGAGCCAAACCCCATAAGAAAATCACTACACCTAGCGAATGAGAATAATTCCATCTAATTTTAGTTCGTACCCAAATTAAAGAACCCAACAATGAACCAATAGCAAATATAGTCCAGAAAAGACCTAGTGTACTTGGTCCGGCATTAAGAAACTCACCTACAAAAACCGGAAGAACAGGCTCCAAAAGCGCATACGTGACATTAAATACTGACGTCACACATGCAATCATAATGAGGCTTCTATGGCGAACTAAAAATTTAAAACCGACTTTTGTATCTTCAAAAAACTTATTCATACTTTCTTTAAAGGATAAACCTACCTGTGTTTGATCTAACCCTCGATTAAAAATGCTATCTGGGATTAGAAAATATAAAAAAGAAGCCAAAAAGAAAAATAAAACGTCGATAAACAATGTTAGTGGAGCCCCGAAGAATGCGGTAAAATAACCACCTATTGCTGGGCCCGCCAAAAAACCGATTTGTCCAGTCATTGACATGATGGCATTTGCGTTTTGTAATTCATGTTCCTTTACAAAAGACGGTAAAATTGTGGTACTCCCGATTTCAGTAATAGATGATAATAAACCGTTTATAAATACGATACCGATAATGATAGATAAGCTCAATAAATCCATCCAATATAAAACTGGAATCATCGAAACAAGTAGACCCCTTACAAGGTTTTCTATAATCATTAAAGTTCGTCTGTTTAGTTGGTCTAAAACCCCTCCCACCAGAATACTTGAGATTAATGGGGCTATTGTTGCAGCTGATATAACAATACCAATTGCTGTTGCTAATCCTGTAAGTTGATATACAAACCATCCTAGTGCTACCCATGAAACCTTTTTACCTAAATTGAGAATCATTCGAGCAACAACGAAGTGAGTAAAAGAACGGTTTGTTAACAAATGAACCATCACCGTTCCCCCTTATGTATACTTTGATAAAATTTTAACATAAGATATTTTCTTATAGTATTATACATTTTTAAAAGCAATATCTTCAAAAGAGTCATTCTAACATCATTACGCAAGCTAATTTAACCTATCTCATTCAACAAGGAATTCTTCAACAATATGGCCCGATTGCGGAATATTAATTTTTCCATAAAAATACCCTTTGGACACATCAGATCCAAAGGGTTAAAACGGTTCATCTTTTTATAAACGGTATGACTTTATTTTTAATCTACAGCAATAGGTAACAAACTCGTTAACAATTTGTTCAACTATTTTATGTCACATCTTTTTTGTGACTAGACAAAATCTTTACTTACATTCTATAACTCTACTCAACCGTGACACTTTTCGCTAGATTCCTAGGTTTATCGACATCGCAGTCACGATGCAGTGCTGCATAGTATGCTAGAAGCTGCAACGGTACGACGCTTACTAGTGGCGTTAAGAGCTCATGCACGTGTGGTACAACAAATGCATCCGTATCCTGTTCTAAGCCTTTCATGCTCATGACCATTGCGTTTGCGCCACGCGCTTCTACTTCCTGTACGTTACTGCGGATTCCGTAATTAACTTCTGATTGAGTTGCTAAAGCAATTACAGGAGTTCCATCTTCTATTAACGCAATTGTTCCGTGCTTCAATTCTCCACCGGCAAAACCTTCTGCCTGGATATAAGAGATTTCTTTTAACTTAAGTGCACCCTCTATACATACATAATAGTCGGTGCTGCGTCCGATGAAGAATGCATTACGTGATGTTGCCAGATAGTTCTTTGCTAAGTCTTCAATAGCTTCTTTTTGATCTGTTAGCACCTCCATCGCATTTGCAACAATGGCTAGCTCCTGCATTGGGTCAAAGTCTAACTGCAGTTCTTTTGCCTGTGCTGTATCTACTGCCAATATGGCTAAAACTGCCATTTGTGCTGTGTAGGCTTTGGTTGATGCGACTGCGATTTCCGGTCCTGCATAAAGATTTAATGTGTAATTCGCTTCACGAGAAAGGGTGGATCCTGGCACGTTGGTAATCGTTAGTGCTGGATGTCCCAATTCCTTTATTTTTACTAAAACTGATCGGCTATCGGCTGTTTCACCACTTTGTGATATAAACACAAATAATGGTTTTTCTGATAGCAGCGGCATATTATAAGAAAATTCACTAGCTACATGGACTTCGACTGGTACTTTTGCTAATTTCTCAATGAACTGTTTGCCAACTAACCCAGCGTGATAGCTTGTGCCTGCTGCAATGATATAAATGCGGTCACACGCTTTCATTGCATCACGGATATCCTGATCAAGCTTAAGGTTGTTGTTGTCATCCTGGTATTCCTGGATGATTCTGCGCATAACAAACGGCTGTTCATCAATTTCTTTCAGCATGAAGTGAGGATATGTTCCTTTTTCGGTATCACTCACATCAATTTGTGCTGTAAATGGTTTGCGGTCAACGACTGTACCATTCAGCTTTTGCACCTCAACAAAACTACGATTTACAAGAACAACTTCCTGGTCATAAATCTCAAGATATTGATCTGTTTCCTTCAATGTTGCCATTGCATCGCTTGCAATTACATTGAAGCCGTCACCCAGGCCAATTAGTAATGGGCTTTTATTTTTTGCCACATAAATGGTATCCTGATCTTCTTTATCGATTAATCCGATCGCATAGGATCCTTTTAATAGACTAATTGTTTGGCGAAATGCTTCTGCAGTGTCTTCGTATTCGTTGAAGTTTTTCTCAACTAGCTGAACAATAACTTCTGTATCTGTCTCGCTGACAAACGAAACATCACCCAAATAATCTCTTTTTAAATCCTGAAAGTTTTCGATGACACCGTTATGAACAACGGTGAACCTGCCTGTTGTGCTTTGATGTGGATGTGCATTCGTCGCACTTGGAACACCATGTGTTGCCCAACGTGTATGACCGATTCCCATTGTTGATTCAACAGATTCATCTACACGGCCTCGTAATGCTGCAATTCGGCCTTTCACTTTAAAAAGATTCATTCCATTATCGTTTAACACTGCAATTCCCGCAGAATCATAACCACGGTATTCCAACTTTTCCAGTCCATTTAGCAATACGTCTTTTGTATCATTCTGTCCAATATATCCTACAATTCCACACATATCGTTGCATCCTCCTTGATTAAAAGAGGCAGACAAACGACCTGTACGTTTAATTATACTGGGGCGTTCGGCTGCCCCTTTCCCGTGTACATATAATTAATGCATCCTGCTTTATTCTATTGTCCAACAAGTCACCTTGCTGTTTTAGAATTAAAGCATATCGATTGGGATGTGCAATCGGGAGGTATCCGCCGATTCATTCGATTAACCTCCACCTCGTCAACTATCTTCATTCCCGTCCAGAAAATAGTTCAGGCGCTTTACGTACGTTGTAACATCGATCCACCTTTCTATATTTGAATAAATACATCCACCCTCGCGTTTAACTTAAAATTTCGGATAGTAAACCTTTTTAAAGGGCTCATTACATTTTAACCGAGGCAAGCTTATACGGTCAATTACTTTTTTTCGGAAAGGGTGTTGTTTTATTTATATGTCGATTTTACATATATGTACATTGTATGATGTCATCATGTATACTAGGAGAAAAATATGAGGTGAATCTAATTAAAATATTTAGATCATATGATTATCAGAAACTTGCACGGCTAAATGAAGTTGTTCACAACCTGCACGTTAAATTATACCCTCGTTATTTTACACCGTATAACTTATTAGAAATGGAATTCGAGTTTGAAAAGTTAATGAAACATGAACAATACACCTTTTTAATTTTGTCAGATGAAAATGAAAATAAAGGGTTTATCTTTTTTGAAATACTAAATAAGCCTAGTACACCATTTAAAAAGGCATATAAAAGCCTGTATGTGCATCAGCTTAGTATAAACGAGTCAGAGCAACGAAAAGGCTATGGACAAGCATTAATGGAGAAGACCCAGCAAATTGCACACAGCGAACAAGTTGATTGTATAGAGCTCGATTACTGGATTAAAAATGAATCTGCCAGACAGTTTTATCAGAAAAATCATTTTATGCTAGAAAGAGAGTTTGTACGAAAAAATATTTGAAAGCCAAGGTGATTCTATGAATATTGCAGATATCCCATTTAACATGAAATTTAAATATGGTCCCAATTTACGGGAAGTTGCTCAGGATCAGTTGAGTATGCTTGAAGGAATGCTATATATTAAGGAACAGCTTAATAATAATACATATGATGATTATGAAAAAAGTAAGCGGTACGGGCTGCTTGGTTACTTTTTAAGAATAATAGGTGAATTGGAAGAAAGTAAAAAACACCTTAATAAAGCAATTACAATTTCCGAAAATATGAACAATGAGCAAAGTGTATTTGTTAATAAAATACGTTTGGCAAATACCTATCAATGGGAGAACAAATTCGATATTTCCAACAAAATGTTTGCTGAATTAATTGAAATGGCAGAAACGGATCCGAATTATAGTGCATATTTGGATTTTGTCTACCAGCATTATGGCAAAAACCTGTTTGACCAAAAAGAATTTCAGCGTGCAACAGATTACTTTAATAAAGCTTTGGAAATTCGCCTGGAAAATGGTAATAAAGATCTTATTTCAGAAACCGAACACGCTATTCGAACATGCAGTTATAAGTAGCCCTATCTTTCTACTTCTACAATCGAAACCCAACCGGAAAAAGTGGCATGTGAAATATTTTTTAAATCATGCCACTTTTTTGAGCTGGCGAACGATAGTAGTTATAGATCAAGCTCTATCCTGTTTAGCATATATATCAAGGTTCTCCAAAGTTGATTTCAGGCCTGCTTCGTGATCCTCCTGCCGTATTCCTTCAGGTACGTTTTCACAAATGATAGTGACTTTGGTGCCCTCCGAGATAGTGTCCAAAGCCCAGGTCATAATCATTGCACCCGCAAAAGAGGGATCCTCTGATTCGAATTTGATCTCTTGCACGATTTGCTTGTCCTCTACCAGTTTTAAAAATGTCCCCCGAACGACGTCCGTGTCCTCCGATGTTTTGCCGCGCATGGTACGGGCTGGGCTTACGTACGTAAGTGACATTTGATAGGCCCCTCCTTCCCAGGGTTCGAAAAAATCGATACTACCTTCCATCCCTTCCGGCGGCAGCCATGAAACGAGCGCATCCGGGTCAGTGAATGCTTGGTAGATGGTTTGCGGTGATGCCTTAATAACTTTTGAAGCAGAATCAGTCCGCTTCTTGCCTGACGAATTTGTCATGAAACAATCCTCCTTATTGGCGTTATTATATTAGCTATAAACATAAGCAAATATTAGGGAAAAAGCAGTGTTTCTTAAGGATTACTAAATATTTATTAATATCGTACCCACTTCCGAAAAAACTTTTAGATAGATTAATCCATTACTTTCTATTTTTCATCACTTCTGCTAATGCCTTAGTATTTAATTCTTTTTCCTCATAGAGTTTATCAATGATATTGTTATAGTCCTCTTCATTTCGGTTTTGGCTTAATTTGTAAGCAGCTTGAACTTCTTGTATTTTAATTTTAAAGCCAACAATACCTTTAATTTGCTTTTTAGTTTGTGAGGAAAGACTCTCCCATAAAGCTGGATTCTTACGATGTTGCTCATATTTTTGTAATAGTAGTTTAAGATCTTCTTGCAATTCCTGTTCACTCATTATACTAGCTGTTCCATATACATGTACAGATTGATAATTCCATGTTGGCACATCTTCAGATTTATACCAAGAGGATGAAATGTAAGCATGGGGGCCTTGGAACATTACAAGGACGTTTTCATTATCGTTCTCGAATGACTTCCACTGAGGATTAGCATAAGCGAAATGTCCGGTAATATAGTAATCATTTTCTTGTTTATGTAACTCTAAAGGCAAATGAGAGGCAATAGGTTTTCCTTGTTTTGTCGTTACAATTGTACCAAAAGAGTTATTCTGAATATATTCTTTAATTTCATCAAAGTCTGTGACTTTATAATGTTTGGGGATATACATAAGAATCCTCCTTTCAAAGGATTATTTAAGTGTTTTGGTCATGATAAAATCTATTTGTTCTTCATCACCCATGTAAAAAGCGTGGGATCCAATATGAACAAATCCCAATTTCTTATAGAAAGCTATAGCATTTTCATTCTTCTCCCATACACCTAGCCAGATTTTCTTTTTATTATGTTTCATTGCAATTTCCATGGATTTATCAAGCAGATGCTTACCAAGACCATGTTTTTGAAACTGTTCTCTAATATAGATCCTTTCAATTTCCAGCGCTTCCTCTCCCATATCTTCCGTTTGGGCTTCATTAACATTTACTTTTAAATAACCCGCGAGTACTCCATTGTAATGAATTAAAAAGAAGTTTGAATATGGGCTTGATATTTCTTCTTCTAACCTCTCTAAGTTAAAGGCATTTTCCAAATAAGCTATCATGTTCTCCTCTGTATTCATATCTGAAAAAGTCTCATTAAAAGTGGTATAACTTATTTCTTGAAGTGTTTTTAAATCCTGAAGTGTACATTCATTAATAACGATGGACATCTGAATCATATTCTCCTCTCAAATAGTCTCGATTGTGTCCCTTTTTGGCGAATTATAGAGAACCCCTTTAGAAAATAATATCCAAAGGGGTAATAGGTATCACAGCTTATTTAGACCGTAAACTTACACCTGATGCTTTTCCAAAAAATCCAGCATACGGTTATAAACATTAATTTCATTTTCCTTTTTAGAGAAACCGTGTCCTTCATCTTCAAGCACGAGATACTCGACGTCACGGCCCGCTTCTTCAAGCTTGGCTACTATATTGTCGGATTCTTCTTTCACGACACGCGGATCTTTTGCTCCTTGGATAACGAGCATTGGCTTCGTCATACCATCCAAATATGTCACTGGTGAGTCTTTGATAAAGCGTTCTTTGTCACGTTCCGGATCACCTAACCATCGGTCCATAATTGGCTTCCAGTGCGGTGGTACAGAATTGATGAACGAGAATAAATCGGATGGTCCAAAAATATCAACGCAGGCTTTAAAGTATTCTGGATGGCGTCCGTGAAGTAATAATGTCATATAACCACCATAACTGCCACCAACCAGGAATAACTTTTCACGGTCCGTTATATTTTTCTCAAATAGCCATTCAATACCCGCTACACAGTCCAAACGTGGCCCTTCTCCCCAGTCCTGTTCGACTAATTTTACGAAAGATGACCCATAACCTGTGCTGCCACGGAAGTTTGGCGCAAAAATTGTGTATCCACGGTTAAGAAAACACTGGAACATCGAGCGGAATGACTTTCGTTCAGATGCTTGTGGTCCGCCGTGCGGCCAAAATATCGTATAGCCATTATCATTTTCAGGCTTTGCCTTAAACAGTAAGGCTTCAATTTCCATCCCATCAAATGACTTATAGGAAACAACATCAGGCTCAACCATATCATCGTTATCCAGTCCCAACACACGATTGTTGGTCAATTGCTTCCAATCTTTGCCGTCTTTAGATTTAAAAATATTATGTGGTACTGTCGCGCTCCGTCCTAATACATAAATGTTCCCTGATTTTGCTAGATGAATTTGTTCAATCACATCGACTGGTGCCGACAATTTTATAAGACTTTTAGCACCCAGATCATAACGGTATAATTCATCTGTAACCCCATTTTCAGTAGCAAGGTATAACGCATTATTCTCTTTATTGAATTTTAGTGATTCGACACTCTCATTCTCAATTGAAATCAGTGATGAGAACTCTTTTGTTTCAAGATCAAATTCAGCAACATAACTATATTCACTATCATAGTTGGTTACAAAATAAATCGTTTTTTCATCAACAAACACAGGATCAAATGTTACATGAACTTTTTCAGGATCAGGAGTTAAGCTGTGCTGTTCTTCACCGGTTTTAACAAATCCTGTAACAAACGTATTTGCAAAAGCCCTTAAATAGACAAAAGCGTCCTCACTTTTTGAAACAGCTGCTAATTCGGTAGGAGAAACTTCGCCAATATTGACTAATGTATCTGTGTTATTTTCCAAATTACGGACACGTGCATTCAGAAATGACGGGTTTTCCTCTGAAGTCATGTAATAGACACGCTTACCATCTTCACTCAGGTGAGCAAAAAAATACTTCTCCGCTGCATCTCCTGAAATCAATGGCTGCGGTAAGCCACCCTCACTTGGTATTGCATAAATATGGTGGTTCTCATCGCCGTCTTTATCAAATCCAGCTAATACGTGGCGATTTTCTGGATCAAATTTAATAAAGCTGCAGGATTCATCATACTGGGCAAACTGATATGGAAATGTGTCAGGCAGATCCATTGCCCACAAGTTCATTTTGCCATTCAGGTTTGAACTGAATACAAGACGTTCTTCATCATTACTCACTGTAAAATTCGTGATAACATACGTACGAAAAAATTGCTCCACAGTTGGTTTTGGAAATTGTATCATCATATTCCCCCTAAAATTATTTTTTCTATAGATGTTTGAAAAGTTTCATTTGTAAGATTAATTATAACGTAAATTACGTATTGAAGGTAGTGCGTTTGTGGTTCCTTCCTTTTTTCGTTATTCTATCAGTATCTTCTACACTAAAGGGGTGTTCCATTGAATAAAATTAAAAAAACAATTTTCTATGTAGTGAATATTATCATTGGGATAATTACGTTTTACGCATACATATATTTTTGGGTACTCTTTAGCTGGGGAAAACCATTTCAATTAAATTCACTCGAAGCACTACTAAGTCTGGCCCTAGGCGCTGTTTTGTTTCTTGGTATTAACTACTTTTTATTAAAGAACGAAACAGCCTCCAGGAATTATTGGTGGATTGGATCTGGTATAGCTTTCCTGACAATACTTATTATCGTAAGCATTATTGAATTCTCATAAAAGAACCGCCCTTTAATTGAGCGGTTCCTTGGAGTTTATTTCATTCTTTCCAACCAATAATTATTTCTAATATCAGTTGTTTAACTAAAACAAAGCATAAGAAGCATACAAACTAATATTTGAATAGACTAGTCATTTAGTCCCTTTCCGTCGAGAATTTGCTGCATATATTTTTCAACTCTTGACTCACGAGTTTTAGATTGTTTGGCTTTAGAAAAATAGATTATGTATGCTCGTTGCCGTCCTGGCGTCAAAGCTTCAAAAGCAGTTTTTAAGGCAGGGATTTCATTAAATTTAGTTTCAAGTTCTTCAGGAATTTTGAATTCTGTTTTCTTTTTCACTTCCAAACCCGCTTTTTCAACTTCAACCGCTTCATAAATATAGGCTTTCAAGATAGATTCCATCTCAACTATTTCTTGAACATTGGTGAAACGAATCTGGCGCTGCGCCTGTGAATTCTCCCCTGGTCTTATCAGAATACTTTTGGGGTCATTCAACAAGGCACCTTTAAAAAACATAATCGCACAGTATTCTTTAAAGCCTTGTATTATAACTATGTTACTTTGCTTAAACGTATAGCAAGGCAAATTCCACTTAAATTCTTCGGTCAGCTCACAGTCAAGAACAATACCCCTTAACTTCTCATATTCTTCCTTCCACTTCTCGGCTTTACTTAAAAATTTATCAACCTTAGGATTCGTTTTATTATTTGTCATGAAGGAACACCTCTCTTCAATTTATTGATAAGGAATGATCACTCTCAATTCCTCCAATTCTTTCTGTCACAGATTCTTTAGAGTTTTCTTTTTTAAAAGATTTTTTATTATAGCAATAAGAGCTCGATAAGTTTTTCTGCCTAAAAAACGGTTCTAAGTCAAATGTTGGGGTGAGCGACTGCTCACTCCTTATTTATGCCACCCTTAGATTCACATTTTTATATTGATGATGTAATAACACCTTTAAACGAAAGCGATCAAATCGCCTAAATCCAA
>NZ_JBHFQH010000018.1:0-58976 GCF_041949995.1 Virgibacillus sp. JSM 102003
AATTCAATTACACGCAACTCCTTTTTGTTTTGTTTAGTGGTATAAACAAAGTTTATCAAATAAGGAGCTTGCGTGCTTTTTTTATTGGTTGGAATTTTGCCAATACCCCAACAAATATTTTAGAGCCAAAAAATAAAAAGCCTGCCTTTCGTTTTCAAAAGGCAGGCTTAACATATGTTACTTAAAGATCATTACTTTACCAACAGTACCATCATCACTTTGACCAGTTACACGGAATTTCAATCCGAATTCCGGAACATTACGTCCAGCATCTACAAGACCAGGATTGCTCCAGTCTGCACTGTCATCGAATAATGGTGTGCGTTTTGTGTAATTGTCTTTTAGCGTGAATTGCCCAGGATAGTCAAGGAACATCTTATCAGTCTTGTCTAAACTGAATGCTGCATCATGAACCTGATAACGGGTTGAGGCAATAGCTTTATCACTCCAACTCAAGGCGTGTTGATCCGCATCAACTACACCTAGGAATCCTTCACCAGGATGCGCGCCAGTCCAGTTATTGTTGTATGACTCATCTACATACCATACAACTAACCCTTGATCAAAGCTCATTAAACTAGCTCCGCGTCGAATGTGTGCAAGGCCTTCATCCACCCCGTTATGTGATCTCCACTCCAACAAGTAATATTGATTCGTTGTATACGTACCATCATGCTTCTCAAAGCCGTCTAACGTAAATGAAGGATCTGCTTCTGCACCGTCAAAGAAGACTTCATTTCCATCTGCAGTCACCGTTACATTGTCTGTAAAGAACCCAGTCATGTTAGTAGCCCAGTCAGTCATAGAACGGAACTGTAATTGAATTTCCTGACCAGCATATTGGCTTAAGTCAATTGATTCATGGACCCATCCATCACTTGAACCAGTGTAACCTGGCAAGTTTTCTGCTATTGCTGGATATCCGCCTGCAGCTAGTGTAGAACTTGTGCGATCACTTGATAGTGAGCTCCATGTATTGCCATCATCCGTTGAAACCTGAACCATTGCATAATCCCAATCTGTCTCTATATCATACCAAGCATCAAAATCAAGTGTAGCATCTGTTGCTCCAGTTAAGTCCACAGTTCTAACCATTTTGTAGTCAACTTCATCACCTCGGCCACCATAGTACTCAAAGTCACCAGTTTTAGGTGTGTTTAATTCATTTAATTTGTCTGGTAAATCAACACGTACTGCGTCATTGTTTGTTCCTTTTGTTACTGCCTCATCAAGAAGGACTGATGTACCTTCGTTTGTTACTTCTGATTCGTCAAGTGTTGTTCCACTTAACCAATTGCCACCATGTAAGGTTTGCAGCATTTGTCTGGAAAATGGACTGATTCCAGGAGGTTCAGTTCCAGGAATATCGCCTGCCCAGCTTCCACCAGCCATAAGTGACCAGTAAGAAACAGCTTCACCTGCACCACTGTAAATGGTGTCATATTCATCAGGAAGTCCTAAGTCATGGCCGTATTCATGAGCGAAAACACCAGCTGCTCCGTCTTCTGGTTCAATGGTGTAATCATCGGCACCTAATAGGCCGCCAAATCGATCGCTGTCAGATGATGCACCAGGGACTGCGACTAAGCCAAGCGATGAACGGTGTGACCAGATTGCGTCGCCACCAAGTGAACCACCACCAGCTTCTTCACCAACACCAGCATGGATGACCATTAAGTGGTCAATGATTCCATCAGGCTCAGCTTTTACACCATCACCATCATAATCATCACGATCCCAAACATCATATTCGCTTAAATCGATACTGTCGTCTGCTCCAGCTTTAGCTAGTGCCTCATAGACTAGAGAGGCAGCGGCAGCATCATTACCGTCCGGTGCCGGGACATTTTTACCATAGTAGGCTGCTGGATGTTCAGCTGTATACCAGCCTGCAACCGTACCGTCTACGGTGTAACTTCCACCAGATTGTGCTTCATAGTATTGTTTCATGGATACTAGATTTTCCCCGTTTGGTCCTTCATATCCGTTTTCACCAAAGATCATGTCTTGAAAATGTTCATTTGGATAATTTTCATACCACATATCTGTTTCCTCTGGTGTAATGGAGCTTTTCTCGTAGTCAGGGAAGTCGATAGCAAGTACTAAAACCTTATCCTCACGAACTTCACCGTTATAGCCTTCTTCCTCAACTGAGTCTACTTTGTTTTTCTTAGCTTGTCCTAATTTATTTCCCTTCCCGTTTGTAAGCGAATTGTTGTTTTTGCTTTGTGAGTCCTTCATATTAGCATCAATTTTATTCGGAAGATTATTTTGTGCTTTACCGGCACTGTTAGCTTTCGCTTGTAAATATTTTTTCAAAGCCTGTTGCGCTTCTGCAGGTGAAGCATCATTCGCAAGAGTACCGTTCTTCTTAAGCATTTCTATTAATTTTTCATCATTAGCTATTCCTGCATCAAAAGTTGATCCTTGTGATGTCAGTTTCGCAGATAAATCAGAGCCATAATTTACTGTTGATACTGTTCCAGCACTTACTGTTCCAAAACCCAGCGATAGTGCTAATGTTGTTGTAAGTATTAATCCTTTCCTAACCATAAAACGCCTCCTAAATAGTTTTTTGATTCTCTGCTAATCTATTATGACTTATAATGAAGCCCTCCCTTACTGTAAAAAATAGTAAAAAAATCCTAGAACATTTTAATGATATAGTGGTAATTGAAAATTGTAAATATTAAAAACACGTTACGACAAAAGAAGTAATAATATATGAAGATTCACCCCAAGGATTTGATTTATTGCACTGTAAATCGACAAGGTAGGAACTGGTTGAATAGATTTTTTTATGAATAGATGGCGAGCCTTTGTTACGCTTATGCAGTAAGAAAGGATTTATGCTTTTGTATGAAAAACCTCTCTAACTTGATTTTAGCGGACACAGGGGACGCTATTTTAATAGGAAAGTGACCTTCTCGAAGTTATTCGGACACAGAAGCCCTTATTTCACATATATCATGATTGTTTGAGGGCATTAGTGCCATATAAGGTCTTTGGTGTCCGCAAAGACCACCACTTTCGTAGATTTCTAACAAATAAGGTCCCTTGTGTCCGCGAAACTCAAATTTGCTATATGAAAATTTAAAATTGATAGTGGCTGCGCATTTGACAGCAATCTGGTTTCTTAACTTCATAAAAAATCCTACCTTTAGTATGACTAAAGGTAGGACTAAGTAGTGTTTATTTAGAGATTAGTACTTTACCTACAGTACCATCATCGCTTTGACCCGTTACACGGAATTTCAAGCCGTATTCCGGAACATTACGTCCAGCGTCTACAAGACCAGGATTGCTCCAGTCTGCACTGTCATCGAATAATGGTGTGCGTTTTGTGTAGTTGTCTTTCATCGTAACGCCTAATAGGTCAGAGTAGTCTAAGAACATTTTACTGCTTTTATCAAGGCTGAATGCCGCATCGTTTAATTGATAACGGGTAGCACCAACTGCCCCATCACTCCAGTAAGTAGCATGCTGGTCCGCATCAACAACACCAAGGAAGCCATCACCAGGGTGAACACCAGTCCAGTTGTTATCGTATGATTCATCGACATACCATACTAGTAGTCCTTGATCATAGCTCATTAAACTAGCTCCGCGTCGAATGTGTGCAAGTCCTTCATCCACACCGTTGTGTGATCTCCATTCAAGCAGGTAATAATGATCTGTTTTATACTGGCCATCATGCTTAACGAATCCGTTTAAATCAAATTTAGGTTCTGATTCAGCACCGTCAGAGAATACCTCGCTTCCGTCTGCTGTAACAGTTACATTGTCAGCAAAGAACCCATCAAGATTTGTAGCCCAGTCTGACATGGAACGGAATTGAAGCTGAATTTCCTGTCCAGCATACTGGCTTATATCGATTGTTTCATGGACCCAGCCGTCACTTGAACCAGTGTAACCAGGAAGGTTTGCTTCAATTGCAGGGTATCCACCTTCAGCTAGTGTTGAACTAGTTCGTTCACTTGATAGTGATTCCCATGTTTCGCCGCCATCAGTTGAAACCTGAACCATTGCATAATCCCAATCCTGCTCAATGTTATACCATGCGTCGAAGTCCAGTGTTGCATTTGTTGCCCCTGTTAAGTCAACTGTTGTTGTCATCTTGTGGTCAACTTCATTACCTTTGCCACCATAATATTCAAACGCACCTTCTGCAGGTGTATTCAATACGTTCAATTTTTTTGGCAGGTCTACACGAACCACATCATTGTTGGTACCTTTTGTTACCGCCTCATCTAGAAGGGCAGTAGTACCGTCTGATGTGACTTCATCCGAATGAATTGTAGATCCGCTTAACCAGTTGCCACCATGATTAGCTTGCAGCATTTCTTTCGCGAATGGGCTCATTCCGGGAGGTTCTGTTCCAGGTACATCTCCTGCCCAGCTGCCGCTTGCCATAAGTGACCAATATGCGACAGCTTCCCCAGCTCCACTGTATACAGTGTCATACTCATCAGGTAAACCTAAGTCATGTCCATATTCGTGGGCAAATACCCCTGCAGCGCCATCTTCCGGTTCGATTGTATAATCATAAGCACCTAATAGACCGCCGAAACGATCACTATCAGATGAGGCACCAGGTATGGCAGTTAACTGCCCAAGGTTCCAGCGGTGAGACCAGATTGCGTCGCCACCAAGTGAACCGCCACCAGCTTCTTCACCAACACCAGCATGGATAACCATCAGATGGTCAATAATTCCGTCTGGTTCGGCTTTTACACCATCACCATCATAATCAGCGCGATCCCAAACATCGTATTCACTTAAATCAATGCTTTCATCTTGAGCAGCTTTTGTAAGCGCCTCATAAACCAATTCACGAGGACGAGCATCACTGCCATCAGGAGCAGGAACGTTTCCGCCATAGTAGGCAGCAGGATTTTCAGCTGTATACCAGCCAGCTACATTACCTTCTACAGTGTAGCTTCCGCCTGATTGTTGTTCATAATACTGTTTCATAGAAGTGAAGTTCTCCCCGTTAGGGCCTTCATATCCGTTTTCACCAAAGATCATGTCCTGGAAATGCTGGGTTGGGTAATTCTCATACCACATATCCGTTTCCTCTGGTGTAATCGAGCTTTTTTTATAATCAGGAAATTCAATTGCAAGTACTAGAACCTTGTCTTTACGAACTTCCCCGTTATAGCTTTCCTCTTTAACAGAATCAACTTCACCCTGTTTAGCTTGTCCTAGTTTGTTGCCTTTTCCATTTTTAAGAGGATTGCTGTTATTATTCTCTGAATCTTTCACTTTGCCATCCAGACCAGCTGGTAGTTCATCTTTCGTGTTATTAGCACTTTTTGCTTTATTCTCTAAGTATTTTTGTAATGCCTTCTGAGCTTCCGCTGCTGATGCATCTTTAGCAATGGTTCCATTTTCTTTCAGCATCTCGATTAACTTCTCATCATTAGCCATCCCGGGATCAAAGGATGATCCTTGTTGTGCTTGAATTTTAGTAGATAGATTAGATCCGGTTTCGTTTGTAGCTATTGTGTCAGCACTGACGGCACTAAAACCTAGTGAAAGTGCTAATGTTGTTGAGAGAATTAGTCCCTTCTTCTTCATATGATGAATTGCCTCCTAAGTATATTAGTAATTTTCTATGAATATATTAATCAAGACCTCCCTCCAAATCTTTTAAATAGTAAAAAAATTGTAACACCAATTTAATAATATATTCATAATAGAATATTGTAAATATTATAAACAGATTATGACAAATAAGGGGTGATAAGGCCTAAATTAACTATGGGTAATAAGAATTAATTACGCTTATTTCGATGGGTTAAAAGTCGCGCTTTAGAACATTGACTTTTCAAAAGAATTAAAATAATCTTAGAGATAATATGATGTTGAGAGGAAGATATAGTAGTGGAATATGATGTAATAGTAGTTGGAGCAGGTCTCGCTGGTTTAGTAGCAACGGCAGAGATAGCAGACGCTGGCAAAAAAGTGCTGTTGCTAGATCAGGAACCTGAAGCTTCATTTGGCGGGCAGGCCTGGTGGTCGTTTGGCGGATTATTTTTAGTAGATTCACCAGAACAGCGCCGAATGGGAGTAAAAGATTCCAAAGAACTTGCCTGGCAGGACTGGCTTGGAACTGCAGGGTTTGATAGAGAAGATGATGAAGACTATTGGGGCAGAAAGTGGGCAGAAGCTTACATGGATTTCGCTGCTGGCGAGAAACGTGCATGGCTTCGTGAAATGGGTGTAAAGTTCTTTCCGGTAGTTGGCTGGGCTGAACGTGGTGGATATGATGCTGAAGGGCATGGTAATTCGGTGCCACGCTTTCATATTGTATGGGGAACAGGTCCTGGCATTGTTGCTCCTTTTGAAAGACGCGTTCGCGAGCACATGAAAAATGGTCTGGTAGCGTACATGCCACGCCATCGAGTGGATAGTCTTGTTACAAGTAATGGGTTAGTAATTGGTGCAGGAGGGTCTGTTCTTGCTCCAAGTTCGGCTGGGAGAGGTGAGGAAAGTAATCGTGATGTCATAGATGATTTTGAATATAACGCCAAGGCTGTGATGGTGACCAGTGGTGGAATAGGTGCCAATTTTGATTTGGTCCGGAAAAATTGGCCTGATCGATTAGGCAACCCACCTGAAAATATGATTTCCGGTGTACCGGCACATGTAGATGGACGTATGCTTTCTATTACAGAAGATGCCGGTGGTAGAGTTGTTAACCGTGATCGCATGTGGCACTACACGGAAGGGATAAAAAATTGGAATCCGGTATGGAACAAACACGGGATACGTATTCTGCCTGGGCCATCATCACTATGGCTGGATGCAACTGGCAAAAGACTTCCAGCACCAAACTTTCCCGGATTTGATACACTTGGAACCCTGGACACGATTCAAAAGACAGGATACAGCTATTCCTGGTTTATTTTGACACAAAAAATAATTGAAAGTGAATTCGCCCTATCTGGATCCGAACAAAATCCTGATTTAACGGGGAAAAGTATTAAAAAAGTATTAAGCAGGGTGTTACCTGGTCCAACCTCTCCGGTGAAGGCATTTATGGACAAGGGTGAGGACTTCGTTGTTGCTGATACTATCGATAATTTAGTAGTCGGCATGAATAAGCTGACAGGTGATAAGCTTTTGGATATCGAAGAAATTAAACGGAAGGTCGAAGCACGTGACCGTGAAATGAATAATAAATTCACGAAGGATTTACAGATAACAGCTATTCGAGGGGCACGTAAATACCTGGGAGACAAATTAATCCGGGTTGCTTCTCCACACAAGTTGTTGGATAAAAAAAGCGGTCCACTGATTGCTGTTCGGTTGAATATCCTCAGCCGTAAAACGTTAGGTGGTCTGCAGACTAATTTGTCTGGCCAGGTTTTGAGCGAAACAGGTCAAGCAATTCCCGGCCTATATGCTGCAGGCGAGGTTGCTGGATTTGGTGGTGGCGGACTACATGGATATCGTGCACTTGAAGGTACGTTCTTAGGAGGGTGTTTATTTACTGGACGTGAGGCTGGCCGTGCCATCGCAAAAGAATTGAAATAAAAAGGGGCTGACTTATATGGCGTTGTTACTGGACGTCCGCTATAAGTCAGTTTTTAGACTGCCTATACTTTGAGCAATCAGGAATTGTGCTCCGTAATACGTCGTCATAATAACCAATCCCGAAAAAGTGATATCCGATATAAACATGTTCCAAGCAAGAGTCGAGTCAGATATAACAAATAATATACTGCCTGTAATGGCCCATTTGTTATTGGTCATTATGGCAGACCAAGCCATTAACGAAATTACAATCAAGTAACACAGAACAGGTACCATTAAGGTGTCGTTCCCCTGTGTAACAAGCCCGTCCATTAACTTTGTGCCAATTAATAGGCCATACAAAATTATCAGTATAATTGTTCCAAACCTGAATTTAGAGAACCTCCAGCAACTGAAGAAAGCTGCCATATAAAAGAGGTGACCGATAAGAAAAGCAGTCAGTCCGATAACAAACCATTTCCCTAACAATCCGTCTCCAAGCATACAGAAAAATAAACCTATTAAAACTAGCCAATGCGTGACTGATCTATTGGATGGGAATTGCAGATAAGCATACCAAATAATCAGCCACATTGGGATTAACTTGAAGACAATTTGATCAGAAATGAAAAATATATAGAGTACACTCATTAATAGGATGAGTACAGGCAAGCTTTTCATAAATAAACTCACATCCTTATATGGTAACTCTATATATTATTCTTTATTACCTTTGAATACTCCTCTTTTTCCTGATAAAAGCTATAAAGCAAAATACCACTTTATTGTTGATCTAGATACCCTAATCGTATAGAATTGCGGATCGGAATCCGTTTTGCTGATTTGCCGGATCCTCATTCCGCTATTTCCTGCAAATCGGCTGTTTGGAGCACGTTATGTAATCGTCGTTCCGCTATTTGTACTTTAGCCCCTCATATTCCATTGTTTTTGAGTAAATAACGGAACGAGGATCCGCACCGGAGATTTGCCGGATCCTCATTCCGCTATTTCCTGCAAATCGGCTGTTTGGAGCACGTTATGTAATCGTCATTCCGCTATTTGTACATTAGCCCCTTATATTTCATTGTTTTTGAGTAAATAACGGAACGAGGATTCATCAAAGCCTCTTTTGGAGGGCTTTTCCTTCAAATAACGGAATGAGGATCCGCCCCGGAGATTTGCTGGATTCTTATTCCGTTATTGATTGTACTCCTCACAAATGCGCTATTAGTGTTCACTTTCCAATTCTGCCAGTTGATTCATAATTTGCTCAACTACTTGATCAGCAACCTCAGGGGAAATGATATCTTCTTTTGCCAGCCGTTCCACAGCTTCGTGCTGTGCGTATAAGGAATGGCGTTCCAGTGTATTGATCTGTTTCTCTCGCAACTCAGGGTGATTCTGGATCAGTTGTTCAATTTTGCTTTGTACAGAATCAAGCTTTTCCCGGTACTCATTGATAATTTCATCTGTTACGGTATCCGTTATCCGCAGGTTCTTTTTAACTCTTTTAACTTCCTCGATTCCTTTTTCATACCGGTAAGCCTGTGCCAGTAATTCTTCATACTCATCGTAGCCATCATCTTTTTTGTCAACGTCCAGCCATGTTAAAAGTGGCTGTATCGTAAGCCCCTGAAGGACTAGTGAAAATAACACCACACTAAACGCTAATATTAAAATTTCCTCACGCCCTTCAAAGTCTCTTGGTAGGCTGAGTACAAGCGCAATTGATAAGGAACCTTTTAATCCTCCCCAAGTCAGTGTGTGTTTCCAGGATAGAGGCACAGTTTTTGTGAAAAATAAGCCTATATAAACAGCGACGGTTCTTCCAACTAGAACAATTATAATAGCGAGGAAGATTAGTCCCCACATATCTGTTACATCAATTCTGGTGATTTCGAGTCCAACCATTAAGAATACAAGTGAGTTAGCAAGCAATGTTACAACATCCCAGAAGTTGCTGATATTCAATTTTGTTGTAGGGCTCATCCCTATTTTTGCTCCGTAATTTCCTAGGATGAGTGCAGCAACAACAACAGCAATTACTCCTGATGCATGAATGGTCTCCGCCAGTAAAAAGACTCCGTAAAAGAGAACAATACTGAAAATGATTTCCAATGGATAATCGTCAAAATACCTCGTAATCCTTGATACAATGTAGCCTGATGCTCCACCAATGAGTACGCCAAGTGCAACAACTTTTACAAATTCCCAAGCACCTAAACCGGCACCTTCAATACCCATTCCAGCGTAGGTTATTAGCGAAAAAGCGGAAATGTTAAATAGCACAACAGCTAGACCATCATTAAATAAGCTTTCTCCTTCAATAATAGTAGAAAGCCGTTTATTAACACCGAGGTTTTTGAATATCGACAAGACACTGACGGGGTCCGTAGCACTCATAACAGCTGCAAACACGAAGGCAGCAGGGATGGAAAACTGCAGCAGCCACATGGAAGAGAAGCCGATCACAATATAAGATAAAAAAGTACCGCCAAATGCGAGCATAATAATCGGTCTTTTATTATCGTATAGATGGGAAAACGGAATCTTTAATGCTGCTTCTCCCAGTAAAGCAGGTAAGAACAGCGTAATAACGGCAAAATTAAAAACCTCACCTTCCGTTATAAATCCCTTCAAAGGCTCAAGGACAGGGATATTTATCAAACCGATAATTGCACCGACAATAACAAGTGCAATCGGATATGGTTTATTAAACTTCATGGCAATAGCGGTAATACCCGCTGCAATCATGACCAGTATAAGAGCAAGCGAAAATATATGATGTAAATCCAATTCCTCCACTATGCTGTTCCTCCTTCATCGAACACTTTTTTCATATCATTCATTTTTACCAAAATCATGAAAATTACCATGAGATGATTGGAAAAAGGCATAAAAAAGAGCCGACTGTGGGAAGCCGACTTCAGGATAGTGTGGTTACAATTTTATGGTATCCCCTTCTGTAATATGATTCTTCACTATCGTGCCAGTAGGCAGCTCAAGGGCTGAATGAGCATTAGATATTGGCGGGACTACTTTCCATGGTTTTAAATTCGGGATTGCTCTCACTACTTTGTTTGAATGATCTAGAAATACCACATCGATCGGAAACCGCATGAAAAACATGTGAACTGAGTTGCACCGTGTAATTAAAAGACCTTTATTCGTAAAAGGCTGCTTGTAAAAGAGCAGACCCTTTATTCTTGGCCAGAAACGGTCAGCTATCTTTATCTCAAAGGGTAAACTAATTTCCAAAGCTTCCACTCCTCTTATCTTCTTTTGTTCATTATAATGAATTTAATGTTCTTAATAAAAAACAAAAATGTAAGAATAAACGAGATAAAGAACGAAAAACAAAGCAAATCGTCCTTTATATAGTTCAAATGAACTAATTTGAAGGTTTGCAAATAAAAACGTTCTGTATATAATTCATTTAAGTTCTTTAAAGAGAACAAAAATACTTAGGAGGAATTTTATATGAATCATTTTATCAGACTTTTCAAGGAAGAAGAAGGGCAAGCATTAACGGAGTATGGATTATTAATAGGACTGGTAGCACTAGCAGTAGTTGCCATGTTAGGTTTTTTTGGTAGTACATTAGTAAATGTATTTGAACAAGTAAAGGATGAACTTAAGGCTGCACTTTAATTAGATGGAAAAATATAGCCCAGCTTTATCAGGGCTATATTTTATTCTAGAAAGGAGAACCAAAAATGACAAATCTAGCAATCATCCTCATCCTAATCATCTCCACCATAACAGATCTTCGCAGCAGGAAAATTCTTAATATAGTAACGATGCCAGCCATTATCCTTGCGCTTATTTTTCACCTCATTACATCTGGCTTAGAAGGACTTCTTTTCAGCGGTCAAGGATTTTTAGTGGGAGTCGGGTTATTACTCATTCCATTTATTATGGGAGGCATTGGTGCTGGTGATGTTAAGCTGCTTGCTGCTATTGGTGCATGGAAAGGTACATTATTTGTTCTTTATACCGGAATATACGCTGGAATTTTTGGAGGACTCATTGCTTTATTTATTTTAATCAAACGAAAGCAGTTCGTATTTACAATGAAGAACATGCTTTTCTCGCTATTATTTTTAAAAAGCACGAAAGGGTCACTGGAAATTTCCAATGATACAGAAAACAATGTATCGATCCCATACGCAATTCCAATCGCATTGGGCGCACTTATGACATTTATAATGGAGAGTTATCTATGAAATCACAAAAAGGTCAATCATTAGTAGAAACAGCATTAATACTACCAATCTTGTTGCTCCTGGTGTTTGGGATAACTGACTTCGGGAGGATATTTCATGCCTATTTAACACTTGATCATGCAGGGAGAGAGGCTGCACGAACTGCAACAATCGGTTCTTCAGACAGTGTTATCAGAGCAAAAATTACCGATGCAACTAGTAGCCTTGACGAAGACAATTTAGGGATAACAATTACTCCAGGAGGCGAAGCAAACCGAACAAGTGGAAGTGAAGTGACAATTACACTTACATATCCAGTTGATTTTTTGACGCCAGTTATCGGTCAAATTATTGAAGAGTTTGATTTAAAAGACACAACAGTAATGAGGGTGGAATAATGATGCAAAAATTTAAAATACTTTTCAAAGAACAAAGAGGAATAGCGATGATTTTGGTTGCATTCTTAATGTTTGTCCTAATAGGATTTAGCGCAATTGTCGTGGACGCTGGGGGCTTGTACCTTGAGAAAAGTCGTCTGCAAAAATCCTTGGATGCTGCAGTACTTGGTGGTGCACAGGTTTTAACCACATCACAGGCTAATGCCCAAGCAGTAGCAATAGACATTGCAGCAGATAATGGATTCACCGTTACTGAAAGTGAAGTATCAACCGGTGAGAACTATATTGAAATACATAAGACGGTTAACAATGATTTAACATTTGCTAGAGTACTAGGCTTCGACCAGGCAGATGTAGCTGCCAAAGCTCGAGCGGAAATAATGAATACGTTAATAGGTGGTGATGGAATAACACCTGTTGGGGTAGAACTTGGAGACGAATGGGAGTTTGCAGATGGTTCATCATATGTTATGAATTTTCAGCCTGGAAATGGTAATAATTCGTCTGTTGGTGGGAACTTTGGTTTTCTTGGGATAGACGGAAACGGGGCACAGGCACTCGCAGATGCGATTATAAATGGTGCTGATTTTGAAGTTTATGATCCAGATGATCCTGAAAGCTACGAATATGTGGAAACCGAAACAGGAGCAATGGTAGGTCCGGTAAATAATGCCTTTGAAACGCTAATTGAACAGGATGCAGATAGAGACCATTGTCAATCATATGAAACAGCTGATAATACATGCAGTCGTGTCGTAACAGTTCCAATAGTAGAGGAGTATACGGAATCAGGTTCATCAGAAGTAAAGATTGTTGGGTTTGCTGCGTTTTGGATTGAATCAGTAGATCAATTTGAACTAAATGGACGTTTCATCGATTACGTAAGGTCTGGCGAATTCAGTGATGAAGGTGAGGACTACGGCATCTCCGGAGTAAAGCTAGTAGAATAACAAAATTTTAAGTGAGCAGGTGAGTATATGAATTCAAAAAAAATATGGCTAGTTGCAATGGTGTTTGGATTAATTGCTGCTGGGATGATGTATTTTTTGGTTACGGAAAGCACAAATCAGACAGTTGAATCGGCAAGTCCTGCGGCAGAAGATGAGAAAAAAGATGAAGAAGTCAAAGAAGATGAGGCAAAGAAAGCTAAAGCCTCTGATGGTGAGAAAGAATCACAGGCTGAAGAAACGGACGAATTTACGGGTAATAATATGCTTCCATATAAGAAAGGCAATCGTGCAATGACAATGAAAGTATCTGACGTCACTGGGGTGGCGGGTTTTATTGAAGCTGGATCGTATGTTGACGTAGTAGGGGTTATGACTGTGCCTGAGGAGCATAGGGATACACAGCATGACTCCGCAACGCTTCTTTTAGAAAATGTAAAAGTGCTGGCAATCGGGCATGCTGCAGATGATGAAGAGACGATGAAACGTTATCAGATGGTGACGGTTGAAGTATCACCAAAACAGGGTCTGGCGCTAGGTTTCGCCACAAGGTATGAGCTGTATCTAATGCTGAGACAAGAGGGCGATAATAAGTTAGCTCCGAAGGATACCCATATCCATGAGGATGACTTACATGAAGGGGTGTTTAAATAATGGCTAAAATTTTTTCGATTGCCGGAAATGATGAATTAACATCAGGATTGACCAGGCTAATAAACGAAACTGAAAATAAGTTGTATTGGGTTACTAATGAGACAAAGTTATATGAACAATTACAATCCGAGGAAAAAAGTGTCGTAATTTTGCCAAATACTGCTGCTTATGATGTGTATCGCTTATGTGAAAAGATATCTATGCAGTTTCCGCTCACAACCCCTTTGCTAATTTTTCAAACTGAGGAAGAACTGGATATGAAAAGGGCATTACGGGCAGGTGCTGCAGATGTTATTTTCCTCTCCTCTTCCTTACCTAAAATAAGAGAAGATATCCAGGTGGCGATTTCAAATAGTGAGAGCAAGTCGTACTTTCAGGCAAAGTCAAAGCCAGTCAAAAATGCCAAGGTAATAACGGTTGCCAGTACTAAGGGTGGCGTTGGTAAGACGACGGTAGCAGTTAATCTTGCAGCATCCTATGGCAAAAAAATAGCAAAAGTAGCTGTGATTGACTTAGATCTGCAGTTTGGTGACGTTGCGATGTTTATGGATGTGAAGCCTAAACGTACGATATATGACTGGGTGAAAGAGGATCGGGAGGGAACGCAAATTGAAAACTTTATGACAGAGTATAAAAACGGTATTTCAATAATGGCGGCTCCGCCAAGGCCTGAATTTGCCGAGGTTATCACTGGTGACTATGTGCAAAAGGCAATTCATTCGCTAAAAAAACTTTATGACGTGGTAATAATCGATACAGCGTGCAGTATGGACGAGAATGTTATTGTTGCGCTGGAGAATTCTGACGATATTTTGGTAATGACGTATCTTGATTTACCAACGTTAAAGAATAGTAAGATGCTGCTCGATACATTGGGTTCCTTACAGATAGGCGATCGGGCTAAAGTTATTTCGAATAGGCAAATGAAAGTAAAAGGAATAACAGTTGATACGTTGGAGAAAGTGCTTGGAAGGAAAGTGTTCTCTGCGCTTCCTGCAATGGATAAGGCAATGGTAACCGCGGTAAATGAGGGCAATCCTTTAAATTATACAAATCCAAGATCGCAAGTAGCTAAGCGTGTATTTCAGATGGCGGAAGCCTTGTATAATCCGGAGAGTCGATTTTCTAAGAAGAAGAAAAAAGCTAAACGTATGGAAGTATCAGCAGGGGGGCATTTGTAATGTCCTTATTAACACGTTTGAATGGAGAACAGCCGTTAGAAAAAATAGATAAGTTAATAAAACCATCAAGTACGATTAAAAAATCATCAGACATTGAGGTCCGTCTTCATAATTTCCTTGTTGATGAATTAAAAAAGCCCACAAACCAAGGAAGAGAAATTGATGTATTAATTGAACAGCTTACGGAGCATTTTTTTGATGAAGAAGGAAAAACACTAACATTCGAAGAAAAGAAACAAATGATTAAAGACATGACCCATGAATTAACAGGCTATGGACCGATTTCACCGCTGCTCGCCGATCCAAATGTAACCGAAGTCATGGTCAATGGTCCAAATGATGTTTATATCGAATTAAATGGTCGTATTGAAAAGACGACAACCTATTTTCGCGATGATTTTCATGTATTGCGTGTCATTGAAAAAATTGTAGCACCACTGGGGAGAAGAATTGACGAAAGCTCTCCTATGGTTGATGCAAGATTACCTGATGGGTCGCGTGTTAATGCGATTATACCGCCACTTTCATTAAATGGTCCAACGATTACGATCCGTAAATTTTCGGAGACCCCGTTTACGATATATGACTTGTTACGAATGGGTACTCTTAACCAAGATATAGCTGATTTTTTAAAAGCGGCAGTAGAATCTAAGCTTAATGTTTTTATTAGTGGAGGTACTGGTTCAGGTAAAACAAGTACATTAAATGTGGTATCGTCGTTTATTCCAAGGCATGAACGAATTGTGACAATTGAGGATGCTGCTGAGCTCAAGCTGTCCCAGGGTCATATTGTTTCGCTGGAATCTCGCCCCAGGAATGTAGAGGGGCAAGGTGAAGTTACCATTCGTGACCTTGTGCGAAATTCCCTGCGAATGCGGCCAGACCGGATTATTGTTGGTGAGGTTCGAAGTGCTGAAGCGCTTGATATGCTTCAGGCAATGAATACTGGTCATGACGGGAGTTTAGGTACTGGCCACGCCAATTCACCAAGAGATTTGCTTGCTAGACTTGAAACAATGGTGTTGATGGCCGGGTTTGACTTGCCAGTTAGAGCGATTCGCGAACAAGTTACAAGTGCACTCGATATTATTGTCCATCAGGAGCGGATGAAGGATGGCTCGCGAAAGGTTGTTAAAATTACAGAGGTTCTAGGGTTGGAAGGCGATACAGTCGTCCTTCAGGATATCTTCGTCTACAATGAGCGCAAAAATATAACCTCCGGAAAGATGGAAGGAGAATTTAAATCGACAGGAATTCGCCCGCATTGTATAGAGAAACTTGAAGAAGCGGGATATAATTTACAATCAATGTTCAAGGAGGAATGGTAATGTCCACCGCTCTCGTTTATATTCTTGCAGCCGTGTTTGTAATAGTTACGGTTCTTTCGAGGATCATTCTTTTACTAATTATTGAAAAGGGCAAATACGAAAAACGTTTAAGAAAATATGTTTTTTTCGAAACTATTAAAAAGAACAAGGATGTTAATCAGAAAGAAAAGGAGTCCATTATAAAAAAAGCTGGGAAATCATTAGAAGCTTTTATTAATCTATCCAAAAATGAAAAACTGCTAACACAGTCTGGAGTAAAACTATCACTTGGAGAATTATTCATTGGTCGTGTCATGGTTGGGCTTATTTTAGTAATGGTCGGATATATATATGACTTTCACTTTTTGTTGCTTATGGTGTGTGGTGCAGTTGGATTTCACATTCCTATTATGTACGTAAAGAAAAAGAGGAAAAAACGATTAGCAGCTTGTTCGGTACAGCTTGGGGAAGCACTTGGCACGATGGCGAATGCACTAAGGGCTGGATTCAGCTTTATGCAGGCAATGAAAATGGTCGCTGAAGAAATCGATGATCCATTAGGGCCTGAATTTTTAAAGGCGATCCAGGATATTAATTACGGGGTATCAGTGGAGGATGCTTTTAAAAGTTTATTGGACCGCCTACCTGATAAAGAGCTTGAAATTGTCCTAAATACATTGCTCATTCAACGATCAAGTGGTGGGAATCTGGCATTTCTATTGGAAACAATGCAGGAGACGATTATCGATAGATCAAGAGTGAAAGATGAAGTGAAAACGTTAACGGCTCAAGGGAAGATGTCGTCAGTTATCATCACCCTTTTACCAATAGCCTTAGCGATTTATATTAGGCTCGTGAACCCGGAATATTTTCAAATGTTATTCTCGCATCCATTAGGTTGGACAATGGTCATTGTCGGGAGTATTAACATCATACTAGGATGGCTTTTCATTAAAAAAATCGTACACATTGAGGTGTAACATATGATATCTCTATATTTTTTCCTGTTTTCCGCGCTTTTTTTCATGATTATAATTGGGGCGGTTTTAACGAAGCTGTTTGAGAAACAAATTGTCATCAACAGCCGAACCGAATATTACTTTGACATAGACAAAGCTAAAATAAAGCATGAGAAAAAGGTGAAAAAGAATCGTGACCGTGGGAAAACCATGGTTATTATGAAAAAGTATACAGACAGAGCTAAGTCAGTAATTGATGAAAGAACATCCAAGACGAGGAAGAGGGAATTGGAGCAACGTTTACGTGAGGCGGGTTATCCGCTTAAGCTTTCATCGATTGATTTTCGGTTCCTGCAGTTTCTTATCGGCGCATTTCTGATTTTTTTCATCTGTCTATTGCTGGGGAAAACAGATACAAGTTTTTTCTCCGTTATGGTACTGGCAGGAATTGTTGCACTTCTTGGTATGTACTATCCTTCCTTTTATATAAGTAAGATTACTAAAAAACGACGGCTGGAGATCCAGAAAAAGATGCCGGACTTTTTTGATATGGTAAATCTTTCAATTGAGGCGGGTATGGGTCTGGATGCGTCTTTGTTAAAGGTCTGCAAACAAACAAAGGGACCTCTTTCAGAAGAATTTATGCAAGCGTTAGACGATATGAAACTCGGAAAGTCAAGGCGGGAGGCATTCGCTGATTTAAGAAAGCGTGTACCTGTTCACCAGTTCCAGAGCATCATCACATCACTAATTCAAGCCGATATGCTTGGGATAGGAATGGCAAAAGTTATTCGATCTTTAACAGAAAGAATCCGGGAACAGCGGACTCAATTAGCACGTGAACAGGCAATGAAAGCCCCCATTAAAATGGTTTTCCCAATGATGCTGTTTATCTTTCCGGCGATGTTTATTGTATTGTTAGGTCCGTTAATTATTTATATGTTAGATATGCTGTAGGATATCATGCGGAATTTGACAGAAGAGTACGAGGAATCGCCAGAAGAGCATGCGGAATCAACAGAAGCGCACGTGGAATCAACAGAAGGACATGCGGAATCGCCAGAAGAGTGCGCGGAATCAACAGAAGAGCACGGGGAATCAACAGAAGGACACGAGGAATCAACAGAAGGACACGAGGAATCAACAGAAGGACACGCTGAATCGCGAGAAGGGCATGCTGAATCGACAGAAGAACACGCGGAATCGCCAGAAGGGAACGCTGAATCAACAGAAGGACATGCTGAATCGCGAGAAGGGCACGCTGAATCGACAGAAGAACACGCGGAATCGCCAGAAGGACATGCGGAATCAACAGAAGGACACGCGGAATCAACAGAAGAGCACGCTGAATCAACAGATCGTTGGTTGGATGGGAAATTGTGAGACTTTCTTGTGATGTGAACCATTCCCCATCCAATTAAAATTCTACAACCTAACTTCTTTTATAAATTAGCTTCGGGCTGTTCAATTTAGTTGTCATTTTTAGACAATCCTTATAGTATTTCCTTAACAACTAAAGCCTGTGTTACTTTTGTTTTTTTACATCCTTCAAATTCACTTTCTTCAACTAAGCCTAATTTAATGGCAGCTTCCAATTTGTTCGTATCAGGACGTTTCACATGTACGATACAATCGTTTAAGTTCAGTTCTTCCAGTTTCGCAACTGTTTTTTCATCGATATAACTTATTGATGAGCGTATCTGTCGTTGGATTTTGTATTCTCCGCGCTGCAGTTCGCCTTTTTGCTCTTTACCTATTGATTTATCGAGTATTTCATGGAGGTTATTCTTTAGAAGTTTTAATTCATTATCAATTTTTTTCTTTTGGTTGTTCAGTTCAAAATACCGTTTTAACATATCAGTAGTTAACAGTGATCCTTCAGTAGGTTCTTTCACAATACTCGTCCCCCATTTGTATTGAATTATTTATATTTATGTATTCCGACAGCCAATTATGACCTTGCCTGGCAAACGTAAATAAATGACATATGTCACATGTTATATTTGACGTTTATGACTATAATAGCTTGTATAATTTCTTTAATATAGTGGGTAAGAATATCGAAAATAGCAAATAAATATAGATAATCCTACCCTAGGAGGAAGCAATATGAGTAAACAAAAACAAGCACAATTACGAAAAAGTGTTACACCTTTTGCTGGTTCAGATAAGAAAGCGAGCATTATGCAACTAATTAATACATTAATACCGTTTTTCCTGACTTGGTTTCTTGCATATCAAAGCTTGGCGATTTCTATATGGTTAACTCTTGCTTTAACGGTAGTTGCAGCGGGATTTGTAATTCGGACCTTTATTATTTTCCATGATTGCACACACGGGTCATTCTTTAAAAGTAGTAAAGCAAACCGGATTGTCGGTACAATTACCGGTGTTATAACGCTGTTTGCTTTTGATAAGTGGAAACGGGATCATGCGATACACCATGCGACAAGCAGTAACCTGGACAAGCGGGGAACTGGTGATGTTTGGGTGATGACTGTCGATGAGTATGTTAAAGCCTCTTTTTGGGGTAGAATGGCTTATCGTCTTTACCGCAATCCAATCGTTATGTTTGGCTTAGGTCCAATCTATCTTTTCTTAGTATCAAACCGCTTTAATCGAAAAGGCGCGAAACGCAAAGAACGCATGAATACTTACCTGATCAATGGATCTGTTGCTGCTATTTATGCATTATTGATTTGGGCAATCGGCTGGCAGGCATTTGTAATTATTCAGGCTCCAATCCTGTTCATTGCAGGCGCGTCAGGTATTTGGCTGTTTTACGTACAGCACCAGTTTGAGGATTCCTATTTTGAAAACGAAGATGAGTGGGATTTCGTTAAGGCTGCTGTAGATGGAAGTTCTTATTACAAGCTTCCGAAAGTAATGGAATGGATGACAGGAAGTATTGGATTCCATCATGTGCATCATCTAAGTCCAAGAGTTCCTAACTACAACTTGGAAAAAGCACATGAGTCGACACCGCCATTACAACAGGCAACTACAATAACGCTTGCTTCAAGTCTGGAATCAATTCGCTTTAGACTTTATGATGAAGATAATAAGCGATTCGTTAGCTTTAAGGAAGTTAAAGAACTCTTGCGAAAAAGAAAATTAGGTATACAAATGCCCCCTGGAAGATCAAGTTTCCAGGAAAAATAATAATTTAGACAATATGGCCCTTCAATAGTTTATTGAGGGGCTTTTGCCGTTAAAGCTTGGCGATAAGTCAGTTTTTCTAATATACTGAATGAAAGCGGAAAGGAGGGACTGTCATGCAGAAGTGGTATCACATTATCCCGAAAAACACCGGGCTTAGTATCTACGCATGGATTATTTTTTGTATTTTGCCTTTTTATTTTATTTTTCGAACGTCCGGAACCTGGGAAATAATTTTCGGTATCTTCATGATTCTGCTGTTTTTTACTGCATACAGGGTTTCTTTCCTTTCAAAGGGCTGGACCGTTTATCTTTCAGTGAGTATAGAAATGTTAATAAGCATCGTCATGACGTTATTTTTGGGATATGTATATTTCGCCCTGTTTTTAGCATTTTATATCGGTAATTTACAGCATAGGACGAGGTTTATTACGTTATATGTGATACATTTAACCACTACTATTGCTGCGGTAAGCATTGGTTTTTTTACCCAAAACGAAATATTCCTTACACAATTGCCGTTTATTATGTTTAGTGTCATTGGGGTGATTTTGCTTCCAATTACCATATACTCTAAAAATAAGCGGGAGCGACTGGAAAGCCAGCTGGAAGATGCTAACCAAAAGCTATCACAGTTGGTTGTCTTGGAGGAACGTCAGCGAATCGCGCGTGACTTGCATGATACGCTGGGGCAAAAATTATCCTTGATTGGCTTGAAAAGCGATCTCGCTGGGAAATTAATAAATGTTGAAGCCGATTTAGCTAAAAATGAGATCAATGATATACACCAGACGGCACGTACGGCACTAAAAGAAGTGCGTGAGATGGTCTCAGACATGAAGGGTGCCAAATTGAATGATGAAGTAATACGTATCGAACAAGTGTTGAAAGCTGCACAAATCGATTTTCATTTGGAAGGAAATTCGGAGTTAGCCAATACACCTTTACTGGTTGAGAATGTTCTTAGTATGTGTTTGAAAGAGGCTGTAACTAACATTGTTAAACATAGTCAGGCTACTTCCTGCAATGTTACGATTACACAATCTCCAAATGAAGTACTTATAAAAGTAGAAGATAATGGAATTGGGATACCCATTAAGAGGGACTCCTATACAGAAAATGGCTTGCAGGGGATGAAAGAGCGCTTGGAATTTGTAAATGGCAGCTTAGAAATAGAGTCAACAAATGGTACAACACTTAAAATTCAAGTGCCAAAGGTCGTCCAGCAAACGGAACAGGAGGAAATGCTGTGATTCGAATTGTGATTGCTGAAGATCAGGGGATGTTGCTTGGGGCTCTCGGTTCTTTGCTTGAGTTGGAGACAGATATGGAAGTTGTCGGCAAGGCAAAGAATGGGGAAGAAGCGATAACGATTGTGAAGGAGCAAAAACCGGATATCTGTATTATGGATATCGAGATGCCAATAAAAAGCGGACTTGATGCTGCTGAGGAATTAAAGGATGATCCTTGCAAAGTTATTGTTTTAACTACATTTGCTCGAACAGGATATTTTGAACGTGCCCGAAAAGCTGAAGTAAGTGGTTATTTGCTAAAAGACAGCCCAAGCGAAGATTTAGCTACTTCTATTCGTACGATAATGGAAGGCAGGCGTATTTATGCTCCTGAGCTTGTTGATATGGCATATGAAGAGGAAAATCCACTGACTGAGCGTGAAGAACAGGTTGTTAAACTGATTGCTGACGGGAAAAATACAAAAGAAATTGCTAATGAGCTATTTCTGACCAATGGAACTGTCCGTAATTATGTTTCGGTGATTTTGGATAAGCTTGAAGTCGGCAACCGGATAGAGGCCATTTCAAAAGTGAAAGAAAAAGGTTGGATGAAATAGGGTTAAAGCAAATGTATAAAGATAGCGCCCAATCCTAAAGCTAAGGTTGGAAAGGGGCGTTATTATGTCGAACAAGAATAATCAATTTAAAGAAAACAAACAACATGGCGAACATCGAAACGGCCGTAAGAGTCAGTATAAGAATAACAGTATCCATGGCGGCGATGAGCCAAACGAATTCATTGATCAAAAGAAAGATTGATATAGGAATCAAAGCAGTGTGATAGTATGGAATCACACTGCTTTTTTACTGGAGGGTATGAAGTGAGCCATGAAGCTATAATGACAACGGTCCCAGTTTTGGAAACGGAAAACTATCGATTAAGAGGATTAAGAGAAGATGATGCTAGTGAACTATTTGTGTTCATGCGAGACAGGAACACGATGAAATTTATTACACCTGATCCGGTAAAGTCAGAAACTGATATGTGGCAGGAAATTCAAGGACAGCTTGAGAACTTTGCAAAGCGAACAGAACTGCCCTGGGTGATTGAAAGTAGAGAAAATGGAGAGGTCATCGGAAAATTCAGTTTACATAAATTGAGCATGTGGCATAAAAAAGCCGAATTAGGTGTAATTATTCGTAAGGCGTATCAAAACAACGGTGTCGTGACGGAGGTTTTGGAACAAGTTCTCCATTATGCCTTTGAAACGCTTGAATTAAATCGGGTTGTCGGCGACATTTTTGCCGAGAATGAAGGATCAGAAAAGCTTCTAAGAAAATACGGATTTAAAGAAGAGGGCACCATGAGACAAACGGACTTTGACGGGAAAAGATATCACGATACAGTTGTCTTTTCATTGTTGAAGTCCGAATATGATGCCTTTCAAGAAGGCGGGTGACACGATGCACATTGGAATGTTTCTTGATCGGGATGGCGTAATAAATGAAGTGCTTAGTCACCGTGTGAAATTTGTGAACAAGCCAAAGGATTTTTATTTGCTTGATGGAGCTGGAGAAGCGATTAAGCGTTTTAACGACAAAGGGTTTAAGGTATTTGTAGTGACAAACCAAGGTGGCATTGGTCTTGGTTACATGAAGGAGTCCGCTTTAGATGATGTACATAAAAAGATGAAAAGTGACTTAGCGAAATTTGGTGCACATGTTGACGACATTGCTTATTGTCCGCATAAGCCACACGCAAACTGTGCCTGTCGCAAGCCAAACCCCCAGATGATACTGGATCTAGCGGAAAAACATCAAATTGATTTAGCCAATAGCTATATGGTCGGTGATAGGGTGCCAGATATAGAGGCAGGAAAGGAAGCAGGTACGCAAACGATCCTCATTGGAGATAGAAAAGATGAGGATGCTGATGCTGACTTTTTTTACCCTAACCTTATTTCAGTTGCGGATTCATTAACAAAATAATTATAAAATCTTCATGTATTCTCTCTTTCTGGAAATACTAAAATTGAAATGAACAACAGGAAGGATGAATACTAGATGTTGAAAGGTTTTTTAATAGCATTGGTGCTGTCAATGGGCTTCTCTATGAGCGCGCCTTCAGGGTTACCGTTTTACAAGGGGATTGCAGAGGATATCCACAGTCAAAAACGTGATAAAGAGAATTCGAATAAAGATATCTTTATAACGTTAGAGGCTAAAGAACTTGGAATAGAAACAAAAGATAAAGAAATTGACCAGCTGGAAAAAGAAGTAATGGAAGCTAAAATGAAACAAGCTGCAAATGAATTGGGAATAAATACAGAAGGAAAGAACATGAAAGAACTTTCCAAGGAAGTGCACCATGCAAAGGTTAAGCAAAAGGCAAATGAGTTAGGAATTAACACAGAGGGTAAAGAACCTAAAGAGCTTGCAGAAGAAGTCTATCAGGCGATGCTGAAGCAAAAGGCTGAAGAATTAGGTATTTCAACTGAGGGTAAAAATGCCAAAAAACTTAAAAAGGAAGTTTTTGAAGCATCAATTAAGCGAACGGCCGAGGAGTTAGGGATTGAAACAGAAGGCAAGGATCCGCGTAAGCTAAATAAAGAAATTTATAACAAGAAGGTTTTCCAGACGGCTGAGGCATTAGGAATCAAAACGAAAAACAAAGATACCCAAGAGATAATGGATGAAATTATGCAAAAGCATGCTGAGAAAGCAAAACAACTAGGATTGTTCCCGTTTGAAGAAAGAAATGGAAGATTATTCTGGGGTCACCACAAGAAATAAATTACCGCAACTATCCTCGATAATATATCGGGGATTCATTTTTTGAAGTGGTTAAAAAACGCTGAAAACTGAAAAATACCCATTGAATACTGAATAACCCCATACGAAAACTGAATAAGCTTGGATGAAAACTGAATAATGGTACACGTGACTGGATAAAGACTGAATAATTGCCGGGAAGACTGAATTAGTGCAAAAGCGAATGCCAAAGTAAAAAATTCCACTATTATAAAAGGATTTTCCAGCAAATGTACCGAATAGTAATTAAGTAGAGACAGAAATGTAAGGGAGGAAGATTATATGAGTGATGGCAAGATTAAAGTAAACAATAACGGGCCACTGCTTGTGACCGGTGATGTAGAAATGGTTGATGCTGATGGGAATGTGTTTGAGACGAAAAAGGCATTTTCCTTGTGTCGCTGCGGGCAGTCATCCAACAAGCCCTTTTGTGACGGAACTCATAAGAAGATTGGTTTTGAAAGTGAGCCAAGTGCGAAATAAGTTTTAAACAGAATCATGAACGATATGATAAACCCCATTATGCATGCACATCATTGCATAATGGGGTTTTTGTATGAATATTGTACCCTAAAGGCAAAATGTAAACATGGTATATAATGATATGGTTTAAACCTTACGTGTAAGCTTTTCATCCGCATCAATCTTTCTTAACATATTGCGTTATTCTAACACCTGGGCCATTCAACTCAAACAGCAAAGTTGTCATGAATCAATCAATTTGGAATAATAATAGGGTGAGGCAAATCCCAAATGAAGGAGATGTACGTCATGAAAGTTTTATTAATAGGTGCAAATGGTCAAATTGGACAGCATCTTGTTGACTTATTAGACAAGAGTAATGAACATACAGTAAGAGCAATGGTACGAAAAGAAGAACAAGCGGAAGAACTGAAGAAAAAGGGCATTGACGCTGTTCTTGCTAACCTTGAAGGCGGTGCTGATACGATTGTGAAGGCAGCAAGAGGATGTGACGCCGTTATTTTTACAGCTGGATCTGGCGGAAGTACAGGCTATGACAAAACATTATTGATCGACCTTGATGGTGCGGTTAAAACGTTTGAAGCTGCAGAAAAGGCAGGAGTTGAACGTTATGTAATGGTTAGCGCATTCCAAGCAAATAATCGTGAAAAATGGAACGAAAAAATTAAGCCATACTATGTTGCTAAGCATTACGCTGATAGAATGCTTGAAGATAGTAACCTGAATTATACGATTGTTCGACCTGGTGGACTATTGAATGAGCCAGGCACAGGGAAAATTGCTGCTTCTGAGAACTTGGAAAGAGGATCTATTCCACGCGAAGATGTAGCACGTGCCGTAATGGAATCTCTGACAGAGGAAAATACCTATAAGCGGTCATTTGATCTTATGTCAGGTGATACCGCTATTTCAGAAGCACTGAAAAACGTGTAATCATCCTTCTTTTACGTATAATCGAACGCCAAGCCAGAAAAGTGGCAAATTTATTTTAAAAAGGTAATGCCACTTTTTTCAGGTGATGTTCGATTGTATTAGTAGAACAGATAGTATAGCCCCCGCTATAGCTTAAGAAGCTTATAGGGGGCTTTTTTAAAAACAGAATTGTCTCTTTACAGTCAGATTGTTCTATTACTTTGAATGAATTCTGATAGTTTAATGCATATATGGGGATTGTACTAGTTAAAAACTACTGTGCCAAAGGATTATTGTTTCTATAAATCTATCTTTCTTCTCATTAAAATTTACAGAAATTTTAGTATAATGGAATAAATTTGAAATAAGGAGAGATAGATGTGAAGAAACGGTTAGTGTTACCGATGGTCATATTGATGGTCATCTCCTTAGTGCCGGCAGTAGGACAGGCCAAAGAACAGCCGGAAGAGTTTCGAGCCATATGGGTAGATGCTTTTCATGATGGGATTAAAACGCCTGAACAGGTAGACAAACTTGTTCAAGATGTTAAAGAGGCTAATGCGAATGCAGTTATTGTTCAGGTTAGACGCAGGGGGGATTCATATTTTAATAAGACGCTGGAACCGCGGTCACAGGATCCTGCATTGCAGCCAGGTTTTGATGCACTGGAATACCTGATAGAAAAAGCTCATCAGGAGGATATAGAGGTGCATGCATGGCTAACAACTTTACCAATATGGAACTCTTTATATCCACCGAAGTCTGAAGAACATGTATTTAATCAGCATGGTCCTTCTGCAAGTGGTGAGGATTACTGGCTGACAGAAAGCATCACAGGTGATAATCGTTCTGGAGCCGATTATATTCTCGATCCGGGACATCCTGATGCGGCAGATTATACAGCAGATCAATACGTCAATGTCGTAAAGCAGTATGATGTTGATGGTGTCCATTTGGATCTTGTTCGATATTCTGATCCAACTTGGGGTTATAATCCGACGAGTGTAGATCGTTATTTAGCTCAATCTGGTACAGAACATATACCCGAACCGGAGGACCCGCAATGGAAAGACTGGCGTCGTCAACAGGTAAACAACTTAGTACGGCAAGTATATTTACGGTCCATTGCTGAAGATCCCGATGTTAAGGTGTCCGCAGCTGTCATAGCCTGGGGAAAAGGTCCGGAAACGATGGAAGAGTATAAACAATCCGCACCTTACAGTACCGTTCTGCAGGATTGGAATCGATGGTTAGAAGAAGGTATTGTTGATTTGGCTATTCCAATGAACTATGACAGGGAACATGTTCCGCTTCAGAAAGCATGGTACGATTTATGGATTGAATGGGAGAAAGATCATCAGTACGACCGGCAAATTGCTGCAGGACCGGGAAGTTTCATCAATACGATCGAAGGGACTCTGGCGCAAATTGATCGTGCGTTACAGCCATCTGCTGAAGGGAATCAGCTAGCAGGTGTTTCGCTTTACAGCTATGCTTCCACTAATAATAGCGGAATCGATAATGATAGGTTTTATCAAGCATTATCGCAGGATAGTGAATACGGAGAACCTGTCTTTTCTGAACCAGCAGCGATACCAGATATGCCTTGGAAAACAAACCCTACAAAAGGTCATTTAATGGGCTATCTCACGGATAAGGATGGGGAACCGGTTGATAATGGCAAAGTGATGCTACGCGGGTCAGAAGGAAAAACATATCAGTTCAAAACGGATGGGAATGGTTTCTTTGGGCTAACAGACTTGCCTGACGGTCATTATGTCGCCAAGATAGATGGTGAAACCGGTGAAGGCGCTGCAAAGCCACTGGACATTCAAGCAGGTGAAGTTACAGAGACCAAATTGCAAGTTAAAGCTGTTCCCCAATCTAGTAATTGAGCAACGGGTACGATAATAAAGGCAGATGTTGCGTAATCGAATTACTAAATAATGTATAATGTTGTTGCCGCATTTTCCAATCAGGAATGCGGCAACTTCGCTGTTTATAGCAAAGAACGCTGCGGGGCTATTCGTGAGCCCGCAAAAAGCGCAGTGTATATAGTGCGGTATATTACGACAAAGTTTGTAGTCTGGAAGACAATAATCTATTAGAAATGATCTTTTAAAAAAGGATAATATAGGGGATTATTAGTATTAGGCATTCGTGATACTGCCGAAAGGGGAAACATTAGAAATGAAGCGGAATAGTATAGTAATGGCTTTATTAATTTTAATAATAACTGGCTGCGGGTCAGGGACTACGGAGGATGAATCAATGGGTGGAGAAAACGAGACCACTAATCTTTCTTTTAAAACAATTAAAGTTGAAAATGCCCCGGATAGGGTTCAACAATGGATTCAGAAAAACAGATCAAAAAAAGCGGAAAAGGTGTTCAATGTCGACGGGATGACATATGCAATTATCCTGCTTGGCCAAAAACCAACTGGCGGCTATAATGTAGAAATTGAACAAATACAGAAGGTAAAAACCAATTCATCGCAATCAGATGGGTTTAACACTGTTAGCTACAACGTGACAGAGCCTGAAAAAGGAAGTATAAATATACAAACGCTTACGTATCCGGTCGCAGTAGCGGGAATGGAGGGTGAAACAAGTCGATCGTATCGGTTTCAAACATCAAAGCAAAAAGAATTGAAAGATACTGTTCTAATTGCGCCTCAAGAATTGACGAGTGATGGGGAGGTTAAATAAAAGAGACTATTGGTATATATAAACCAGCAGTATTTTAAAGCAAGCTTATTACAAAAAAAGAACTGGCATGACTATATCGAATCGGATAATCCTGTTGCCGCAGCGTTACTTAGTAAAATGGGATATTCCCTTGATGAACGAGTTGAAGTCAAAAAAGAGTTTCTGCGGATGATAACGAAAATGCAATTGAATCCAGCAAAAGAGCGTTTGATATATGGATTTTTTGATAGTTATTTAAAACTCAATGAAAAGGAGGAAGAAAAATTGAGAGAGGAAATTGAAAAAATGGACGATGGCGGAAAAGTTATGGAGCTTACAATTTCATATGAGGAAAAAGGCAAGCAAATAGGCAGGCAAGAAGGCAAGAAAGAAGGCAAACAAGAAGTTGCTATTGAGATGTTAAAGAAAGGATTCTCAATTGAAGTCGTTGCTGATGTCACTCATATTGGAAAAGAAGAAATTGAAAAAATAGAGAAAACGTTATAAAGCTATAGTGAATCCCAGGACTTGATATGCAGTATTGGGAGATTAATGTAAGTGATTAAAATGCAGGAGGAATTACATATGAACAGGAGAATTATTTTAGATTGTGACCCAGGGCATGATGATGCGATGGCCATGATGCTTGCTGCGTCAAAGCTTAGCAACTTGAAACTTGAGGCGATTACGACTGTAGCAGGCAATGTTGATGTGGAAAAAAATACAAAGAATGCTTTAAGGCTATGCGATCTTCTCGGATTAGATGATGTTCCTGTCGCAAAAGGAGCAGCACAGCCACTGGTTCGCAAGATGAAAGCTGCTGCACATGTACATGGTAAGAGTGGACTGGATGGCACAAGTCTTCCTGAAGAACCGATTAAGCAAATAATTAACCAGCATGCTGTGGACTTAATCATTGAAAAAATTACAGACTCGGATGGAGATATTACAATTGTGCCAACCGGACCATTGACGAATATTGCACTGGCAATCAGAAAAGCACCGCAAATCATTCCGAAAATAAAGGAAATCGTATTAATGGGCGGCGGAACATACGGCAATAGAACACCTGCGGCAGAATTCAATATATATGTTGATGCTGAGGCAGCTAAAATTGTTTTTGAGAGTGGCGTACCAATTGAGATGTTTGGTCTTGATGTTACACACCAGGCGTTGGCAACTTCTGATAGAATGAAGGAAATGTCGGCTATCAACAATTCAGTTGCAGAAGCTGTTATGCAAATGATGAATTTTTATTCGCAGATATATCAGGGTAAACTTGGTTTTACCGGAGCGGCTGTGCATGATCCTTGTCCTGTTGCTTATCTAATCGACCCCACAATGTTTGAAATGGAGCGCGTGCGTGTAGACATTGAGACAAAAGGGGAATTCACCTATGGGATGACCTGTGTGTACACAAACGGAATGACAGATAGGGAGCAGAACGTGAATTTTGCTCGCACGCTGAATCAGGACAAGTTCTGGGATTTATTTATTCGTTCGTTAAAGTCATACTCCTAATATAATAATATAGCAAAAATCAAGCCTCCTAAAATTATCTTTAGAAGGCTTACTAAATGAAATTTGATGGTTTTAAGAAGTGCTACTTCCAGCAAGCACTTCCTCGGCTTGTTGCAGTTGTTTACGAACCTGGTTTTCTGCTGTGCCACCTGTGCTATTTCTGGCATCTACAACATGCTTTGGTTCGAGTACAACATAAATATCTTCCTCAAATAGATTACTAAAGGATTGGTATTCTTCTAGTGTTAATGCAAGTAAATATTTCTTTTGCTCGATTGCATAAAGTACGATTTTTCCAATTATCTCGTGCGCCTGGCGAAATGGCAAGCCTTTCGTGACAAGGTAATCCGCGATATCCGTTGCATTCGAATAATCCTGATCAACTGCATTGTACATGTTGTCCTGTTTCACCTGCATCGTTTCAATCATTGGAGCAAGCAACCGTAATGATCCGTCAATTGTCTTTACCGTATCAAGAAGACCTTCTTTATCTTCCTGCATATCCTTATTGTAAGCAAGCGGGAGACCCTTCAGGACAGTTAATAAACCGAATAGATTACCGTGGACACGTCCGGTTTTCCCACGTAATAGTTCAGGCACATCAGGGTTTTTCTTTTGTGGCATAATACTTGATCCGGTACAAAAAGAGTCATCCAACTCGATAAAATCAAATTCCTGACTCGACCATGTGACAAGCTCCTCTGATAATCGGGAAATATGCGTCATCATAATTGATGCAATGGATAGGAATTCTATGACAAAGTCGCGGTCGCTAACAGCGTCAAGGCTGTTCGGATATACCGTGTCAAATCCTAGTAATTCTGCGGTACGTTCGCGATTGATGGGAAATGTCGTCCCAGCTAATGCTCCAGCACCTAATGGCGACCAGTTTACCCGCTGCAAACTATCAGTCAGACGTTGTTTATCTCGCTCAAACATCCAGAAATATGCAAGCAGATGGTGCGAAAATAATATCGGCTGTGCACGTTGCAAGTGTGTATATCCTGGCATAATGACAGTAATATTTGCTTTTGCTTGCTTGATAAAAGCTGCTTGGACGGACTCAACAAGTTTAATGATTTCTTTTGTTTTATTGTTAACGTAAAGATGGATATCTGTCGCAATTTGGTCATTACGGCTTCTTCCAGTATGAAGTTTGCCGCCAACCGGTCCGATTTCATCAATGAGCATTTTCTCAATGTTCATATGAATGTCTTCATTTTCAACCGTGTAATCTGCCTGGCCATTATAGATTTTCTCTTCAATGATTTTGAGGCCTCTAATAAGCTGGCTTGCTTCATCTCTGCTAATGATTTCACATTCAGCAAGCATCGTAACGTGGGCAATGCTTCCTTCAATATCTTCCTTTGCAAACCGCTGATCAAACCCGATGGATGCTGTGAATTCTTCTACTAGTTCGTTGGTCGATTTAGTGAAACGCCCGCCCCATAGCTTTGACATTTGTAATCCTCCCTACTGTTTAACCGGCTCTGTTGTTTTTTTATTGATTTCGGCATGTACCTTTGTTGGTAATCCCCATAGTTTGATAAACCCAACTGCAGCTGTATGATCAAACATGTCACCTTTTTCATAGGTAGCAAGTTCTTCGTTATATAAGCTATAGTAGGACTTTCTGGCAACAACGAATTGATTTCCTTTAAACAGCTTAACGCGTACTTTTCCGGTTACAGTTTTTTGAGTCTCCAAAACAAATGCATCAATAGCGGGACGTAATGGTGAGTACCACAGACCTTCATAAATCATCTTTGCATATTGCTGTTCAACTGTTTTTTTATATTGACTTACTTCTCTTGTATGTGTCAAAAATTCCATTTCCTGGTGGGCATTGATTAAGATTAATGCTGCTGGATTTTCGTAAACCTCCCGTGATTTAATACCGATTAAGCGATTTTCAATATGATCAATTCGCCCAATACCATGTTTGCCACCAGCTTCGTTCAATGTCTCAATAATATCAACTAGTTCCATCGGTTCGTCATTTAGTGCCACAGGGATGCCATCTTCAAACGTGATATCAACATATTCAGACTCATCCGGAGTAGCCTCAATTGGATTGGTCCATGCAAATGCTTCCTCTGGTGCTTCATTCCATGGGTTCTCCAATACACCTGCTTCACAAGCTCTTCCCCAAATGTTTGCATCGATCGAAAATGGATTGTCTAAATTAGCTGAGACAGGAATCCCTTTTTCTTTTGCATAAGCAATTTCTTCATCCCGGGTCATTCCCCATTCTCTTACTGGTGCCACCACTTGAAGGTCAGGATTAAGTGCATTAATGGAGACTTCAAAACGTATCTGATCATTTCCTTTTCCGGTACAGCCGTGAGCAACAGCTACTGCGCCTTCCTGTTCTGCTACATCGACAAGTAACTTTGAAATCAACGGTCTGCTTAATGCCGAGGATAATGGGTACTTGCCTTCGTACAGTGCATTTGCTTGTAAAGCTGGCATTAAATATTCCTTTGCAAGCATATCTTTAGCATCGATGACGATTGATTTGATTGCACCAACATTTAATGCCTTTTGACGAACCGTTTCTAAATCCTTTTCTTCTCCTAGATCAATTGCCAGTGCAATTACATCATAATTATATTTCTCCTGTAACCATTTAATCGATACAGATGTATCTAAACCACCCGAATAAGCTAACACGATTTTTTCTTTAGTCATGTTTAACCCCTCCATCTTCTAGTAATAGTTTTAATAAAGCTTTCTGTGCATGCAGGCGATTTTCCGCTTCATCAAACACAACAGAATGCGGTCCATCAATGATACCTGATGTAACTTCTTCCCCTCGGTGGGCAGGTAAACAATGTAAAAAAATGAAATCCGATTTTGCTTGTTCGCATAGGCTTTCGTTTACCTGATAGGGTGTGAAAATTTTATTTCGTTTATCGATCTCATCTTCTTGCCCCATACTCGACCAAACATCGGTAACAACAATATCTGCATCTTTTACCACTTCATATGGATCTTCACCGTATTCTACTTTCGTACCATTTTGATAAGCTTCTTGCTTCATTTGCTGCAGAATTTCCTGATTTGGTTCATAACCGGTTGGACAGGTGATGGCGATGTCCATTCCAACTTTTACTGCACCTTCGATTAATGAATGACACATGTTGTTGTTTCCATCACCGAGGAAGGCAAGTTTTAGTCCTGAAAGTTTCCCCTTCTGTTCATAAATGGTTAAAAGATCAGCAAGCACCTGTGTTGGATGATGCGAGTCGGTCAATCCATTAATAACTGGGACAGTAGCATGCTGTGCATAGGATTCAACAGTGTCGTGGCTGAAGGTTCGGATCATTAAGCCATCAACATAACGTGATAATACGTTTGCCGTATCGAAAATTGATTCTCCGCGTCCAATCTGACTGTCATTCGAACTGAGGAAGATCGCTTCACCTCCAAGCTGAAGCATGCCGACTTCAAATGAAACTCTAGTACGGGTAGATGCTTTTTCGAAAATCATTCCAAGAACTTTCCCTTTTAAATAGGGTTCATGCGTTCCTTCAATTGTCTGTTTTTTTAAAGCAACGGCCTCGTCTAGCAGATAAGTTATTTCTGCTTTACTTAACTTGCCTAATGTTAAAAAATCCTTGTCGCTTAAAGTCGGCTTTGAAATTGTGTTAGCCACTAAAATCAAATCCTTTCCGTTTCATAATTAGATTATGTATTATTATACATTTAAGTGAATAAACATACAACAATTATTTTAACAAATTTGATAATTTTTTGATAAGATTAGAATAACAGCTATTAAGAGGGGGAAAGTAAATGGAAAATGTCTTATTTGAATGGGGAAACAGAGGTAATCCTACTTTGGTATTTCTTCACGGGATGGGGAGTACAGGTTTAAGCTTCGGAGAATTGGCACAGTATTTAGGTGACTATCATGTCGTTTCGTTTGATCTTGCCAGAAATGGGGGCGATAACTCTTTGTCAGAGGAAGAAGCATACATGCCATCGCGTATGGCAGAAGAGGTTGAGAAGGTCATTAAGAACCTAGATAAATCGGAGATCTACCTTGTCGGCCATTCATGGGGTGCACATATTGCCTTGTATTTTGCAAAAACTTATCCGGATCATGTTAAGGGTGTGATCTTACTTGACGGAGGTTACATACAGAAAACAAAGAGCGACTCATTGAAGGATGAGTTTGTAGCTATTGAAGCGTTCGATAATAGTATTCGTTTCCCGTCATGGGAAGCATTTATCGAATCAGAGAAGAGTGAGATGCCAAGGTGGTCAACTGAGATTGAGGCAGCTTCAAGGGCACAGGTTACAGAAATTAACGGGGAAATCCGTTTGGCCCTACCGGTTTCTGATGCAAAAGCAATTGTGAAAGGAATTTATACAGAGCCAACAAGTGACGTTCTACAGCAGATTAGCTGTCCGGTACTACTGCTTAGAAGTACGCTCCCAGAAGATATGGAAGGGTTTCGGCAACAGCAAGCCAACCACTTTTTAAAAAACACACCAAATGCACAAGTTCGTCCGATAACCAATACGACGCATAATATTTATTTTGATGCTCCAGGAGAAGTGGCAAGGAACATTAAAGAATGGATTCAAAATACGTCTGACTAGGCATGTGGGGGGATCGTAACGAAATTTCTTCCCCATTTTGATTAAATTTATCTTTATCTTCATTATAAAAGTAGTCCATAATTAGCAGATAAACCATTGAGGCAATGAATAAAAATAGCAGAATAATAGCAATCCAGGCTACCGAGGTTATAAGAATCCTAAAAATTCTTGAGTCTTTCATTTTCTTAAATAAATGCACATTAACCCCCCCTAATACAGGTTCTTATTTAATCCTATCAAATATTAGTTAGTGAACGAAATGGTTTCGCACCACAATTAAAAAATTTTAGGGGAGGAACGATACAAATGAATCAAACGAAAATAGGAATTGATGCTGGTGGTACACTTGTAAAGGTAGCATATCGGGAAAGTAGCAGCATTGTCTATCAAACATTTCCTTCGCAAGCTATCTATGATGCTGTCTCATGGCTTAATGATAGTTTTTTGAATCCCATTGTCTGTATTACTGGCGGGAAGAGCCAGCTGCTTGCGGAAAAACTAACAGCACCTGCAAAAACGATAGTTGAATTTGACGCAACAAACCGTGGAGTACATTTTTTGGCTGGTCAGCAACGGGATGCAATTGAGAACAATTTTATGTTTGTAAACATTGGCACCGGTACATCAATCCACTATGCCAAAGATATGGAACAACAGCGGGTTGGGGGAACTGGTATTGGTGGTGGAACATTAATGGGACTTGCCTACTTATTAACTGGACTTTGGGACTATGAAAGGATCGTACAATTAGCTAGTAACGGTGACAGGGGCAATGTGGACCTTAAAGTGAAGGATATCTTCGAAGGTGCGCTACCGCCTATTTCTGGGGAGCTGACTGCAAGCAACTTTGGGAAAAAGGAATCAATGATGGCGCGTAACCCCTCAGAGTCAGACATCCTGGCAGCTATCATTGGCATGATCGGTGAAGTAATCGTTACGGTCAGTTCGCAAATGGCATTCCAACACAACGTCGGGTCCATTATTTATTTCGGTTCGTCACTCCGGTCAAATCCACTTTTGCGGGATATTATTAAAGAATACACTAGACTGGCAGGAAAAGAGCCAGTGTTTCTGAAAAACGGGGAATACAGCGGTGCTGTTGGGGCTTTGTTATCACTTGACTAATTAAATAAGGGAACGTGGCATTCGTATGAAGGTGAGTGTGCCTTAATTGCTAAAAAAAAGAGCTTGGATCCGCGTCCAAGCTCTTTGTAAACTACCTTTATTAATTACCGAGATATTGTTCCAGCGTAATATTATTGCTGTCAATGTATTTAGCGGCTTTTTCACCGACGTAACGAAGGTGCCAAGGTTCATATTGGTAGCCGGTGATACTTGTTTTACCCTTTGGATAGCGAATGATAAAACCATACTCACTAGCATGTTTTTTAACCCATTGCCCTTCATCGGTATTGGCGAAATTTGTATTAAGGCGGTAATTGATATCAGCGCTTGTGACATCCATTGTCAGACCTGTTTGATGCTCGCTTTCCCCGGCTTGTGCACTGAATTGATTTGCTGCTTTTCGTCCGTGCTCACGAGCATTTGCTGCGAAAATTGCTTCTTGCCTATCGTATGAACGATAACCGGACTGTGCAAAAAGGTCAACCCCCGCCTTATCTCCAGCATTAAACATATTTTCAAGTGCATTAGCAGCAACTTGTCGCATTTGTTTTTTTGGTAAGTCTTCTGTAAATGGAAACCTTACATTTGGATTGACTAGATTATTTGGAACATAGTCTGCTGGTAATTTGTTATTTTTATTAACCAAAGCAAGAATACTTGATGGGTTGGATACTACGTTACTATTTTCTTTATTGTTGTTTTGATTATTTTCATTATCATTTTGATTTTCTTCCGTATCGTTATTCTTCTCTAGACCAGTGCCCGGATTTACTTCTAGGTTACCATCTATTGCTTTTAGTATATATTCACGTGTTTGCTCTCCGTATATACCGTCAATCTTCAAGGCAGATACTTGACCTTGAAAATCTTTTATCGCCCAAACAGTAGTCCATCCTAAATCGCCATCAACTTCCAGTGAATAACCTAACCGGTTTAGAGCCTCCTGCATCATACTAACTTTTTCCCCATTATCTCCATATGATAATGTTCCGATAGGCAGGATTTTTTCTTCAGCGCTGCCATCATCTTCAACTTTCTGTTTATCGGAAGAATTATCCTGTTTATCCTTTGATTCATTATTTTTCTGATCAGAAGATGGTTTATTTTTATCTTGTTTATCCTTTTTTTCCTTATCAGATTTGTTATCTTTTGGGTCTTTATCCGATTTTTCATTATCGTCAGTTACTTCTTTCTGATTAGATTCATCCTGTTCATTTGCAGACTCAGGAGAATTCCCTTGACTACAGGCTGTTAGAAATAGACATAGCAAGGATATCATAATTACTAGAAACTCTTTTTTGTTAGACATATGAACCTCTCCTATTGCTTTTTTTACTCCTTACTTATTAGACGATATAAAAAACTAAAACATTCATTCTTTCCATAAAAAATAAACAGAAGAAATAAGAATTTAACTCTCCTGTTCCATTTTTTTAAAATACGTAATAATACCCCAGCATATTAAGCTTAATAGCCAATAAATTGGGAATGAATATATGTGTTTCCAGTAGATTGCTTTGTAAAGGCCTAACCATACCATAATCGGTTCAGCTACAAAGGCCAAAAAAGCAGCCAGCAGACCTGAAAACATAAAGAACTTTTTAAAATTGTCACTCCACAGCTGATAACAAAGCATAAATGAAATGATCACAACACCAACATCATATGGGTATAACTGCGGACGTAAATATGGTGAAAGGATATAAGGATAAGTCCACGCTAAGGCGTTGCTTCCAATAGAATCAAGAATAATTGCAGCAACACCATAGAATAGTCCGAATGCTGTAATTTCAATAATTCTCTTCTTATTAACTAACATCCACCAGATAATCGCGGGCAGTATACTAAGCATAACCAAGAACCACCATTTAGGTGTTAAGTATACATTCTGTTGCCAGTATTCTTTTAGTAAGTCGCTGAATTCCCTGTGGGCTTCAATTAATTGGGACAGCGAAATAGCATTTAATATTAATACGTTGAGAGGGACAAGATTTTGAATGATTAACCAAACCATTAACGTCACCACAATCCTGTTTTTACTATTGGCTTTTTTCGTATGTTTTGTTGCTGTTTAATCTTAGCAGTTGATATAAAATGCGACATAGTGAATTTGAGATGTGCAAGGCAATCGATTCGGCAATACACTTCGCTTTCCGTGGACTCCCCACGAGCCTCCTCGTTCGCCAAGACCGCTCACTGCGGGGCTCTTAGGCTCGTTTTCCACAGGAGTCTACGTGCATTGCCTGCGCTTAATGGCAAAATTAATATAAATGTGAGTGCGTTTCCTTGTATGACTAATCTATTCTTCTCGCTTAATTAGAAAACTATTCCAACCTGCGGAAAAATGCGAGACTCCTATGGGTCATCGGCTAAAAATACGGTCACGTCCTGTTCGTCGATGGAACAGTCTGAAGACCCTGCGTACTGAGCGCTTTTTGCTCGTGAGGAGGCTGAAGCGTTTCTCTAAGGTGCGCGTAGTGTATTTCTGAAGCAGTGTCATAGCAGTCATCTTATAAAAGATGGAAGCGAAACACGGTAAGTTAATTCGCATTTTATATCAAATACGTTATAATATACTACTTGTTAAAGCATAAATTTTTAGAAAACAGCCTTTATGTTAGTGTAACCAACAGCGGTGAATTAATGTGCTGGCGATTATTCATTGAAATATCGTAAAAACGCATATATACTTTATGTAATTGAATAGCTATCAAGAGTGACCGAGAGAACTGGCTCAATGACGTCACAGCAACCTGCAAAAGTAAGGTGCTCCCACCAGCAAAGCCCATGCTTTGAGTGATAAATCGGTAGAAAACCCCTTTATGCATCCAACGCATGAAGGGGTTTTTTAATATTATATAGGAAATTATAAAATTTAAAACCTGTGAATAATTGGACTTCCGAATCAGCCACGTCCAGATCCGACGTACAGGACGTACTAGTGCCGGTGACGCCACAGGACGTGGCGTTCTCACCGGCCAGCGCCTAGCGCCTAGTGGACTTCCCTCCCCGTGTCATCGATAAGTCAATATCGAATCGCTACGCTCTTCGTATTTCCTTTATCTCACACGGGTCAGTCCAGTCCATAACGGCGCTGAACAGGCGCTTGCGCTTTTGTTCTATAAAGGAGGAATTAAAAATGAAACATTTCATTATCGAAAATGGCAACGTAACATGGATGACGAAGGAGGAGTTTGATGAACTCCCGGGGCGTCATGTGTCAGAGGTGATAAAGGACATGACGCCAGAGGAATTAGAGAGATTCAAAAAGGAACGTTATGAGAAATTTGTTAAGCCTTTGATGGAGTATAATGTTGAGAGTATAGAAGGGAAGAGAGAATCCCTGAAATCTGACTGGAACCGTGAGTAAATGACTTTTAGTAGTGTGTGAACTCTTACGTCCTGTAAGGCTGCATATAGAGATTTTTCAAGCATTAGTTAAATAAGCTGAGTAGGGGCATATGTCTCCTGCTCAAACTAATCTACGCAAATAGTTCAGGAAATTGTTTTACTACTGCAGTTGATATGGCATCTGACATTGCTAAAGCTTGTTCTTCAATTTCATCATATATTTGAATATCTTTCTGGTAATCCATATTTATCATAAATACTGCTTCCTGTTTTGTTAAATCTAAGTGCTGATAAAACATATCTCTAACACCTTTCTCGGATAAATAAGGATTTACACTGCTCCAGAACCTGGCAATCTCATCTGCATTAGCGTACCATTTTTGCTCAGCAGTCATTGCTGCTTCTTGATCACCTGCTACTGCAGCTTTAACAAGATCCGCGGCAAATATGAGATGTTCTTTAATCAAATTAGCGTATATATCAGCTAGACGGTCACCATAGTAGGGTCTGATGGCATCACCCATGTCGGTAGCATTTTGCAGAAGACGTGCGATAACAAATTCCACATCTGGCAGATTAAAGGTCAAACTGATAATTGTCATTCTGGTCCAAGCCACATGCTCCTCCCACAGCTTACGATTATCACTTCTAAATTCGAATTCAGCCTGACTGATACAATCATCCTGCCTTAAAGCAGGAATAAGCAGGCGTTGACCCACCCGAAGATTGTACGGGTCCACTCCAGGGTTATTTTTGAAAATTTTTTCTGCTGGTGTACGGAATCGTTCAGCCAGTAGTCCGAGATGATCACCTGGCTGGATCGTATAATAAAATTCGCTATTCATGTTGGTTGGTCACTCCTCGTTTTGAATATCGTAACAGCCTATTCACAGAAAGAGGAATGGGTGCGTGTCATTGAAGCTTATTAATGGTATAATAATTCAGAAAATAATTATAAGAAGGGGAGTTACGGGAATGTTTAAAAAATTAGCATCAGATGCATTGGGCTTATCCGATATTGGCAGGATAATTGGCCCTGAGGACTATGATAAGACAGATGCGGATGATTACGTTCGACACGAAGATGATGAAAAAATTTACTTCTTGATTAAGACAAAAGCAGATGAGTATTGCTTCACTAACCTGGCACTAATTCATGTAAATGGTGAAAATGCTGCTTCTTCTAAACGAACACTAAATCGTTATCCATACTCACAATACAAGATTTCAGATGTATCCCTTGAGACAGCAGGAAAAATCGATCTGGATATCGAAATCAAATTTACGTTAGGAAAAGAACCACTAAGTATTGATGTCCATAAAGACGAAATTGATAAATTAAAAGATTTATATAAGGCCCTGTTATTTATTGCTGAAACAACTCATGAAAATGCTATTATTACAGAGATGGCCGGAGAAAGCTTAGATAAAGCTGTAACAGTACTTCAAAATTCAAGAACATCTGAAACGAAACTTGCAGAACAATATAAAGAGTTGACGGAGTTTGGATTCGATTGGTTGAAATCCGTTCGTGAAGAATATCATGAGAAAGACTTTGGTGACGTTTTTGAGAAGTATATTAATAATTAGATTAAAGGCTGGATGGTGCAGAGCACTGTTCAGTCTTTTCTCTGTTTCGATAAACTTAACAATTTTGGCTTGAATGAGAGTGCAAGTCAAAAGGAACGCAATAAAACAAAATGAGCGACCACCGTAATGGCAGTCGCTCATAACCCCTTTTTAGCTTCCTGTTTCCCGATATCCAGTATTTGCTTTCACTTTTACTTCAGCGTATCGTTTCGCGCTTGCGTCTTTAGAAAATACAGTACCAAGGTAGCCTCCAAGGAATCCTAGTGGAACTGAAACAAGTGCAGGATTTGAAATAGGGAAGATAGGATCCCCGACAAATAATGCTGCACCTTCTACCGGTGAAAACACACTTGGGCTCATGGACACAAGGATCAGCGCTGAGAACAAACCGGTTAACATTGCTGTGACGGCCCCCGTTGTATTGAATTTCTTCCAGTATACCGTATAAAGAATGACTGGAAGGTTTGCACTTGCTGCAATACAGAAGGCTAGCGAAACAAGGAATGCCACATTTAAATATTGAGCAAACAATGCTAGGATAATTGCAAGTACAGATACTGCCAGAGAAGCATAACGTGCTGCTCGCATTTGCTGCAGGTCAGATGCTTTTCCTTTTTTGATAATTTGTCCATATAAATCATGGGCAAATGCTGATGCACCTGATAGAACCAGACCAGCAACTACTGCAAGAATTGTCGCAAAGGCAACTGCAGATATGAAAGCGAAAAGGATTTCACCGCCCAATGCTTCTGCCAGTAATGGTGCTGCCATGTTTCCGCCAGGGTTTGCTGCAAGAATATCTGATTCACCAACAAATGCAGCTGCTCCAAACCCAAGGAATAAAGTCAGTACATAAAAAATACCGATCACCCATGTTGCAGTAATAACAGAACTTCGTGCAGTTTTAGCATCTTTAACCGTAAAGAAGCGCATAAGTATATGTGGTAATCCAGCCGTTCCAAGTACTAATGCAATCATTAGGGAAATGGTTCCCAATGGATTAGTATACTTTAGACCAGGCTTTAAATAATCTGCTCCATGACTTGTAACCGTTTTAACATCATTGAACATATCGACAATGTTAAAGTTAAACTTTAATAAAACAAGGAACGAAATAATGACCATCCCAGCCATAAGAAGAACGGCTTTTACGATTTGAACCCAACTGGTGGCGATCATTCCGCCAAACAATACATAAATGGTCATCATCACACCAACGATCAAAACAGCTATCCAATAGGGGATGTCAAATAAAAGCTGAATAAGGGCTCCTGCTCCGACAAGTTGTGCAATCATATAGAAGATAGAGATTGTTATCGTATTAAGTGCAGCAGCTCCCCTGACTTTCTTCTCATCGAACCGTGCTTTTAGCATATCAGCAAGTGTATATTTTCCAAGATTTCGAAGCGGTTCTGCCACTAAAAACAGAACAACCAAATAGGCAATAAGGAATCCGATACTATAAAAGAATCCATCAAAGCCATATAATGCAATTGCGCCGGCAATTCCAAGGAAGGAGGCAGCCGATAAATAGTCTCCTGCTATTGCAACCCCATTTTGCCATCCTTTGAGTCCGCCACCAGCTGTGTAGAAGTCAGTAGTTGACTGGGTTTGTTTAGCGGCATAATACGTAATAATGAGAGTTAGTATGACAATAGCAAGAAAAAGAATTACGACAGTTGCATTCATCAGCCATTACCTCCTTTGTTGTTGATCTGTTCGTTAATGATTTCATCTGTTTGCCTGTCAAAGGATGCTGCCTTTTTAACATATAAAGTACATAGAACCCATGTCATAACAAATTGTGCAAAAGCAAATAGCCAAACCCATGAAATATCACCAATAGCGGGTGTATTCAGGAAGGTTGTATAGGACGTTAGAACGGGAAGTAAAAAATAAAAGACAAGAAAAAAGATAGTTAAAGGAATGATGAACTTTTTCCTGTCGTTCATGAGACGTTGAAACTTCTCACTCTGCTCTACTTTCACAAAATCGATTTTGCCATCTGTCTGATCATCTGCCTTATAGTCGCTTACATTACTCATAATCACACTCCTCATCTGTAAATAAAGAGGTTTCGGCAGCCATGTGGAAACCTCTCCTGATTTTGGTTATTATGTTCCAACGAACAGCGTGCCAACTGATGAACTGGCTTTAATCACCTCCGCATCTATCTGAAAGCGCTTACTAACCAGTATAAATGAATGGAGTATTTCAGAGAGTAAAATTGTGTCAATTGCATCTTTTTAAGTCTGAATAGTCTAATATCATTCATCAGTGGTTATTGTTTAAATACATCAAGAAGTACTTTTCTTGCCGAGCGACTAACAGGTAATGTCGTACCGTTTTTATCATTAAGCGTTACATTACTCGATCCATTAAACCATGGTGTAATCTCCCGGACATAATTTAAGTTCACTAAATAGCTTCGATGAGTCCGAAAGAATGATAGTCCGTGTAATTTTTCCTCCAATTCCTGTAATGTCATCCGGCTTTCGATCACTTCATCATTTGTATGGATTTCCAGCAACCGTTTGAAGGGAACTGCGTAATAGATGGAATCCGGTGACAAAACAACCATTCTTTCCCCGTCATCAACAAGTAATTTTGTTGCGGGGGAATTCACTTCAAGCTGGAATGGCTTGTCTTCGTTCATATCCATTTTCGCTATTTGTTTCCGGACCCGCTTCATCGTCTTTTGAAAGCGTGTGTCATCATAAGGCTTTAACAAATAATCGACAGCTTCAATTTCAAACGCGTCAATGGCATATTCGTCGTATGCGGTTGTAAAGATGAATAATGGCGGTTTAATATAGGAGAGCTCTTTGATCCGCTTTGCAGCCTCAACACCATCTATCCCCGGCATCTGAACATCCAGAAAAATTACGTCAGGTTCATGCTCCACGTACAAATCTATTAATTGCTGACCGTTCTCTGCACTTGGATATGTAATAACATCCTGCTCTTTCTTTAGAAGGTCGATAAGTTCCTCCCGGGTAAATTGTTCATCCTCAGCAATCAAAGCGTGGATATTTTTCATAAAAAGTACCTCCTTTTATCATTAATTTTCATACGGAATTTTAAAGTAAACTTCACTTCCACTGGAAGGTAAGTTACGGATATGTAAACGTGCTGATTCCCCCAGTAAACGGATTAATCGCTGGTTGACATTGTATAACCCTGCGCCCCCGTCCTCATTTGCTGATAACGACTCATCACCCGCCAGGTTTAAAGTATCCTGAGGAAAGCCACAGCCATTGTCACGGACCGTAACTTGGATGCAGGTGTCTAACTTTTCGATTGTTACCTTAATGATTCCGTCTTTTGAAACATTTTTTAATCCATGCTGGACACTGTTCTCAACAAGTGGCTGAATCGTTGATGGTGGAATGAACACCTCTGAGATGCCATCCGTTTCTGAAAAAATAATCTGGAGCTGACTGGAGAAACGGGTTTGAACAATTTCAATATATGCTTTTACATGCTGGCATTCTTTTTCCAGATGTATGAGTGATGACGAAACAAGTCCGATATTAAACCGCATATAGTGTGCCAGGTTTACCGTAATATGCCGTGCCTTCTTTGGATCCTTCCGAAACAATGCCGCAATCAAATGAAGTGTATTAAATAGAAAGTGCGGATTAATCTGTGCTTGGAGATTTCTCAGTTCTGCATCACGTATATGTGTTTTCATCTTTTCCGTTGCAATCGTATTCAGCTGGTTGGATATTAACTGTCCCAATCCTTGTGCAAGCATTAGTTCTACCGGACGAATGTGTTGTGCTCTTCGAAAGTAAAATTTGATAAGGCCTGTTGCCTCATTTGCATCCATAATTGGAATGATGATGGCAGCTTCCAGTGGGCAATTTCTATGTTTACACTGAATTTCTGTACGTGATTGGGCAATCTGCATCTGTTTAGAATAAATTGCCTGGCGGGATAATCGGGTAATTATCTGATCTCCTGCCTGGTGATGATCTTCACCAAGCCCTTTGTGTGCGAGTACTTCCTTTTCATTCGTTACGGAGACTGCGGCTAATTTCAAACGATCATATAGTAAATTAGCTATTCCAGACGCCATATCATGTGAAGAATCTTTTTTTAAAAAAGGAAGCGCTTCTTCAGCGATTGTTAAAGCTTGTTTGGTTGCCAGTGCTGCCTCATTTTCCTGCTCACGCAGTACAATGCTGATCATAGCCGTGAATATTGCAATGGCAATACTGTTGGATAAAACAAGCGGCAGTCCAATTGTATTCACAATAGAGATCATTGTATCTGAATGCGGTTCAAAAATAAGCAGCAACTGCATTTGCAGAACTGGTGGAAATACACCGATAAATAAAGCCTTCCACGGGGAGATAACCCGTTCATTTGAAAAAAATTGGGCAGTTAATCCCGCAAGTAAACCTGTCAGTGGATTGACCAGACTATTTGCTAAAAAGCCGATGCCCCCAAGATAAAAAAGATGCGTGCCGGCAATCATTCCTGCCCCAAGGCCTACGATTGGTCCGCCTAACAATCCAGCGATAACGATAGCCACCAAACTGGAACTGACCGCCATTTGGTCATCGCCGACAGACCAGATAAACTCACGGTTAACAACAACGTCCCCCTCCATAACAATCCCGGTTATCGTCCCGGCAATTCCAAAAAGGCCAAACATACAGGCATGTACAAACGACATACGCTTCGAATATTCACGATAAAGTAATGACTTGAAACCAGGGATACGCGTTAGCACGAAGGCAAATACCAGCAATAGACCCAGGCGCTCAAACAAAATAATCGTCAAGTACTTCACTGGATATCCCCCTTCGTATCAATCCCGGTCTGTGCTTTTATGTAAAATCGTCTGAATTCATGGTTGCTATGCTGCGATTCACGTGTAACTAGTGAACCGAAATACGCACCTAAAAATCCAATCGGAATGGCAAAGATGCCAGGATTATGAAGAGGAACAAGAGGCTCTCTCTGAATCCAGCCCCCATCCAGATTCATAATGTGCGGACCGAATATTAAAAGGATAAGTGAAGCAGTTAATCCACATACCATCCCGATAATTGCTCCTGATTGCGTAAAGCGTTTCCAATAGATCGTAAATAAAAGGACAGGCAAATTACTCGAAGCTGCAACAATGAATGTTAAAGAGACAAGAAAAGTTACATTAATATTCCGCAGTCCAAGCGCAAATAAAGTGGATATGAGTCCGACGACAAATGCAGTCCACTGGGCAGCACGTATTTGTTTTTTTTCGGTAGTTTGTCTTTTTTTGAAAATGTGGTAATAGATATCATGGGAAACAGCAGTTGTAGCGGAAATCACCAGACCAGCGACTACCGCGACAATAGTCGTAAATGATATTGCCGCAATAAAAGCCATTAGGAAGTCCCCGCCCAACTCGCCTGCAAGTAATGGTGCAGCCAAATTCCCAGTCGGATCATGTGCAGTCAATTCCTCGTATCCGATAAGTGCAACGGTACCAAGTCCAAGAACAAGTGTAATGATGTAAAATATCCCGATAATCCAGCTTGCAGTTAACAGTGACCTCCGCACTTCCAGCGTATTTCGGACGGTGAAAAAGCGTATTAAAATATGTGGCAGGCCTGCCGTTCCAAGGACTAAAGCCAAATGAAGCGATAGTGTTTCCAGTGGGTTGTTGAACAAATTACCAGGCATGAAAAACTGATCACCTAAAGGAGTACCAAGTTTAACTTGCGAAATCAGCTCCGCAATGCTCCAATCAAAGCGAGAAAATACAATTAATGAAAGAAGAAAAGTCCCGGACAAAAGCACAACTGTTTTCACAATTTGAACCCATGACGTCGCAAACATTCCGCCAAACACAACGTATACCGTCATTAAACTTCCGATTATCAGAACCGAAGTGGAGTAATTAATATCAAGAAGTAAGCGGATCAGAAGACCAGCAGCAACCAGTTGCGGGATCATATACAAAATAGAAATGATAAACGCCCCGATTGCCATCATCCAGCGCATCTTGTAACTTGGAAAGCGCGAGCAGACCACATCGCCAAGCGAATAAGTCCCTAAATGATGAACAGGTTCTGCTATAAAAAACAGCACGATTAAATAAGAGACCAAAAAACCAATCGCATAAAGGAATCCATCAAAGCCATTAATTGCAATCGTGCCCACAATCCCTAAAAAGGAAGCAGCACTAATGTAATCACCTGCAATTGCCATTCCGTTCTGGACGCCTGTTAAACTTCCAGCCGCAATATAAAATTGATTTGTCGTCTTACTTTGTTTTGCCGCCCAATAGGTAATAATTAATGTACAAACAATAATACATAAGAAAAACAGGAAATAGGTAAGGTTCATGAAGCCACCTTCTTTTTTCTATTTATATTAGTTGAAATAATTTAAATTTAACAAATTTTTCTACTATAAATAGTACTTTAATTGCCATTATAAGTAAAGATTGGCAGGGATCTGTCACTGAATTTAGTACACAAGTACCAGTTGAATTTTTGAACGTAAGAATCCACCATGGCTGTTAATACACAGCCACCATCTATCATGAAAATTAGTATTCATATAGCAAATTTAAGGTTAGCGGACACCAGGGACCTTATTTGGCAAAAATCCACGTAAATGGTGGTGTTTTCGGACACCAAGGACCTTATTTCACACAAATACAGTCAAATAACCATGATATATGTGTAATAAGGGCTTCTGTGTCCGGATACCTTCGAGAAAGTGATTTTCATGCAGAAATAGCGTCTGCTGTGTCCGCTAAAATCAAGTTTTAGAGGTATTTTCATACAAAGGTACAAATAGATTTGTAAAAAATTGCGAATGTACGATGGTTTTTTAAATGCTATAAAAGGCTTAACAGAACTAATGAGGTATTCAAATGACAAGCCGGGTTTCCAATGTTTGTGTCACTGAAAAAAGGGTATTATAAGGAAAATAGTAGAAATTAACGTATGTACATAGCAGCAGGGGAGGTTCTATAATTTGAAAAAATTGACAATAGGAATAATTCCAGCCCCGGAATTACCAGAAACGATTGCTTATAAGTTAGTGGACAAATTGCCAGATGCATTCTCCAGCAACATTGATGAAGACCTCTCGTGGGATGTTGAAATAGTTCGTGATCCACTAACAGGTGCAGCAGAAAAAGTGGACGAGATCATTAATAGAGCAGCTGATTTAAAACAGGTACATAAATGGGATTACGCTGTATGCCTGACAGATCTTCCTATCTTTTCGGGTAAAGATGTCGTATTAGGTGATGTTAATGATAAAGAAGGGGTAGCGCAAATTTCTATTCCAGCGTTTGGTATTTTGCCTGTAGGTAAACGAGTGGAAAAAGCAATTATTCAAATGGTCAGTGAGTTATATTTTCGAGTGAACGGTCATGGCAAGGTTTTAAATAAGGAGATAGATAGTGCTGCCATAAATAATGTGCGTTTATTAAGAAGTGATTCCGCTTTTTCTCCAATTCGCAAAGTCAATCCTCCTGATAGGATAGAAAAAGCTGATGTACGCTTTATTGTCATTCCGAGATTTAATGGGCGGCAAAGACTACTTTTTGGGATGGCTCATGCGAACAGACCCTGGACAATTATTCCTGCCTTTAAACGTGTAGTCGCCATAGCATTTGCTACCGGTGCTTACGGTCTGGTATTTCCCTCCCTCTGGAATCTCAGTGTAGCTTATGGACCTTTACGTTTCATAGTTTTGATGCTGGCAGCTATACTTGGTATGATTATTTGGATTATCATTGCACATAATTTGTGGGAGAAGCCAACTAAGAAAAGTCAAAGGAAATTAAGGATGCTATATAATACAGCTACCGTAATAACCCTGGGAATTGCTGTGCTGGTTTACTATATAATGCTATATATACTGTTTCTGATTGCAGTAGCCTTCTTTGTTCCACCCGAAGTATTTACCGAAACAGTAGGACTGGAAGGAGAAGTCAGTTTTAAATACTATTTTCATTTGACGTGGCTTGTTACCTCTGTTGCAACAGTAGTAGGAGCAATCGGCTCAGGACTTGAAAGTGATAAAGTTGTACAAAATATTATGTACGGCTATCGCCAGCAGCAACGTTATAAGGAAATGGAACATTACGATGATTTTTTAAAGGATGAAGAAGATTATAAGTAATGTGGAAGGCTGGATGGTAGGTGGAGCGTACAATTTTAACTAAATTGATTGCTTACCATTCCTGTTGTAAACAGATAAGAGCTATCTGTAAAATGCTTAGTAACATTTGTTACTAAGCATTTTTATGTTTATTTTAGGAACCTATTAAATTTCTAATGAATCTAAAAAGCGATATTGTTATAATTGAAGTAATTATAGTAACTGTAATATAGAATAGCTTTAAATAAACCAAACGAAATGAGCGTGTCAAATGCCAACTTACAACAAGCTAATACGAGACAAAATACCGGGAATCATCGAAATAACGGGAAAGAAGGCAAATACTGCAACGCTTTCTGATGAAGATTATATAAATGAACTTAGAAAGAAGACTAAAGAGGAACTGCAGGAATACTTAGCTGCTGATAATGACCGAGATGCGTTGGAAGAGTTAGCTGATCTACTGGAATTAATGCACGCATTGACAAATGTGCATGGCAGCACGATAGAAGATGTTGAAAAAATCCGCGAGAAAAAAGCGGAACAACGTGGTGGGTTTAATGATAGAGTCTTCCTCATCGATGTAGATTAGATAAAAAATAGGTGAACTTGAAGAACAAAATAAGAAGATAAGTCGTATATATATAATGAATCCTTTCTAAATACAAAAAGGGTTCTTTTTTTTATTAACCAACAAGCGCTGACGAATAAATATTCATAATAATGCTGATTTAATAAGTTTAACACCTTAATTATTTATATTTATGAAAGATTATGCATAAAAACAGTGTTATCCGATTTGTTCTGTGATATAATATGGCATAAATCTTTTGAATATTTCTAAAAAACGAATAGTCCAGGGGGTAAAGAAATGAAGAAAAAATGGCTAGCTTTTCTTATTATAGCTTTAATTAGTTTACTTACATTGGCAGCTTGTGGGACCAGTGAAGATGCTGAGGGAGAGCAAACTTCAGGGTCAGGGGATGGAACTGATCAAGAAGCTAATCAAGGAGAGGAAAAACAGTCCTATACAATAGGGGCTACTCAAATTGTTGAACATCCATCGTTGGATGCAGCGTACGAAGGGTTTAAACATGCTATCGAAGAAGCGGGTCTGGATGCAGAGTTTGATCTGCAGAACGCACAGAATGATCAAAACAATGCGAGTCTTATAGCGCAAAACTTTGTGGCAGATAATGTTGATTTAATTTTTGCAAATTCAACACCGAGTGCCCAGAGTGCATTGCAGGCGACACAAGACATTCCGATTATATTTACATCTGTTACCGATGCAGTTGGAGCAGGCCTAGTAGATGAGATGGATCAACCGGGCGAAAATATTACGGGGGTACTTGATCTTCACCCGGATGCGATTAAGAACACGGTAAACTTTATCGATACGTACTTTGAGGGTTCAAAGGTTGGGCTTATTTACAACGCCGGTGAACAAAACTCTGTATCCCAGATAGAGGCGGTGAAGGCAGAAGTTGAAGGCACAAGCTTAAGTGTAGCTGAGCGTACGGTTTCAACATCTGCTGAGGTTCAACAGGCAGCGACAACACTTGTAGGTGAAGTCGATGTTATGTATATTATTACAGATAATACCGTAGTTTCGGCATTAGATAGTGTCGTTGGTGTTGCAAATGATCAGGATATTCCATTGATTGTTGGTGAACCAAACTCACTTAAAAAAGGTGGTTTTGCCACATACGGAATCGATTATCATACAATTGGTACTCGTGCAGGTGAAATGGCGGTAGAAGTGTTAACAGGCGAAAAGACAACTGCTGATATTCCGGTAGAATACCCAGCAAAAATGCAACTGTTTATTAATAAAGAAGCAGCAGAGGAACAAGGCATCGAGTGGAACGAAGAGTGGGATGAAAAAGCTCAGTTCGTTGAGCCTGAATAAAGAGATAGGAATTTGGCCCCTTTCTTAGAGGGGCCAATTGTATCCTTTGCAGTAGAAGTAGAGGGGAGGACATCTTGTGTTTATATCAATGTTTGGAGCAGTTGAATCAGGAATAATATACGCGATAATGGCGCTTGGTGTATACCTGTCTTTTCGTATATTGGATTTTCCAGATTTAACAGTAGATGGAAGTTTTGTAACAGGTGGTGCTGTAGCTGCCATTTCGATTATTAATGGAACAGACCCTGTAACAGCTACGATTCTGGGTACAATAGCCGGATTTGTAGCAGGCAGTATAACAGGTGTTCTTCATACGAAGGGAAAAATAAACCCATTATTATCAGGTATTATCATGATGATTGCACTTTATTCTATTAATCTACGGATAATGGGTCGTCCGAATTTATCCCTCCTCAATGAAACAACCCTTTTTACACAGGTTGAAGGATTTTGGAAAGGTGCTGGTTTGGATCAAGCACTCAATGGCCTAATGAAAACGATAGGGTTAGCACAAGTTCCCAGTACATGGGCTATTCTTATTTTTATGATTTTCGTCAGTATCCTAATCAAGCTATTGACTGATTATTTTCTTAAAACAGAGGTTGGACTGGCGATTAGAGCTACTGGAGATAATCAAAAAATGATACGGAGTTTATCGGCTAATACGGATACATTAATTATCCTGGGTCTTGGTGTTTCCAACGCCTTTGTTGCTTTGTCCGGAGCGTTGGTTGCTCAGTATGGCGGGTTTGCCGATGTTGGTCTTGGAATTGGAATGATTATAACAGGTCTTGCTTCAGTAATTATTGGGGAAGCTCTTTTTGGAAAACGAACAATCGCTATTACGACGGTTGCCGTGATTGGTGGTGCGATTATTTATCGTATTGTGGTAACTCTTGCTTTACGTGTTGAGTTTTTAGAAACGGGTGATATGAAATTAATAACCGCACTACTTGTTGTTGCTGCGTTAATTACACCAAAAATAATGAAGGCACAAAAAGAAAAAAAGCGGCGTCGGCAAAAACAAAAAGAACTAAACAGTTCCACTGCGGAGGGGGCTTAATATGTTAGATCTTCAAGATATTTCGTTAACATTTAATGAACATACACCTGATGAAAAAAAGGCACTGCAGCAGGTGAACTTAACAATGGGTAAGGGTGAATTTGTGACTGTTATCGGTAGTAATGGAGCCGGAAAGTCAACCCTGATGAATGTCATTTCCGGGACACTTATTCCAGATGTAGGATTTGTTACGATTGGTAATAAAAAAGTGACAGGTTTACCGGAATATAAACGGTCAAAATTTATTGGAAGGGTTTTTCAGGATCCAATGGCAGGTACAGCCCCAACCATGACAATTGAAGAGAACTTGGCCATGGCCTTTGCACGTGATAAAAAACGCACGCTTCGCATTGGGGTAACCAAAAAGCGAAAAGCATTGTTTCGTGACTATTTAAAAACACTGAATCTCGGCCTGGAAGATCGTCTAACAGCAAAGGTTGGTTTACTATCTGGGGGAGAACGACAAGCGTTATCACTGTTAATGGCTACATTTACCGAACCAAATATTCTTATGTTAGATGAGCATACGGCTGCACTTGATCCATCTCGTGCAGAGTTAATTAAAAATCTAACAAAAGATGTAGTGGACAAATTTAATTTAACGACATTAATGGTTACTCATAACATGCAACAGGCCTTAGATTTAGGGAATCGTCTGATTATGATGGATAAGGGACAAATCATTTTAGATGTCAAAGGGGAAGAAAAACAGAAACTGACAATCGAAAAGTTATTGCATGAATTTAAGCGAATTAGAGGAGAACAATTTGAAAGTGATCGTGCAATCTTAGGATAAGTGAAATGGTGGTTCAAATGCCGGCGATAGATGCGGGTTGTGAACCACCTTGTTTTAGTTAGCTCAATCGTTGAGCTCCATTCGAATATATTTTCTTGTATTAGGTCCATAGATTCCGTCATTAGCGAGAGCTGCGTACATCGACTGGAATCGGCGAACGGCATCCTGCGTGTTTGGCCCGTAAATCCCATCGATTACTCCGGGATTAAAGTTGATCTCTTTTAAAGCACGCTGGACTTGTTTAACAGCTTCCCCCTCGGCTCCTTGTGACAATACTTTATCTGGTAGTGGAAAGTCAATGGCTGGTGAACTGGATCCAAGGACTTCTTTTAATTTCGCAAGTGTATTCGGTCCTACTAATCCATCAACTTGTAGTCCGTAGTCCCTTTGGAACCGCATAACGGCACGCTGGGTTTCCACACCATAGATTCCGTCTGCCCCGAAGACGGGTAAAGAGAACCCTGCTTGAATTAAATCCTGTTGAATTTCCTTTACAAATTGGCCCTCATCACCAATATCTAATGGTAATTCCACGGATGCCCCTTTCACCTCAGGTTCTGCCGGTTCATCTGTACCCCCATTGCCTGAAAACTCTGTTTGATAAACTTCTTTTACATCTTGGATAAATTCCCCCCATGAGATTCCGTGTTGGTGCAAAGCATTTTGCGGATCTGTGCGACGCTGGGGATCTAGCGTGCTATGGGCAACAATATCTTTGTCAGGGTTAAGGCCATACTTATTTACTAAGTAGGCATGATACCAAACATAGCGGTCATATGCCTCCTGAAAATCAATGTTACCTCCATAAGCTAACTCAACACCAATGGCAGCATCATTAGCATCCTCACCGTAAAGTGTATTATCTTTTGTTGTGTTATATCTAACATGCCACGCTTTTTCTTCTAATGGGATTATTTCTAAAATATAGTTATCATCAATAAAGGTATGCGCGGAAGCTAAGGGTTGAACGCGGTCAAAGTAATTCCGGTTATTATAGGCTGTCGAACCAGGGTTTCCTGTATCATGACTGACGATATATTCCACGTTTTGAAGTTTTTCTCCTGATCTAGAATCCTCGAAATCGATATAATCTTGGGTAATATTATATTTTGCCATTTGAATTTGTCACCTCGCATTTCTGTTTTCCATTATCAATATATGTAGAAGAATGTGATATAGGAAGGGTTCTAAGCAAAATGGTCTGTCTAATTCATCACCACTTTCTGGGCGGATGCATAGCATAGTGCATGAGAGGTGGTGAGGATATGGGAAACAATCATTCAGCTGTTTCGCTTGAGCGTGCTGAGTGGCAAAAAAGGCAGCGTAATCAAAGGTTGAAGAGTTTATTAACAATCTCATCTCCTATTTTTATTTTAATTCTGTGGGAAGTTTTATCACGAACGAGTGTTATGGATCCGCGCTTTTTCCCTCCACCTACTGAAATATTGACAACTTTAGTGTCAATGGGATCAAGTGGCGAGTTATTCATGCACGTAAAAATCAGTTTATATCGTATCTTTTCGGGATTTGTGCTTGGGGTAGCCCCAGCTATTGCGCTTGGGCTGCTGATGGGAATGTATTCACCAATTCGACATTTCTTCTCACCTTTAGTTATGGCATTAATGCCAATTCCAACGCTGGCGATGTTACCAATTATTTTGATTATTTTTGGGATTGGTGAGTTTTCTAAAATGTTGATCATTGCAATAAGTGTTTTCTTTCCTGTTGTGATCAACACAGCTGCAGGGGTAACGAATATTGACCGGATTTATATCGACGTTGCCAGAAATTATGGTGCAAGTGCGAAAGACTTTTTCTTTAAAATTGCATTGCCCGGCTCCTTACCAGTCATGCTGGAGGGAATTCAAATGGGGCAGGCGATTGCTTTATTAACGATTGTGGCTGCTGAAATGGTTGCAGCAAACAGCGGGATTGGTTATCTGATTTGGGTTAATTATAAGGCCTTTCTGTTAACCGAGATGTATGTAGGTCTTGTGCTTATTTCCTTCTTTGGCTACTTCTTCTCCTTATTATTAAGGGGATTGCAAAGTAAATTGATTCCGTGGAGATAGCCAACTAACTCATAAGGAGGGTAAATCTGACAATGGCACAGCCGAGTAAAATTACAATTAACCAGTTAACAAAAGTATTTTATAAACGAAATGAAAGTGTAACGGCATTAAAGGATATATCACTTACCATTGGGGATGGTGAATTTGTTTGTCTGCTGGGACCAAGTGGATGTGGGAAAACAACATTGCTAAGAATTTTAGCCGGATTGGAAAAACCTAGTACAGGAACATTTAAAATTCATCAGTCAGATGACGCGAAACCTCTCCAATCAATGGTATTTCAGGAACGTGGCGTAATTCCATGGCAGACAGTTGAAGAAAATGTAGCATTTGGATTAAAGATGCGCCACCTTCCAAAGAAACTAGTGAAAGAGAAAACAGACTACTATTTGGAAAAGGTTGGATTAAAGCAGTTTGCGAAGCTGTTTCCAAAAGAATTATCCGGTGGTATGAAGCAACGAGTAAGCATAGCTCGGGCTTTTGCCAACGATCCTGAAATATTATTAATGGATGAACCGTTTGCAGCACTGGATGAACAAAATAAATTTATACTCCAGGAAGAGCTGCTTGCCATCTGGGCAGAAACAAAGAAAACTGTATTATTCATTACACATAGCATTGATGAAGCGCTGTTGCTAGGTGACAAAGTATTGTTGATGAGTTCGCAGCCAGGGCAAATCTTGAGTGAAAAGAAAATTGATTTACCACGTCCAAGAACAATTGAGGATGTTCGGTCGAATCCGGAAATGGCAGAGCAGTTCGTTGATATATGGAAGCATCTGCAAACAGAAGTACAAAATGATCGTAAAACTAAAGAACAGAAAGGTTGATTAATCATGAGGGGAAAATGGTTAAAGATAATGGGTGTCTTTTTCCTAATTATAACGCTTGCCTTAGCAGGTTGTGCTAGTTCAGAGACGAAACCGAAAGAAGACACGCAAGATGACCAAAGTTCAACAGACCAAACGAAGGGGCAAGAAGATGCCAATGAGGAAACTAGTTCAGAAGGTGAGCTTGAACCACTTGAGGAGCCTGTCACGGTAACAATTGCTGAGGATGGTTCTGCCTCTGGTGCAGGTTTTTATATCGCAAAGGAAAGAGGATATTTTGAACAATACAATATTAATGTTGAATTCGTGAAATTTGGCAATAGTGATGAAATGCTTCCGGCTCTGGCTGCAGGCAAGATTGATGTGGCTGGTGGTATATCGTCGGCATCATTTTTTAACTCTATCGCACAAGGTATTGATGTCCGCATGATTGCTGATAAAGGTCATAATGTGATGGGTAATTCTTATTTCACCTTTGTTCTCCGAAAAGACTTGCAAGATGAAATTAAGGATTATAAAGATTTAAAAGGAAAACGAGTTGCAGTTTCTACAAAAAATGCAGTTGATGATTACATTTACGGGAAAATGCTGGAGCATGCCGGCTTAACAAGGGATGATGTGGAGTTCACTTTAATGTCCGACTTTGGTAACATGATGTCTGCGATGGGTAATGACCAAATCGCTGCAGCCCTGCAAATAGAGCCCTTGATTACGCAGGGGATTGAGGAGAACTTACATGTGAAATTTGGTGATGTTACTGACTTTGCTCCAAAAGCTCAAATCGCAATGGTCTTAGGGTCGCCAAACTTCCTTAATGAGCGCCGTGATGTAGCATTACGATTTATGGCAGGCTATTTGGAGGGTGTTCGTGATTACAATGATGTATTTGTCAAAGGTGAAGGTGAAAAGGAAGAGATCATTAACATCATGACAAACCATACAGCGCTTAAGGACCCGGCTATATGGAATAAAGTTGCCGTTACAGGCTTGAATCCAGATGGCCGTATGTTCATTGAAGATATCAAAAAACAATACGATATGTATAAAGAAAATGGAGCAATTAAAGGGGAAGTAGACTTTGATAAGGCTGTAGACCCGTCCTTAGTAGAGGATGTACTAAAGATAATTGGAGAGTATTAAATCAAGACCCTTCTTAACAGGAAGGGTTATTTTTTTGACCGTTTTCGTCATGAAGAAGAACGAACAGGGTAACAATAAGGCGTAGTATTCTTCTTTAGCATTTCCTACTTTCTTACTGCATAAGTGCAACTAAGGCTTGAACTCCAGAGTATAAGGGGTTCTAAGAAAGCAAAATACGCTTTCATAAGAATCCCCTTTAACGAATGCCAAGTTTTCTAAAAAATGGGAGACGAATTAACGATGAGTTTACAATTACTTGAAATTTATGCACCACAGGATTTTTTGGATATTGAAGATATTGAGGATAATTTCTCTGTTGTATCGTATTGGGTTTCTGAAAAATTCGAGGAACAGAAACTGACTCGGATTCTTGTGGAGACAAATGATGTTGAAGAAATACTTAATTACTTGGAAAAGCTACCCAGCGAAGGCGATGCTTATCAAGTAATGTTGCTGCCTGTTCAAACATACCTTCCCAGGGAGAAAAAGGAGCCTAAGGAAGAAGAAAAAGATTTACAGCGAGCAAGCCGGCATGAGTTATTCACAACTATTACCGAAGCAAGTCATATGAGTGTCAGCTACATGTGGTTTATCGTTTTTGCGGCATTTGTTGCGACGGTGGGTGTTATAAAAAGCAGTCCTGCTGTTGTGATCGGTGCTATGGTGATTGCTCCGATTATTGGTCCCGTTACTGCTGTATCGTTTGCTTCTGTACTAGGCGATTTTAAGCTGCTGCGACGGTCTATAATGACATCGTTGTTTGGGCTGGGCGTTCCCATATTAGTTGCTGGTGTGTTCAGTTTTCTCTTTAATGCTCCGGTAAATAGTGATGAGTTTATTTCCAGAACAATAATTCAAATCATTGATGTCATTGCTGCCTTAGCTTCTGGTGCTGCCGGGGCGCTTTCTTTTATAAAAAGAAATGAGGGAGCTCTTGTTGGTGTTATGGTTTCAGTTGCATTAGTACCCCCAGCTGTCGTATTAGGTATGAACCTTGGAGCGGGCAGGTGGGAAGAGGCTCTTATTCCCTTTATTCTATTAATGGTCAATGTTAATTCTATCATGCTCTCAGCTGTTATCGTATTTTGGTTAAGTGGTATTAAACCAAACAATTGGCAAGATCTGCAGAAAGCAAATATTTCACGTAAGCTTTCTCTCTTATATGTTTCAATTATTGCTCTGGTACTTATTACTGCTATTATTTTTATAAATTTCATCTAATTGTTAAGGGTAAGGCAGGCTAACTGTACAAAAACATACACTATGTTCAGAAATATATAGTAGTTGGTAGTTTCATGAGTCTGACTCCTTAATTTCGGGCGGTACTTTCTTACTGCATATATGCAACTAAGGCTGCTAAGTTCTAAGAATGAATGGCTGGGTAATTAGCCATAATAAAAATGAATAAAGATAAGGAGTGATAAAATGGGTGAATACAGTCATTTTCGATTTGGGCAAAAAGCACCGAACAATGGTGTGTATAGAGAAATTGGGGAGACAGGCAGCAATGTGAAGGATCCCAAAAGAGTTGAGCTAAAGGCTGGAGAGAAATTTCCGCAAAACTCAAACTTTGATCGTGTTTGGATAAATGAAAAACATTAAGGTAAAGGTCATTTGGTCTAGTTACTAGAGAAAAAAATAGGATAAAGTGAGACATTCCAGCGCAGTAAATTCACGAAGACTCCTAAGTGCCACCGGCTAAACCGGTGACGTCCTGTTGACCAACGCCGGAACTAAAATGTCCTGTTCGTCGAAGCAACCAACTGAAGGTCCTGCAGCAAGCGTATTTTCTTCCTTAGGAAGCTGAAGCGTTGTCATTGCACTTTTCAAATTGTGTCGTAATTTAACTCAAATCAGCAACAAAAAATCCGAACTAATTCGAAATCTATTTCAGGAATTTTGAATCCTAGTTCGGATTTTACGTTCACTAAAACACTATCGCTACATACTGATTTAAAAATACCACTTTTATAAAGCATGTCATGTTGAAAGCTGCTTCCTTAAGGCGTTTTCGTGTTTTTTCGATTAGCGCTTCTGATTTACAAACTCGTATGAATCCTCATTCCGTTATTTCCTGAATAACCCCTACTTTCAGCTTCTTATAGGATCCTCATTCACTAGCCTTGCAAATGTATCCACAGGTTAAATAATTCCTATAACTGGTATCCATTTTCAATTGAATTACCAAATAATTACTGGACGAAATAAAAAAAATCTCCTAATGTAGAAGGATATCCGCAACCAACGTTATCCGTAATTCTACATAAAGGAGATTTCTTATGGATAACACTAGTATAACAAATCAATCTGTTTTACGTAAATGTTTATCTTTATTACCTTTTGACTCCTTCTCTTCATATTTTCTTGATTGGGGAGTCATAAAGCTTACA